>JADFWT010000311.1 GCA_015233785.1 Magnetococcales bacterium
TAAAGAAAGATAGTTTTTTATTTTTATCTCTGGTTTTGTCTTCAGGGTACCACTTCCCCTTTCGAATAATATGCGGAGGAAACGTTGGCTGCCACACCCATGGCCCAAATATGGGCGAAATTAAAAACATCCAGTGATATCATCATGGCATTCGCTGTGATCATGGTTTTGATTGTCATGATCATTCCGGTGCCTCCGGTATTGTTGGACCTGTTTCTTGCTGTCAACATCTCTCTGGGTATTGTCATTCTTCTGACGACCCTCTACGTTCATAAGCCACTGGAGTTCTCCTCATTTCCCAGTGTTCTGCTGATCACTACCATGTTGCGGCTTTCGCTCAACATCGCCACCACGCGTCTGATTCTTCTGCATGGTGCCGAGGGGGATGCTGCGGCGGGTGAGGTGATACGGGCTTTCGGTCAATTTGTTGTCGGCGGCAACCCGGTGGTGGGTGTCATTGTCTTCGCTATTTTGGTGATCATCAACTTTATCGTCATCACCAAGGGTGCTGGGCGTATCGCCGAAGTGGCAGCCCGCTTCACCTTGGATAAGATGCCTGGTAAGCAGATGGCCATCGATGCCGACCTGAATGCCGGATTGATCACCGAAGATGAAGCCAAGGCGCGACGTAAGGATATTGAAGAGGAGTCGGAATTTTTCGGTGCCATGGACGGTGCTTCAAAGTTTGTTCGAGGCGATGCGGTTGCCGGTATTCTCATCACGATGATCAATATCATCGGTGGGTTTATCATTGGTGTCGCCCAGCAGGATCTTTCGGCGGGCGAATCGGCGGAGATTTATACCATTTTGACGGTTGGTGATGGTTTGGTGGCGCAGATTCCGGCTCTGGTGATCTCCACTGCTGCTGGTTTTCTGGTTACCCGCGCTTCCACCGACCAGCACATGGCCGATCATGTCACCGGTCAGATCACTGCCAAGCCGCGTGTGATCCTGGTGAGTGCCGTCGTTCTAGGGCTGTTCGCCTTGATGCCGGGCATGCCCACCATGGCGTTCTCGACGCTCTCCATCGCCATGGGTATCGGCTCCTATTTCCTCTTTAAGAAGAAAGAGCGCGAGGAGGTCGAGCAGGCCCATCAACAGGTTGTGGAAGCTCAATCGGCCCCGGAGCAAGAGGAGCCCATTGAGAATTTTCTGGCGCTGGATCTGCTACGGTTGGATGTGGGCTATGGTCTCATCTCGCTGGTAGATGAGAGTCAAGATGGCGATCTTCTGGATAAGATTCGCTCCATTCGTCGGCAGTTCGCCACCGACATGGGCTTTGTGGTGCCGCCCATTCACATTAAGGATAATCTCCAGTTCAAGCCGGGGGAGTATGTCTTTCTGATCAAGGGCGTCGAAGTGGGGCGCGGTGAGTTGAAGCCGGGCCAGTTTTTAGCCATGGAGGGTGGGGTTGTTTCGGGTCAGGTAGAGGGTACGCCTACGGTGGAGCCGGCCTTTGGTCTTCCGGCCATGTGGATTCCCGGCCACGAGCGGGAGCGGGCCGAAATGCTGGGCTATACGGTGGTGGATCCTTCTACGGTACTGGCCACTCACATCACGGAGCTGGTCAACACCCACGCCTATGAGATGTTGAACCGCCAAGAGGTGCAGAATCTGCTTGACCTTGTGGCCAAAAATCAGCCCAAATTGGTGGAGGAGTTGATTCCCAATCTTATCGATCTTGGTGGCATTCAGAAGGTGTTGCAGGGATTGCTTCGGGAGCGGGTATCGGTACGTGATCTGGCTTCGATTCTCGAAACCATTGCGGATTATGCCAAAGTGGTTAAACATCCCCAACAGTTGGTAGAGTTGGTGCGTCAAACGCTCTCCAAGTCCATTGCGGCCAAATATGTGGATGAGCGGGGCCATCTTCAGGCGTTGGTACTGGGGGCCGATGCAGAAAATCTGGTGGCAGAGGCGATCATGGATGGAGAGTTCGGCTCTTATCTTTCGCTCTCTCCACGAGCTGCCAATCAGTTCCTGACCACCCTTAAGGAGTCGGTTGAGCAGGTCTCCATGGAGGTGGTGCAGCCGATTTTGATAACGGGAACTCGTGTCAGGCCGTTTGTTAAGCAGGCCACCGAAGGGGTGCTTCCGCATCTGGTGGTGATTTCTCAGAATGAGGTGCCGTCCTCTACGCCGGTAGAGTCGGTGGGTACGGTGGGTTTGGCCTAGCGGGGCTGTCTTGAGGCCGGCCCGGAGTATTGGATAGATGGATAACGAAAAAAAGGGTTATAGGGTAACCTATATTAGATCATCCCTGTTATTGAGTAACTGGAAGCCATGAACGCAACCACATTTCGAGCCCAGGACATGCGCGAGGCGCTGCAGAAGGTCAAAGAGAAGCTTGGCCCGGATGCGGTGGTACTTTCAACGCGCAGTGTGCGGGAAAAAGGTAAAGGGGGATTGCCCACTGGTCCCACCATGATTGAGGTCACCGCTTGTGCGAGCCCCACGACAGAGGAGGGCGGTGGTGGTTCTGCTGCGCCACCTCCCAAGAGTGAGTCACAGCCAAGGCGTAAAGCCTCGCCGTCCAGGCCGGGCG
>JADFWT010000312.1 GCA_015233785.1 Magnetococcales bacterium
ACCATGTGCCACATTGGCTATGGTTGGAAAGATCCGAAAAAACCCCACGACAGAAGATGATCAAGTCGATTGTCTGGTTTGCCATGAGCAGACGGGCAAATATCGTAAATTTCCCTATGGCTATGCGATTATGCGCCTCAAGAGCGGGCGCATTATTCGCAAGCCGGACTTTGTGGCGGTGGCCCGCAGCGTCGGCAAGCCGAGCCGCCGCAACTGCGGTGTTTGCCATTTTAACGGGGGTGGGGCCGATGGGGCCAAACATGGTGATCTCGACTCCTCGCTGCTGAATCCGCCGGAGTCCCTGGATGTACATATGGCGCCCGATGGCCTCGATTTTGGCTGCACTACCTGCCATGCCGGAATGGGACATCGCATCTCCGGCAGCCGCTATCGGATGAAGGCCAAGGATGCCGTGGGCATCGACCGGCCCGGCCACACCGATTTCAGCCGCACCTCGTGTGAATCGTGTCACGGCCTACGGCCCCATCCCCATCAGCCAAAGCTTAACGATCACACCAAGCGGGTTGCCTGCCAGAGCTGTCACATTCCCAGTATTGCCCGTGGCGGTGTCGATACCAAAACCTTTTGGGATTGGCGCACAGCGGGGCGGGAACGCAACAGTGAGGATCTGCTGGCCCCGGAAGAGAATCCACCGCAGCGTATAACCCATACCCGTCACCATGGCACCATCACCTGGGGCAAGCATCTGGTGCCGGCGTATCACTGGTTTAACGGACGCACCGATTTTACGTTGATCACCGATAAGATCGACCCCAAACAGCCCGTCTCCATCAACACCATCTCCGGAGGTCCCAACGATCCCAAGGCGCGCATCTGGCCGTTCAAGGTGATGCGGGTGCAAATGCCTTACGATCCGGTCAATAACAATCTGGTGGTGAATCATGCCGTGCCTTCCTCGCCAACGGATCAGGAGGCCTTTGATCGCAGCTATGACTGGAAGCGGGCGGTGCGTGCCGGCATGAAGGATCAGCCTATCCCTTATAGCGGCAAGGTGGGTTTTGTGCAGGGGCGCATGTTTATGCCCATCACTCACATGGTTGCCCCCAAGAATCAGGCGTTGACCTGCGAGGCGTGTCATCATCCCTCCGGGCGGTTGGCGGGTGTGAGCGGCATCTATCTGCCGGGACGTGACCGTTTTCCTCTTCTGAAACAGATCTGGACCCTGATGGCGGTGTTGGTGCTGTGCGGTATTCTGGCGCACGTTCTGTTTCGGTTCTTTTTCTCCCGCACCAGCGCCGCGCCTGATCAACCTGCGTTAGCCACCCACTGGGTGACCATGTTTTCCCGCTACGAACGCTTCTCTCACTGGGGACAGGCACTGCTGATCCTGGGGTTGATGGCCACCGGCTTTGAGGTGGCGGGTCACTATACCTGGAATGGGTATGCTGATGCCTCGCGGTGGCACCGTTATTTTGCTTGGTCGCTGGTGCTGTTTTGGACCTTCTCGGTCTTCTGGTTGATGGTGACCGGCGGCTGGCGGCAGTACGTACCCACCACCGAAAAACTGCGCGCCATGTTGGGCTACTATCTGCATGGCATGTTCTATCCGGAGCGTTATCATCATCCGTTCCGAAAGAGCCGCCGTTTGAAGCATAACCCCTTGCAGCGCTTCAGCTATTTTATTCTCAGCCTGATCATTTCGCCGTTGGTCTGGCTATCGGGGTTGTTCTATGTCTATGCCGGCCGTCTGGATGAGTTGGGTGTTCCCGGCCTAACCTTGGAGCGCGTCGCCTCGCTGCATCTCAGCATGGCCTATTTGCTCTCCATTTTTCTGCTGATCCATCTCTATATGGCCTTTATCGGCAAGCCGTTGACCAGCCATCTGCGTGGCATCATCACCGGCAAGGTGGCCATGCCCGATGACGCCTTGGTGCAATCGGGTGGTTATCAGGTACTGATGGTGGAAGATGACGCCGATTTTGCCTTGCTGGTGCGTCAGTGGCTCTGCGGGACCCGTCAAAATGCCATTCGGCATCTGTCGACAGAGGGATTGACCCTGACCCAGGCCGGCAACATCAAGCAGGCGCGTCATCGCCTTAGAGGCGATAATTTTGATCTGATTCTGCTCGATCTGGGACTGCCTGAGAGCGATGGGTTGGATACGTTTCTGGCGGTGCAGAAAGTGGCCCAGGATATTCCCATTGTGGTGCTCACCAGCATGGAGCAGGAGGAGATGGCCACTCAGGCCATTCACCTGGGGGCGCAGGATGTGCTGCGCAAAGGAGAGATGGACGGGGTCAAGCTGGCCCGAGCGATTCGCTATGCCCAGCATCGGCATCAGGTGGGATCAAGAGAGAGTCATACGCTTTATAAACGTGGGAAACATGATGAATAATAATCACAATAGCCCCATTTTTGTCCACGATATGAAAGCGTGCACATAAACGGTTTGGTTGTCTTTTGGTTTCATGTTGTTCTCTCTTTAATATATTGATTAAAAATAACTAATAGTTCTTCAATCTGCAAATCCCGTTGTTTCCACAGCAGCATCTTCTTGGGCGTATGTTGTGT
>JADFWT010000313.1 GCA_015233785.1 Magnetococcales bacterium
CTGATGCATCCCATCCTCATCGGGTGTATACTTGTGGGACGTCGGTGGACGACCCGCCGGCATTCCTCTCTGCTCGGGGGTCCGTGCTGCTTGTGATCACCTCTTTTTCCTCCATGGATAATGGTCAGCCTGACCTGGGCCCTGCCAGTGTGACCGATTCCCTCTCCATCAGCTTGCTGGCCAAGCTGTTGATCGTGGTGATTCTGGGTATGTCCCTTTCGGCGGGATCCTTCCTGTATTGGTACAACAACGATGACAATGAAGACCGCGCTCTGCATTATCACCGTGCCACAATCCTCTTTACCTCAGATATCCGTACCCATCTGGAGATACTCAAAAACCAGGTGTTGCGCTATGAAATGGCGCTGATCCAGGGAGGAGAGAGTGTACCGTTCCGAACCCACCATAAGGCGGTTCTGGAGACCATCCGTGCGCGACTGAAGGAGATCAGCGTTTTACAAAAACGGTATCAATCATCGAAATATGACAAGGTGTTGGAGCAGGTCCATTGGCAATTTGATGCTTTTGTTGCCGTGCATGAGCGACGGGAGACCCCTTCGCATACGGCTTTTTTGGCTCTGTTGGCTCGTATGATCCGTCCTTTGGATCAGGTGGTGCGACAACTTCAGGCCATGCATCAGGAGGATCTGGAGCAGATCAACGTTTTTTTGGAGTCGCGACGGGACACCCACTCACGCATGTTGGTGGTGTTCATGCTCGTGCTGCTGATCTCCGGCCTGTGGATGATCAAACGAATTCTGGGGCGTATTGACACGATGGTGACACAGCTGGCGCGCGCTGAAGAGGATGCCCGACGGGCTCAAAAGGCCGCGGAGAAGGCCAATCAGACCAAAAGCGCCTTTTTGGCCAACATGAGCCATGAGATTCGTACGCCGCTCAATGCCATTATTGGCATGACAGAGTTAATGCACGATGCCGATTTGGGATCGGAAGAGCGGCACTATCTGGATGTCTGTTCCTCGGCTGGAGAGACGTTGCTGCATCTTATCAACGATATTCTGGATCTCTCCAAGGTGGAGGCGGGACGGCTGGAGTTGGAAATGGCCCCTTTCAACCCCCATCTTCTGGTAGATAAAATCATGAATATCTTCAGCATCCTGGCGCGTACAAAGGGGATTGGACTCATCTCCCGGGTGGATGAGCAGGTGCCGACTGGCCTGGAGGGTGATGCCGGTCGTGTGATGCAGATTTTTTTCAATCTGGTGGGCAATGCCATCAAGTTTACGCCGGAGGGAACGGTTTCGATTCATGTTGGTGTCCGACCCTGCAGCGATGCAGAAGAACCCCGGGATGGTGGTCAGAGTGCGGGTGAGACGACCCGTCTTCAGGTCTCCATTACAGACACTGGTATTGGCATCTCAGGGACCAAGCTGGAACAGATTTTCGACGCCTTTTCCCAAGCGGACGTCTCCACCACACGTCAATTTGGTGGCACAGGTCTGGGTCTGACCATTTCCCGGCAACTGGCGCGCATGATGGGGGGTGATGTGAATGCCACCAGCCGTATGGGGGAGGGTAGCACTTTTGTCTTCGAAGCCCCCTTTCAGGTTACTGAAATGGATCATGGTGCATCGCGTGCCAACGGTGCCCCTTCCGAGGGTGCCGGGGGGGAGGGAAGTCGGCAGGGTTCGACACGTATCGAGGTTGAACAGCCACCGGCGGTATCGTGTGACGATGGAGCAGCATGCCGAATTCTCGTGGTGGATGATTCGGAAGATAATCTTTTGCTGGTCAAAGCGTTCCTGAAAAAAAGCCCTTTTGTCGTCAAGACGGCACACAATGGTTCCGAAGCGCTGGCACTGGTGACGGCGGACGCTGAGGAAAGAGGCTTCGACCTGATTTTGATGGATATTCAGATGCCGGTTATGGATGGCTATGAGACCACCCGGCGTATTCGTGCCTGGGAGAGGGAAAACCGGGCTGGCCGTGTTCCCATCATTGCGCTGACAGCTTATGCCATGTCGGAGGATGTTCAGCGGGCAAAGGATGCCGGTTGCGATGACCACCTGACCAAGCCCATTCGCAGGGCTAGATTGATCTCAACCATGGAAGGCGCTCTGCATAAGACCGAGGATGTGGATTCACTACAGTCGTGAGTGGTTGCTCTCCCTAAGCGTGTTGACGTTGGCCTCTACCTCTGTAACGTGGCCTCTACCTCTGTAACGTGGTCTCTGCCATGGTCTCTGCCGACTGTGCTATGATAGTGCGGTCTTTTTTCGTATCCGGCATGCCGTCTCAACGACCGGGAACAACCTAAGAACACGCCATGCCCTATCTGATCCGTTATCTTCTGGTCCGGCCTGTTCTGGCTTTGGAGCTGCTTTCCGCCTCGTTTGTGCTTAATTTGCTCGGACTGGCCTCGTCTCTGTATGTCATTCAGGTGCTCAACCGCTATGTGGCCCATGGTCTGGATGCCACACTCATCACCCTTACCACGGGGGTGTTGATCGCCATTGGGCTTGAGTTCATTCTGCGCCAACTGCGTTATCG
>JADFWT010000314.1 GCA_015233785.1 Magnetococcales bacterium
TCTCCCATCATGAGAAGCCCACCCTCTTCGAATAGAATGCCTTGCGCCAACATAAAGCAAATCATCGCATTCTGGTCTTCAGGAGCCATGCTGTTGAATCCTGGCATGCCGCCTATGTGTTGTTGCCAAGCTCCCATGCCGATGCCCGACTCTTGAAGCACCAACGCCATCATCTGTTGCGCCAAGATATGAAACGGTAACGGGGGAGGCTTAATGGGTTCGACATAACCCTCGCGCCAGAGCTGCATCAGCCCCATGGTTCTAAGAAAGGCTTCTTCGGTGGTGGCCAGAAACAGGCAGTTTCGACAGCTCCCCGTGCGTCGTCCTGTGCGACCAATCCGCTGTAGGAAGGAGGATACAGTATAGGGCGCATCCATCTGGATCACGCGATCCAGATCACCGACATCGATCCCCAACTCCAGGGTACTGGTGGCGACAATAACGCAATTTTGGCCTTGGGCAAAGGCGGCCTCAGCGCGCTTACGTTCATCCAGACTCAAGGAACTGTGTGACACGAAAGTTTCGACCTTGAGAGATCGGAGTTCAACTGCCAGCTTTTCTACTTGGCTTCGGCTATCACAGAAGACCAGCCGTTTTTCCCCGCGATGAAGCCGGGAGATCACCAGGGCGGCATTGCTCAGATTCGCGACAAAATCGACCTGGACATCGGGCTTGACCGTATCCTCCACCGGTGGGTTAATGACCTGCCCTGGAGAGGGGGAAGAGCCGGCAACCCACTGCAATAGATCCTCGGGATTGCCCACCGTTGCGGAGAGGCCAATACGTTGAACATTCCGCCCGGTCAGGAAGCTTAGACGTTCGATCAAGGAGAGAAGGTGCCAGCCTCGGTCGTCACCAGCAAAGGCATGTACTTCGTCGATGATGACGGTCTGAATATGTTGAAAGAAGTGGTGATGATCCACACGCCGGGAGACCAGGATCACCTCAAGGGATTCCGGGGTCGCCAGTAGGATATCGGGTGGCGCCTTGCCAATTTTCTGCCGCTGGCTGTCTCTAATATCTCCGTGCCATAGGGCGACGCGACGTCCAAGCAAGCCGGAAAAACTGGCCAATCGGTGTTCCAAATTGTTCAACAGAGCCTTGATAGGACAGATGTAGAGCACAGTAAGCCCCTGCCAGTTTTCAGAGAGCATCCGCGATAAGATGGGAAAGAACGCCGCTTCGGTTTTACCCCCAGCTGTGGGGGCGAGCAGAATCCCATTCTGACCCTGGAGAATGGGAGCAATGGCAGATTCCTGAAGCGGGCGCAGCGAGGACCAGCCAAGGGAGTTGACAATGTGGTGTTGGACCGCTGGGTGAAGCTGTTCGAACGCGCTCACAGCGTTAACTCAATCTCATCAACGGAAGAGGCCGATAACACGTGGTACTCTGCTTGGGTTAAATCGTCCTCTGTGACGGTTAGGGCATAGTGTTCTCTGGGGTTAAAGTCTGGGAATTGGTCAATACGATCCAGCACATCACTGACCAGTTTGCGGAGAAATATCCGTGGTGCAATACCGACCTTGCCCCCCAGGTTCCCGGTTACAGCTTGGGCAAGGGTATGTACATAATCGTCATTGGCCATCTGACGAATACGCGCTTCCGACGCAGAACGGCCGTGGGCAAACAGATCTCGGACATGGCGCCCCACCTCTCCCAGTTTCGCCAAGTCAAATCCAGGTAGGCGAATTTGCACCGCACGTGGATTATCAAAACGGGCATCGGTGGTAAAATCCACATTCAGCCGTTGCGCCAAGGGCGCCAACCGCTGGATACCTTGCGGCCCTTCATAAAAGGCGGGGGTTCCGGTAATCAGAAGATAGAGTCCAGGGAATCGGCCCGAGTCCACTTCATCGATGAACTGCCTTAAGGCGTTGAGCCCCTTATCCCGGACATCGGTACGCACACGCTGCAAGGTCTCCACTTCATCCAACACCAACACCAACCCCGCATGTCCTGAGTCCCGCAGAATCACCAATAAGCCTTGCAAAAAGCTCAAGGCGCCGAAGTGATCCATATCCCCTTTGATGCCTGCTTGGCGTTTGATGGTGGCCGCGACATTGGGCTGACCGGAGATCCAGGCGATAAGCCCTTCGGCTGTGGCATTGTCTTCCGCCACCAAGGCGGTTCGATAAGCCCGAAGAGCAGCCGCCAGTGCAGGGGCACTCTGGGTGATCTCCCAGAGACGTTTCTCCATCATTTCGTTGGTCTTAACGAGTAAGCGTTCTTCATTGTCCTCGTCGATTTCACCCTCTGCCAGAACGTCTTCTTCCAGGGTAAAGAACCAGCCATCCAGGATCTGACGCAGTGCGCCTTTGGGCGTATCGGCTGTGGAGAGACGTTCGACAAGACGGCGATAGACCGTTTCCAATCGATGTAGGGGCGTTTCTGTCTCGGATACCTGCACTTCGGAAGTGGCGAAGCCCCGTTTTTTGGCCTTCTCCTGCAACCAACGGGCAAAGAAGGTTTTTCCGCTACCGTATTCTCCACGTACTGCTTTGA
>JADFWT010000315.1 GCA_015233785.1 Magnetococcales bacterium
GGCTCCTCAAGCGAACGGCAGGCACTCCCCGGCTTGATGAACAGAACCGGCTCATCGGGCCGCGCATTGCCTAACTCCTCAATATGGGCCGCGTAGTTGCGACCCACGCAGACCACCTTCCCCACCGAATGATGGGTCGAAGAACCATTCAGCCACTGAGTCTTGAACGGCTCCAGGGGCGGCATGGGCTGCTCTTGCGACATGAAAAGACTCCCTTACGATGATCAATCCCTACGCTAAATTCGGACCTCAACCTCTGCGCGTATCAAAGAATAGCCTGATTTTCGCAACGATTCATCTCTTTTTCCGCGCACGGGGATGACCCGGCACATCCCGGAGTGGTATAGTGATCCAGGAGGGATAATAGATATAAATAACCTTTAATAACGAATGGTTACCACATAAATGACCACGCTATCCAGCAGCCGTGGATCCCCCCTGGAGGGATCCAATCCATCCCCTTGGCCTCTCTTTGTGCTCTATGCGCTCGCCTTCGGTCTGCTGCTTGTCAATCACGGTGTCTACTGGGATAGCTGGATTCACCACGGCAATGATCCGGGCTTTATTTTCAAGTTGACCGTGGATAGCGGACAGCCGCTGACCGCCCTGCTCTACGCGCACATTCTCACCCTGGAACAAGGCCCCTGGCTCCACCGGTTGCTGGCCTTCTGCGGCTACTTTGCCGCCGCCTTGCTCTTTATGCGGGTGCTGGGATCGGTGGCGCTGCTGGATCGCTTTTCGCGCTTCTCTCTGGCGGCGCTGTTCGCCCTGATTCCGGTCAACGGCGCACGGGTCTCCGGAGCCAATCTCAAAGCCCCCTTCGGCTATCCGCTCTTTTTTCTGGGGGTATTTGTCGGCGATTACGCCCTGCGCCATCGCCGACAAGGGCTGAAATGGCTGGCGGCGGGTATCTTTACCCTCTCCTTCTTTACCTTCTCCAACTTGGTGTTCTACGGGCTTTTTCTGCTGTTCGTACTGTGGAGAGATCCACCAAAAACACGACAATTCAATCATCTATGGGACTTTACTCGACGCAACATCATGTTTCTGCCGCCGCCGGTTCTGTTCTGGACCGCCCGTACCCTCTGGATGACCCCTTCCGGCAACTACACCTCCTTCAATCAGGTCACCCCGGCCTCCATGCTCAAGGCGCTGTTGCTGGTCCCCCAGGTGGTGATCACCTCCTTTGCGGATGTGCTCGACAGCCTGTTTCACCCCCCCTCCATGGTGATGGTCATCACGCTGACCATGCTGGCCTATCACCTGCTGCCCGCTCCCGAACAGCGTCATCCCCGCCTGCATCGCATGTTATTGATTATCGGGCCACTGGCCTTTTTCGCCGCCATATACGCCTATCTGGCCGTGGGGAAACTGCCCCGCCACTACGATTGGGATGGGCGGCATCAACTGCTCACGCCTCTGGGCATCGCGCTGACCCTCTATGGCGGCCTGCTCTGGAGCGCCTTGAAACTTAAACTCCAGGATCGCACCCTGAAACTGGGCATGGCGCTTCTCATCGCCCTCTGCATAAGCCGCAACATCACCGTGATGCTGGAGTACCAGAGAGATTGGTACAAGCAGGCGGCCATCATGGCACATCTGAAAACCCATGAGACGCAGGCCAAGATCGAACCCTATACCCATTTTGAGATTGATGACCAGTTGAGCGCCTTCAATGGGGCCAACCGCACGCTCCGCTATTATGAGTACACCGGTCTGCTGCACCGCACCTTCGGCGATGAGCGGCGGATGGCAAAGGGGATCCAACAGCGCTCTCCCCCCCCGTTTGACGCGGTGCAACGCCGTGCCGCCTTTCTCAGCGACTACCGTCCGGTGGCACCTCAGATGATTATCCGCATTGAACACGGCACGTATGATCTGACGCAGCTACGAAGGGTGGTGCATCTGTTAATGCTGGAGCATCTCCGACCTGAGCGCTTTAAAAACAAAATATTACAGGTGATCAAACTAACCGCAAACCCCATTCCAGCCGCTGCGCAACCGCCTTTTGGGGAACGCCGATGAGCATCAATTCCCACCGAACGGCGGCTAGCGTTGGACAAAACGACATCGGAGAATGTATCCTGCATAGCGTTTTCCCTCCGTTATCGCCAAAATACGGGTTCGTCTATTTCGATCCAGTGGCGATGCCGGGTTTGACATCCATTGGGTCAGAGGTAACTCCGACCACCGAGACATTGGTTTAGGTTTCCCGCATGAACCCCATTCTGTTGCCTCTGATTATTCCGCTGGTGGGCGCGATCTTGATCGGTCTGGCCCGCAAAACGCCCAACATCCGCGAAGCGATGAGCCTCAGTACGGCGACGCTGCTGTTTCTGTCGGTGCTGCCGCTGTTCAAGCAGACGCAGCTAGGCGAAACGCCATCGCTCACCCTGCTTGAGATGATGCCCGGACTCTCCATCACCTTCACGGTGGAGCCGCTTGGTGCCATCTTTGCGGTGCTGGCCAGCTTTCTCTGGATCATCACCACCATCTAC
>JADFWT010000316.1 GCA_015233785.1 Magnetococcales bacterium
GGGTCCACCAAAGGGTCCAGGTCAGAATAGTGGCCAGATTGCGCCCCGGAATCGGCGTACCCCAGAACCCCGCCGCCACCACCAAAAGAAAGAGCCCCACTGCAACGATTCGAATAATCACCAAAGGCCAGGGAGAGGCGTTAAGGAAGCGCACCAGAGGCCCGATCAGAGGCAGATTCTGGAGAAATAGAGAACGCTGTCGGGGCTCCTTGGGCTTTGTTGGAAACAGCGCAAACAGGATGATCACCACCATGCATCCCAGGACGCTCCAGGCCCAAAAATCGGGCAGACCGGGATGCACCATGATCTCTTTACCGCCAGGCAGACAGGCGATGCTTGGGGCAACACCGTCAATAGGGAGCGCCATGACCGGCTACAGCCCGGAATCGTCAGAAGAGACGTTTTTAACCCGCGCCTTTTTCTCCTGCATGCGACGCCTTTTTTTACGCTGCACCACCGACACCATGCCCAGTACCAATATCACCACACCGGCACTGAGCCCCAAAGGGAGATAGGGAAAAGGCGCACCAATGCGAATCGGCAGATCAATGGCGTAAGGTTCGCCGCCCGCCTCGAAATAGGCGTTGAGAATATAGTCGCCATCCTCCTGAAACACCACGCCCTGGGTATAGACCCCCTCGTCGGGATCTATGGGGCCTTGTTGGATGCCTACTTGCTCCTTCTCCCCACCCCACAACAGATCATCCATCACGCTGAAGGTGATGGGGCCGGAAAAGGGCGTATCGTCGTCCAGATGCGTGGCGTAGAGTTTGATAAGGCTCAACTGGCCCGGCTTGGGAAAGGCCGGAAAAGCGGTGATGGTGACGAAATAGCTGCCGATTTGCGTCTCTACCTCCATGGTGGGCGGGGTGTTGGAGTCCTCGTTGAGGCTATAAGAGGGGCGTCCCAATACATGATGAGCCTGAGCCGACGGAATCATGCCCACCAACGCACTCACCACACTACACAGGATCCATCCCCATGAGTACCATCCAGACTTGAGATTCGATGCGCTCATTGCAGCCACTCCATATATCCCATTACCGCTTAGAGACTCTTCATAAACCCTGAACTAGAAAGGCAACATTCCATCCATGGGCGTGTTGGATCCGGGACCAATGGCAGGTGTTTCATTGGTGGATTCCTGCCGCTCATCCTGCAAGGACTCTTCGCCCAGATATTTCTTGCGCCGCGCCTTGATGTCCACACGCTTGGGCACCCCTCTCTTAACCACGGTTCGAAGCGAAAGATCACCCAGGGAACGATCCACAATCTTAATGGGCAGGCTGGGGTGCGGACACACTTCCACACAGATGCCGCAGCCAACGCAGCCCTCCCGAACCACGGGTCGGTAGAAGTTGGCAAAGGCGTACCCGATCCCCTTCTCTCCCAACGGACAGGCGGTGGCACACACCCCGCACACCCCACGATCTACCCAGGGATAACAGGCGGTACGATCAATCTGTGCATAGCCCATCTTCACATCTTCAATGGGTACGACGCGCATCGCCTCGGTGGGACAGACCGTCATGCAATGACCAGTGAGGGTACAGGCGGTCTCCTCGGGATTAACATAGGGGGTGTTTACCTTATCGCCCCCCTCCCGATCATAAAATTGAATGGCCCCCACCGGGCATATTTCACCGCATAGTCCGCAACCGATACACGCCTCAAGAAAGGCTTTTTCATCCGGCAGTGCACCAGGGGGACGAAGACGTTGGTGAGGCTTTGCGCTCGCCTCCTGACTCATGAGACCGGCCAGGGCAAAGGGAGCTCCGGCACCACTGACGGTGGCTACGCCTACGGCCAACTGTTGGAGAAACGAACGCCGCTTCATGCATCAACCTTTTGCTGATGGTTGTTTTGGAACGCGCTGTCCCCCGGCGGCAGGTGTTCCATGGAGATATCGGAATGACCCTTCTGATTGGGATGTATTGAGTGGGTGCGTTGATAGTGCGGCCCAAGATGCCCATGCCCCTGAGGCGGTTGATCCTGGATGCCCCAAACAAACTGGAGCGCATCGGTAGGACAAACTGCTATGCAGGCCGTACAGTTGTTGCACTCCTGGCCAAATCCGTCCGACATGGGATGGAGGCCGAATTGGCACTCCTGGTCGCAGTGGGTGCAGTCATTGCAACTCTTAACCTGACGCTGAATACGCAGTACCCGGAAACGCCCCAAGATTGAATAGAGCGCCCCGCCGGGACAGAGATAGCGGCAAAAACCCCGCCGGGAGACAAAAAGATCAAAGAGAACCGTGACGGCAAAGAAGGTGGCCCCGGCACCAAAGCCGTTGATGGCGATGGCGTAGTACAGCTCCCGGCCAATGATGGCAGGAGGATAGATAGCGGAAAAAGCCACCACCCCCCAATAGGCCGAAAGGGCCACGCCCAATCCCAGCACGCCATACTTCAGCGGTGGATAGAGACGCCGCCCCCCGGTTGGAAACCCGGCCCGGCGCAAAAACATGGAGATCTTGTCGGTAATCTCATAGAG
>JADFWT010000317.1 GCA_015233785.1 Magnetococcales bacterium
CACTGCGAGGAAGAGGGTTAACGCTCTGTCAGAGCGTGCTGTTTTACCTTGAGGATCGGTTTTAGAATATAATCCAGCAGGCTCTTTTTACCCGTCATGATATCCACAGAAGCGGTCATTCCGGGGATGATGGGGTGTTGCCTGCCATCCCTGGAGAAGCTATTGCTTTCTGTGCGCATATGGATACGATAATAACCCAGCTCTTTTTCCGAATCCTTGAATGTATCTGAACTCAAATCCTCCAGAAACGCATCCAATTGGCCGAAGATGGAGCTATCGTAGGCGGTGATGGTCACCTTGCCGGGAAGGCCAGGACGTAAAAAAGCGATATCCTGGGGAGAGACCCAGGCTTCAATGAGCAGGGTGTCATCAATGGGGGTGATCTCCATGATGGTCTCCCCCGGCTGAATAACACCGTTGATGGTCATAAAGTGGATACGGTTGACGATACCCGACAGAGGAGCCTGCACTTCAGTTCGCCGCATGCGATCTTTTTCGGCTGTTGCTGTCTCCATGATCGCTTTCAAACGAGCTTCGCGTTGATTCAGCAGGCTCAAGACATCATTCTTAAACGTTAAATGGCGCGCCTTAACGCGCTGTTTTGTCTCGGTCAGTCCAGACTTAATGCGCGGAATCGCCAACTGAGTCGTCTGATACTCATTCTCCACCATCTGCAACTCGCGCCGCAGCTTCAGTAGTTCACCAGCGGAGACGGCTCCCTTACTCACCAGAGGGCGATTCATGGCCACCTCCTGGAGCAACAAGCTGCGACTCTTAGCCAGACCGCTGATTTTGTTTCTCAGCTCCAGAAGCTCTTGTTCCTTTTGCAGCACCTGACCTTTAAGAATATCAACATCGTTCTCCAACTCCCTGCGCCGATTCCTATAGAGAGCCCACTCATTGGCGATGATCTCTGGGTTTGACTTTTCCAGTGACTTTGGGAAAACGGGTTCTTTGCCCTCGGCTTCTGCATGTAGACGGGCGATCTCGGCAATCAGCACCCGATATTCGGCTTGACTTCTCTGAAACTTGGATTTGGCGATGGTCTTATTAATACGCAGCAGCGGCTGCCCTTCGACCACCTGATCTCCCTCTCTAACCAATAGTTCGGAGAGAATGCCCCCTTCCAGATTTTGAATCTCTTGGGTCTTGAGGGAGGGGACCACACGCCCCTGGGCACGAGTCACCTCATCTAACAGAGCGTAGTTGGCCCACACCAAAAGCGACGAGAGCAAAAGGAGAATAGCCACCAATAGCAGGGAAGCTGCTGGGCGTACTGTGCGCCGTTTTGCCGCCTCTCGCTCTGGGAAAAGGTCGGTGGCGTCCCACTCAGCATGGCTCATGCTGAAATCCCCTTTTGTGGGGGTTGGCGTGTTGGAGCCGCATATTTTTGCACCATCTCGGTACGCGGACCATCATCAATAATGTGCCCATCCTTGTTCATCACCAAAATTCGATCAACCAGGGTCAGGAAGCGAACTCGTTGCGAGATGATCATCATGGTCTGTCCACGGGTGATTCGATTCAGGGAGTTCATCAAAACCAACTCGGCGTTGGGATCCATGGCGCTACTGGGTTCATCCAGCAGCAGGATGGAGTTGGGGCGCACCAGAGCACGCGCCAGGCAGATCGCCTGACGTTCACCACCAGAGAGCCGATAACCTTGATCGCCAACCGGGCGATCCAACCCCAGTGGGTGGTGTAAAATCGCCTGAGCATAGCCGGTGTAGGAGAGCGCCGTCATGATCTTTTGATCTTCCAGATGAGGCAGACCCAGGGCGACATTTTCCCGTATGGTTCCGGTAAACAGGGCGTTATCCTGGGAGACATACGCCATGGCGCCGCGCAGCTCCGAAGGTTCCATCTGTTGCACGTCGGTACCATCCACCAGCACTGACCCCCCTTGAGAGGCATAAAACCCCATCAACAGCTTGAACAGAGAGCTTTTCCCCGAACCAAAAGGGCCAATGATGCCGACCCGTTCACCGGGTTTGATGTGGAAGGATATATTTTTCAGCAGCGCTTCATTTTGGCTTGGATAGCGGAAAAAAACCGAACGAAACTCCAGCTCTCCACGAAACGTCTCCATATGCAGCCGCTGACTCTCTGGCGGTGCCTCTTCGGGCTGGGACATGAGCTGGTTCAGAGCCCCCAGAGAGACACGCACCGTCTGCAAGCGAGTGAAGAGCCGCGACAGTTGTAACAGTGGCGCCATGGCTCGACCGTTGAGGATGGCGCAAGCGATCAGCCCACCCATGGTCATCTCACCGGCCATGGCCAGATGCACACCCATAATGACGACGCTCACATAGGAGATTTGACTCAACCCTACGGAGAGCAGATTAAACAGGTTGGCCATACGCCGTTCACGCGCTGAAGAGCGGGCGCTGGAATCGACAACCTGATCCCATTTATACTGCATGCGGCCTTCAACACCGAGCGCTTTGATGGTCTCCAAGCGATTGATCGACTCAACTAAAAAGCCCTGCTT
>JADFWT010000318.1 GCA_015233785.1 Magnetococcales bacterium
CACCGAAGAACGCTTCTCTGAGATCGCTCAGATCCTCGCCGGCGGCATTCTCCGCCATCGTCAGAACCATCAAAAACCCTCTGAAAAACAAAAGAAAAAACCACTGGATAAGAGGCCGCCGAAGAGGTCATATGGTCTGGAAAACAGAGAGAAAATTCCAACCAGCGGAGAGAGCGAATGACTTCAGAGGCGAGTGTTTTACAGAGAGTGGCATCGTTGAATCGGATGGCGATGCCGGATTTGAAGAAGATGTGGAAGGAGTTGTTTGGATCGGCGGCTCCGAACTACGATAAGCGTTTTATGATCAAGCGGTTGGCGTATCGGATTCAGGAGTTGGCGTATGGTGGTTTGTCCAAGACAGCGGAGCAGCGGTTGCGGGCGGGGCAGATTGAGCGGAAGACGAACACACCGAAGCGGGTGCGGCAGAGTGCTTATAAACCGGCACCTGGGACGCAGTTGATCCGGGAGTGGCAGGGGGTTGATTACTGTACGACTGCATTGGAAAACGGCTTCGAATTTCAGGGCCAACACTTCCGATCATTGTCGGCGGTGGCACGCGCCATTACTGGGACTAGATGGAATGGATTGGCCTTTTTCGGCGTAAAGAAAGCGGGGCAACCTAATGAAAAACAAGCGTAAACCCAAGCCAAGTATACGCTGTGCTATCTACACGCGCAAGAGCACCGATGAGGGGCTGGAGATGGATTTCAACAGCCTCGATGCGCAGACGGAGGCTTGTGCGAATTATATCAAAAGCCAGAAGTCGGAGGGTTGGATCCAAGTCGCTGAGAAATATGAGGATGCGGCGGTGTCGGGTGGAACGTTAGAGCGGCCTGCACTGAAGCGACTCATCAGCGATATTGAATCAGATCTGGTGGACGTCGTGGTAGTGTACAAGATGGATCGACTCTCCAGGTCGCTTCTTGATTTTGCCCAACTGGCTGAGATATTTGAGCAGAATAATGCGTCCTTCACCAGCGTCACCCAGAGCTTCTCGACCACTACGTCAATGGGGCGGTTGACCCTCAACATGCTGCTATCGTTCGCGCAATTTGAGAGAGAGGTCATCAGCGAACGCATACGCGATAAATATCACGCCTCCAGAAAACGCGGCATCTTCATGGGCGGTCGACCCATCCTTGGCTACGACATTGGCGATCGCAAGCTGATCATCAACCATGAGGAGGCGAAGACCGTCCGGCACATCTTTAAGCGCTTCACCAAGATAGGCTCTGCCACCAAGCTGGTTCAGGAGCTGAAGAAACAGGGGGTGGTTGGGAAATGCTGGACAAGCTCTGCCGGCAGAGAACATGTGGGCAAGCCTTTCACCAAGAACACGCTTTACACCGTCCTCAAGAACAGAACCTACATCGGCGACGTGGCTTTCAAGGGTGAGGTCTACCCCGGCGAGCACGATGCCATCATCGATAAAAAGCTCTGGGATCAGGTGCATTCCATCTTTGACAAGAATCGCCACCAACGTGCCAACCGCACACGGTCACAATCGGCAGCTCCGCTTCAGGGCCTCATTCGTTGTGGCTCATGCAAAAAGGCGATGTATCCCACCTACTCTAAGAAGAGAAACAAGTCATACGCCTATTACCTCTGCTCCAACGTTAGCAAGAATGGCCACAATACCTGTCCGTTGCGCAGCGTGCCCGCCGGGGATATCGAAAAGCTCGTCTTCGACCAGCTGCGTGAGATCTTCCGCACCCCGGAGATGATAGCGAAGGTTTGGCTGTCGGCCAATGAACTGGATCAGCACCCGGTGTCTGAAAGGGAGATCCGAGATGCCCTGACCGGCTTGGAGCCTGTGTGGGACACACTCTTCCCGGCTGAGCAGTCGCGCATCATCGGACTTCTGGTTCGCCAGATCGAGGTCTATCCAGATGGGGTTGAGATCAGACTGATCGGCGACGGCATTGATGAACTGACCATGGAATTGTTACTCCCAGCCGATGAAATAGGAGCCGAACCATGCACCCTTCACTGAGCCGTGATGGCAAAGACATCATCATCCGCATCCCGATGAAGTTCCGGCGTGTCGGGAAGCGCAAGAGAATCATACCACCAAAAGGGGCCAAAGCTGAAGTTGGCTCTGCCGACCTGCCGGCTCTGCCGGAAGTAGTGGAAAAGGAGAATCCGTTACTACAGGCGGTGATCAAAGCCCATATCTGGCGGGATCTGATGGAGTCCGGGAAGGTTGGCTCCATGCGGGAGCTTGCTGAGAAGGAGGGGGTGGATAGCTCCTACGTCGGGCGGACTGTTCGGCTTACGCTGCTCGCCCCCGATATCGTGGGTTTGATACTGGAAGGGGAGCAACCGGAGGCTATGACGGTTAATGCTTTGCGGCGTGGGTTTCCGGTTGAGTGGGATCGGCAACGGGCGCGGTGGGGAATCAATGTCAATACAGCTTGATTACGAATTGATATTGTTAACGATTTTAGGGGGAATGATATTTTCCGTTTCTACTGCTGAGGCGGGTT
>JADFWT010000319.1 GCA_015233785.1 Magnetococcales bacterium
TGGCTAACCTCCTGCCGAAATACCCTTTTTGCAGGGGGTTATTTGCCACACATACACTAAAAACACCCTTTTCTTTCATGGAACTATAGACCCTTGTTCCAGTCCAAGATAATAGTTGACAAAAAAAATCGGGAAAAATCTTGACAAAAAGAGTCGGATTTATGATCCTTTTCGCAGGTTTGGTTTGAGTTGTTGCACGTTGGCGGATGAGGTTCAGCGGTCATGTTCAGACAGATCCGACAAGATATCCGGGCCGTGTTTGACCGGGATCCGGCAGCCCGAAGCGTGGCCGAAGTTGTGCTCTGCTATCCGGGCATTCATGCCATCGCCTTTTTCCGTCTGGCCAGTTGGCTATGGCGACACAACATCAAGCTTCTGGCCCGCTTTCTAGCCCATTTGGCACGCATCTTCACCGGTATTGAGATTCATCCGGGAGCCACCATCGGTGACGGCTTTTTTATCGACCACGGTCACGGCGTCGTCATCGGTGAGACCACCGAAATCGGTAATAACTGCACCATCTATCACGGGGTGACGCTGGGCGGCACCTCCTGGAATAAAGGCAAACGCCATCCAACGTTGAAAGACGGTGTGGTGGTAGGAGCCGGTGCCAAGGTACTGGGGCCTATCACCCTGGGCCTGAATGCCCGCGTTGGCTCCAATGCCGTGGTGATGAAGGATGTCCCCGACAACACCACCGTCGTGGGCGTTCCAGGGCGGCTGGTTATGGGCAAAAATCCAGAGCCGCCCTCCGGCACCCGTCAAGCCCAATCCTTTCCCACCTACGGGCTCAGCGGAGACATGCCCGACCCAGTGGCCAAAGCGGTGCTCTGCGTTCTGGAAAAAGTGCATAAGATTGACCGGCGACTGGATGATATGGACAAGGTGCCGGATCGTGTCAATGCCAATGCGGACAGAGAAGATCGCGTCGAAAATCGGGAGGGGCCACGATGAAGTTGACCACCAAGGGACGATACGCGGTCACAGCCATGCTGGACCTCGCTTCATGCGGCGTGGACAAACCCACATCGTTGGCTGAAATCTCCAACCGTCAATCCATCTCGCTCTCCTATTTGGAACAGATATTCGGCAAGCTGCGCCGGAGTGGGCTGGTTC
This sequence comes from Magnetococcales bacterium, assembly GCA_015233785.1. Taxonomy (GTDB): domain Bacteria; phylum Pseudomonadota; class Magnetococcia; order Magnetococcales; family JADFWT01; genus JADFWT01. Next base: position 1,117 of record JADFWT010000319.1, read on the forward strand.
GCAGTGTGCGCGGGCCTGGTGGCGGTTATATGCTGGATGGCTCCCCCACCACCATCACTGTGGCGGACATCATTCGGGCAGTGGATGAACCCATTCAGGCCACCTCATGCGGAACCGAAGCAAAAAAGGGCGGCTGTAACCGAACCAGCCGCTGCATTACCCATGACCTCTGGGTAGAGCTTGGCCAGCACATCTATGGCTTTCTAGATGCCATCAGTCTGGATCGATTGGCACAGGAGACACCGATTCTGGCACCGCCAGGGCATCTGGGAACGGAGTTGCGAAAAGCTCCATGATCTATCTGGATCACAACGCCACCAGCCCGACCCGTGCGGAAGTGGTGGAGGCGATGCTACCATTTCTGCGGGAAAAATGGGGCAACCCCTCATCGATTCACGGGGCTGGACGTGCCGCGCGGCAAGGCATTGATGTGGCCAGACGACAGATTGCCGCGCTATTTCATGCCCACGAGCGCCAAGTGGTGCTGACCAGCGGCGGAACAGAGGCCAATAATCTGGCCCTACACAGCCTATTTGGATCGCCCCAAGAAAAAGGCCATCTGATCACCTCTTCTATTGAGCATCCATCGATTCTGGAGGTGTGCAACGAGTTGGAGAAACACGGTACTGCCATCACCAGGCTTGATCCTGATGCCGACGGGGTGATTGCACTGGAGAAGCTGGAACGAGCTTTGAGGCCGGATACGACGCTTGTCTCCATCATGCAGGCCAATAATGAGACCGGCGTAATCCAGCCGGTACAAGAGATGGCGACCCTCTGCCGGAAAGCGGGCGTTTGGCTCCACACCGATGCGGTGCAGGGAGCTGGGCGACTTCCGATCCATTTTGATCAAGCCCCGTTCGGCATGATCTCGGTATCGGCGCATAAATTTGGCGGCCCTAAGGGGGTTGGTGCGCTGATCCTCAATGAACGCGTCACACTAACGCCTCAATTGGTGGGAGGTGGGCAGGAGCGGGGACGCCGAGCCGGAACCGAAAACCTACCCGCTATCGTCGGATTCGGGGAGGCGGTCAACGTGTTGACCCAAGAGCGTGAGACGGAGAGTGACCGACTCCGGACGCTGCGTGATCATCTGGAGCGTGGCCTTACCCAAGCGCTGCCCAAGGCGGTAATCTTTGGAGCCCAGGCTGAGCGACTCCCCAACACCACCCACATCGGTATTCCGGGATTGGATGGTGAGACGCTGGTGATGCGGATGGATCTGGCCGGATTTGCCATCAGTGGCGGTTCGGCCTGTGCGTCAGGGAAGACCACCTCTTCTCATGTATTGACGGCCATGGGCATCGAACAGAGTGCCGCCCGAAGCGCCTGCCGAATTACCCTCGGCACAGGGA
>JADFWT010000031.1 GCA_015233785.1 Magnetococcales bacterium
CCTCTTGGCCATCTTCCGCCAGATGAAGCGTGTGTGGCGTCTCCTCCAAAAGGCTTTGAATATAGAAGCGGTTGTCCGGGGTATCATCTGCCACCAGGATCTCAAGGGGGGCCTGGCTGATGGTGGTCTTGGAGGCGTCGGGTTTCTTGTTGACGGATAGCGAGCTGCCCACCGCCTCTGGAAGGGGTACGGAGAATTGAAAACGACTCCCTTTGCCTAAGGTGCTGGAAGCGTGGATCTCGCCTCCCATGGCGCGCACCAGCCGCTTGCATATGGTCAGGCCCAGCCCGGAGCCGCCGTAGCGTTCACTGATGGAACGACTCTCCTGAGTGAAGGGCAGAAAGATCGCCTTCAAGCGTTCCGGCTCAATGCCGCAGCCGCTATCGTTGATGGTAAAGCGTAAAAAATCACGTTTTGGTGCATCCACGCTCAGCGTGACATGACCTTTTTGGGTGAATTTAATGGCGTTACCGAGAAGATTGATCAACACCTGTTGCACCCTCTGGGCATCTCCTTTGACCAGGGAGACGGAAAGGTCGCTTTTGGTTCGGCATTGAAATCTCAGCCCCTTTTTTCGGGCTTGAACCCGCATGATGTTACACGCTCCGCGCACCAGTTCCTGCCAGGCAAAGGGGCTCTGCACCAAATCGAGTTTTCCGGCCTCAATGCGTGAGAGATCCAGCACATTATTAATCAGCGCCAACAGAGCCGAGCCCGCCTGCTGGGAGACACGAAGATATTTGGCCTGCTTGGCGCTGAGTTTGGTGCGTTCTAGTAGATCATTCATGCCGAAGATGGTGTTCATCGGCGTGCGAATGTCATGGCTGATGGTGGCGAGAAACTCGCTCTTGGCTCTGTCGGCTGCTTCAGCCACCGCTTTGGCATCGCTCAGGGCGCTCTCCAGACGTTGCTGCTCTGCCATTTTCAGGACTAACAAGCCCGAAATTTGTGCCCAAAGAAGTTCCGGCGTGATCGGTTCGACTACGCAAACGGTGGCCCCCCGTTGATAATACCGGGCCACCTCGCTGGGTTGGTCCATTTCGGGAAGTAGGCACAACAGAGGAATTGGGCTATGAAGGGCGATGATTTCCGATAGTTTTCCTGTGATGTGCAAACCATCCATGTCGCTGGATCGAGCATCTAAAAGCACGATACCACAGGCACGTTGTGCCAATAGATCCGCTACTTGAGATAAGTCGTCAATGGGAATGATTTCTGTATCAAACGGTTGCAGGATGGCTTCGGGGGTATTGCGTCGGTTGGATTGGGCAGGATAACTGAGAATTGGCAGCCGGGCCGCCATCAGGCACCCTGCACATGGAGTTTTTTTGCCCTGGTCTGGGCAATCTGCGTCAATAGATCCACTGGCGGTGGCTTTTTAAAGAGCTTCACCTTCTCCGACAATCCTCCATGCGCTTTAATATCGGCATCGCTAAGGCTGGAGACGGCAACAATCTCCAGATGGCGCATGGCTTTATGGGCCAGAATGCTCTCCACCATACGAAAGCCGTTCATCTCCGGCATGGCCAAGTCGGTAATAATTAGATCGGGGATCTGCTGTCCAATCTCAATGAGGGCTTGATAACCGTTACTGCTGGTGGTCAACGCAGTGGGAAACGGCCATCCTTGAACCATGGAACGGTAGAAGGCCATCATCACGGGGTCATCCTCCACCACCATGACCGTCAGTTTAGGGTGTTCGCCAGGGGTCTCCAGATCGGCCATGCGCTGGTTCAGAATGGCATCCACCGAGCTTTTGGCAATACGCCGGTGTCCTCCCTGAGTACGCCACGCTTTCAGCATCCCCTTACGGACCCAGTCATGGATGGTCGGCAGCGTCACACCCAGGACATCAGAAGCCTGTTTAGAGGTGATAAAAATCTCTTGATCAGCCATCATCCAGGATCCTGATTGTCCTTAGGTAAATTATATGGCTTTGAGTAGGGATTTTTTTCATGCACCTGATGACTGCAACGGGGGCAGATCAGCAGATCTCCCTCACCCTCACCATGCAGCTCCCTTTTCCAACGATCCCAACCGCGCTCCAGGGCATCATCCATCACCCCTTCGAACCAGGCGTAGCCATCGAAAGGCCGTCGTCCATTGGATGTGCGCCGATCCGTGCCGTCCGGTGGATCCAAGTCGCGTTCACGACGATCCCCATGCTGTCGTCGATCACTTTTGGCGCGGCGCTCCTGGGTGGGAAATTGGAGTAGCTTCCCCTCTGGCTTCGGGACACGCGCCTGCCGTCGATCCACCTGATGGTAGCGATCTAGATTGCAAATGTCGCAAAAGTGAATAATTTTCGCAGTCATCAATATCCCCATCATCGTGTATAGTGATGAAGTATCATGGAGCTCCACATCAAAAAGCAATGTTTGACGGTACAACAAACTCCTCTGAGTGGTTTCTTTATAAATGGCCGATGGGGAATCTTCCCCAGATTGCGCGTTATGAATGGCATCATCACCGTTACCGATCACTGAATCTAAAGATCATCAATCCAGTCTCTCCCAGTGGTCACGCTCTGTGGCGCTGCATACCGCCGCTATCTCGGCGCAACAGCAGATCGGACAGCTTCCGAACCAGTACCGATAGGGGAAGAATGCTGACCTCATTTTGGGGGGTGCGTCGCACCTCGTTGAGAAGCTCCTTATAAGCGTCGTTCTCAATGGCGACTTCCAGTAGATAGTGTTCAAATGCCTCCTCTACCGACTCGTTGTGGCGTCGAAAGGTGATGATCTGTTTTACCATCGAAGTTCGGGTGTGCCACAGCTCCTGGCGGATGTTTTCCTGATTGATGCGACCCCAGACATCTCTACTTCTAATTAATTGAAGTTGCTCATCAATCCAAGATAAACCAAAGAAATCATCTACCTGAATATAGAGATGACCCACAGTTTGAAAATCGGTGAGCAACGACTCCTTGATGTTGAGAATATTCATGGCATCACGCAAAAACGGGATGGCCACCGCCTCTTTGGCCAGGGCATCCGGTAAGCCTTGTTTCACCAGATCCTTCCGTTTACGCTCCAGGCTCTCCATGCGCTGGGCAGCGGTGAGTCTTGGCAGCGCATCCCAAAGGTTGGCCCGAAATGAGGCAATAACCTTACTGTAGATGGTGATGAGATCAATGGTGATACGATCCTGATCCAGATGATTGATCATCCAGGCGGCGAGATGCAGCAACACCTTCTCCAGGTCGGTGAGTAACTGATGCTGGACATCGCTGGAGGCCACACTGCCCAACGATTGAACCTGATCTCGGAAGGTGGGAGCGTCCAACAGGTTTTCGGCAATCAGATAGGATTTAATCAGCAACGGCATCGGTTCGCGATCCGGGACAGCCTCCAGGAGCTTGTGATAGAGCCCTAGAAACAGACCAACACCGGTTTGGTTGATGACGCGGTTGGTAATGGCAGTGGCGATGATCTCCCGATGCAGAAAGTGATCTGAGAGATGCTGGGCAAAATCACGGGAGACCGATACAGGGAAGTAATCGGCCAGATAGCGCTCCGAAAAGAATAGATCCACCACATCCGACTGCATCAGCTCCTTGAATGTAAACATCTTGGCGTAGCCGATCATGATGGCCAGAATCGGTCTTGGCATACGACCCGCTTCCAGCATCGAGGCGAGCAGCTCCCGTCCTGGAATGGCTTCTGACTCATAATCGAGTGCGGCGCGATCTCTAAGGATGCCCAGCCCCTCCAGAAAATACTCCGGATGGCGCTCGGAGAGTCGTTCATCTCGGCTCATGGCCTGATGCTGCATGCGATTGTCATCCAGAACCTGTCCGGCCACTTCGTCCGTAAGACGTTCCAGCAGTGTATTACGCTCTTCCATGGAGGCGATCTCCCCCGCCTGCATTAACTGATCGAAGAACATCTTCAGGTTGACTTCGTGGTCGCTGAGATCCACGCCGCCGGAGTTGTCCAGCGCATCGGTGTTGATGCGACCGCCATGCAGGGCATACTCAATGCGGCCAATTTGGGTGATGCCCAAATTTCCCCCTTCACCGATAATCTTAGCGCGCACCTCCTGACCATTGACCCGTACCGCATCGTTGGCCTTGTCGGACACCGATAGGTGGCTCTCCTCGGAACCTTTGACGTAGGCCCCGATGCCGCCGTTATAGAGCAGATCCACCGGCGCTTTCAGAAGGGTTTGGATCAATTGCTCCCCAGACATGTAGGCTGCCGAAACATGAAGTTTCTTTCGCATCTCAACGCTGAGAGCGATGCGCTTGGCGGTGCGTTCAAAGACGCCACCGCCAGAGGAGATCAACGCGCTGTTGTAATCCTGCCAAGTAGAGCGCTCCAGGCGGAAGAGCCTCTGTCGCTCCTCAAAGCTGACATAGGGATCCGGGTTGGGATCAAGAAAGATGTGACGATGATTAAAGGCCCCCACCAGTATGATATTGGGAGAGGCCAGCATCCCGTTGCCGAATACATCTCCGGCCATATCACCGATGCCGATCACGGTAAAGGGTTTGGCATCCACATCCTTGCCCATCTCCAGAAAATGGAGGCGGATACAGGCCCAGGCCCCTCGGGCGGTAATGCCGACCTTTTTATGGTCGTAGCCGTGAGAACCGCCTGATGCAAAGGCGTCCCCAAGCCAGAAGTTAAACTCCTCCTGGGCCACCTGATTGGCCAGATCGGAAAAGGCCGCTGTCCCTTTGTCGGCGGCCACAACCAGATAGGGGTCGGGTTTATCATGAATCATGGTGTTTTGCGGCGGAACCACCCGGCCCTGTACACGATTATCGGTGATATCCAGCAGTGCACGAATAAAGTTACGGTACTCCCTGGCCGCCAGAGATTTTCGCGCTTCCGGCGCTACCTGGGAAAATCCGGGGATGACAAATCCCCCCTTGGCCCCCATGGGCGTGATGATGGCGTTTTTAACCATCTGGGTCTTCATCAATCCCAGCACTTCTGTGCGGTAATCTTCTGGTCGGTCAGAGAAGCGCAGACCGCCTCTAGCCACTTTTCCGCCCCGCAAATGGATCCCCTCCATCTTGGCACCCAGTACAAACACCTCCCGCCAGGGACGTGGATCGGGCATGGAGAGAATTTTGCGGCTGTTGATCTTCAGCGCCAGGGTGGCGAGTGAACTGTGTTTGAAATAGTTGGTCCGCACACAGGCGTTGACCACGTTGAAAAGTTGCCGGATAACCTGATCGTCTTGAAGACTTACCACCTTGGAAAGCTGCTCCTCAAATGAGGCATTGAGGGCCTTCAGACGCTTTTTTCGCTGCTTGATTACCGGGTCAAAGCGTGTCTTGAAACCATCCAGAATAATGCGGGCCAAAGCATGCTGCTGGACCAGAACGCGGTTAATGACCGTCTCTGAGAGATTACGATTGATCTGTAGCAGGTATTGACGCAGGCCGCGCACCAGGAAGATCTCCTGGGGGGCAAACCCTTCGCAGAGCACCAACTGATTCAGTTCATCGTCATGCAGCCGTTCCAGTTGAATCTCCTCAAGTACCGCCCCCACCAGGCTGGCGCGTGCGTAGAGGCGACTCTTCTCCTCTTGATCGCCGCCGATCTCAAAACGCTGCATGCGCACCTTGCCTATTTCCGGCAACAGCACATGGCTGGAGAACTCATGCAGACAGCAGATGCCCAGATGGTTAAAGGTCTGTACAACGTGATTGAGGCTAATGGCCTCCAGCGTATAGATGTGGATGTGGGTGGGGCCGTCACCCTGGTGGCTTATACGCGAGGTGAAACGTAGATGACGATCCCGAAGTCGCTCCAGACATTCGATATCCTTGGAAGCCTGCTTCGCATCCGTGGCCTGCTTGTAGATGGGATCGAAGAGGGGGGTATAGGCACCAAAACGTTCCAGAGCCGCCGATTGTGAACAGCTCTGCAGGAGCTGATCACGAAGCTTATCCTCCCAGTTCATCACCAAATCAGAGACCGTACGCTCCACCTCAAGATGGTCGAACTGAAACGGTGTATTGGGGGTATGGTTGGCGTAGCAGACAATAAAGAATGACGGCCCCGCTTCGGAGATGGTGATGGTGGAGATGGGGTGCTCCAGATGCTCGGAGAGGCGTTGTATCAGGGCGCTATTCAAGCTGGCCTGATAGCGGTTGCGGGAGAGCACTGTGAGGATGGAGACATAATTACCGTGACGGCCAAGACGAGCATCCACCCGCACATCGATATCCCCCTGAATGGTCAAAATACGTTTGATCTGCTCGGTGATCACTTTGGGGCGGGAGTAAAACAGTTCCCGAAGCGGCATACGATCATAGAGACTGGTGAACTCATGATGCAGATAGGTGCCGGCCGGATAACCGGAGAGAGCCAGAGTCTCTTGAAGGCGTCGGGAGAGTACCGGGATGATGGAAGAGCGACTGGCCAGCGCGGCCCGTGAAAAACGTCCCAGCACCAAAATAAACTCACAGGGCGCACCCTGCTCACCTTTGGGGTCGGTCTGAGGCTTGCGGATGGCGAAAAAATCCACCCCTTCGGAGGCGTAGATGATAGATTCGCCATGCATGCAGTACTCGATAGTCAGGGTTTCGCCGTTGCTTTGGTCCTCCTCGTCAGATCCCAGGGTTAATGCGCCCAGGATAGTCTCCACTTCCAACCGCATACCGGGCATGATGCGATCCAGTAGTTCATTGGCCCGTTTGTTTCTAAACACTCCAAGTGCGTTGCTGTTAGGTTTTAGTTGCACCTTGCCGGCCTGGCCCTGATAGGTGCACAAACCCATAAATACGAAATTATTCTCCAGTATCCAGTGCAGAAAGCGGCTCTCTTCAAGCTTTTTCAGGCTCTCCAAACGGTCGGCTTCGTCGTACATGGTTTGGGAGAAGGATGGAAAATCATCCACCGACAGCTTCACCGAGGTCAGAACGGCAGAGAGATCGTGGCGCAGTTTTTCAAGCCGCCCCGGTTCGGTAATGGGTTCTGTGAGAATCAGCAGGATCATCTCTCGATCACACTGGTCATCGCCCCCCACTTGCAATTCGCACAAGGTGCCGCTCTGATCCCGTTCTACCACAAAGGAGGAGTGGGCCTGGGCAAATAGGGTCAGGCGGCTCTGACGCAGGTAGTTGTGCAGTGTCTCCAGGATAAAAGGGGTATCACGCAGATGAACGGAGATACGAACTGCGTGGTGAATGCAGTTCTGAGGCGTCTGTTTGGCATCCAATTCATGGGGGTCCACCTGGACTTTAATGAGGTTCTTCTCCAGCGGCTTCTGGAAGAACCGAAAAAGCGCCAGAAGTCCTGTTGGGTCACACCAGCCGTCATGGCCCACATTGGGAGAGATGCGCAGGTCGTCCTTTATGCGGTGGACGAAAAAATCGAGCAGCGGCTGCTCTTGAGGTGAGACCTGTTCCAAGAGCCTGTTCTCAAGCTCTTTCGTGGCGGATGATTGGGCAATAGATGGCGTGAGTGGGGCGTTGTTCATCAAACTCCCTTCGGCTTCAGGCGGTGACTTACCATCTTTGACCATTAAGCCAGAGATCTAGTTCGCAGCGGCGTAACAAAATATCGAGTGCACTACAAACTTAACCCATTCTGTCACCAGTTGGCGAGAATTGGATGAAATGTCATTAATAATTCATCTATATGGTTGTTAGTCAGAAGTCATGATTTTGCACTTATACTGGAAAAACAGTCCTATTGGGACGTGGAGCAATGGCTTGACAAATGCTGCGTTGTCATCAAACATATTCGTCGATCATCTAATTTATCCGGGGGGTTAGGCACGGCATATCCCGGTAATGGATGTCGGTACATTGCGTTACTTATAACGGTAATTCCGATTGGTTGTTGTGTCGGTATATCGTTGAATGAATATGTATAATCTATAATACTACGCCCACATACGTTCATCTCTGTTGGAAGGAAGAGCCGTAATGAGTAGGAAGATCAGTGACAAGGTGGATGCCATTACCGGCATGCGGAAGAGACACTTTACCGCCACCCCTCCCTGTCCCAAAGCGTGCAAAATTGAGTTGACTGCACGTTGTAACCTCAAGTGCTCATTCTGCGCTACATCCAAAAACCTGCGTGCCAAACGGGATATGGATTGGGACTTTTACTGCCGATTACTGCGGGATTATAGAGAAGCTGGCGGTAAAGAGGTGGGTATGTTTTTCCTCGGCGAGTCCATGGTACTCCCCTGGCTGCCCAAGGCCATCAAAGAGGCCAAGAAGGTCGGTTTTGAGTATGTGTTTCTCACCACAAACGGCGTCAATGCCACGCCGAAGAAGGTGCGTGAGTGCATGGAGGCAGGTCTAAATAGTCTTAAGTATTCGCTCAACTATGCGGATCCTGAACAGTTTCATGAGATTGCCCGAGTTAAGAAAAGCCTCTTCAAGACGCTGTTAGAAAACATCAAAGAGTCCCGAAAGGTACGGGATAAGTATGATTTTGACTGCGGGCTGTTTGCCTCGTACATCTCGTATGATGGTGAGCAGGGCAAGCGCATGAAGAAGCTGGTGAAAGAGCTGGACCCCTATCTGGATGAGATCTACTCGCTACCCCTATACTCTCAGGCCGATCTTACCGGTCAGGATAATCAGGAGCAGGGGTGGAAGGTGAGCGGCGGCAATCCGGGGCGTCTGGATAACATGCGCGATCCGGTCCCTTGCTGGTCGCTCTTTACCGAGGCACGCATCTCTTGGGATGGACGTATGAGCATGTGCTGTTTTGATCATGATGAACGCTTCAACGCCGGGAATCTAAACGAGATGTCCTTCATGGACGCTTGGCACTCTAAAAAATTTCAAGCACTACGCGCCGAACATCTGAAGAAGAATGTGCGTGGCACCGCCTGTGAGCAGTGTATCTCCTATGATACGCCGTAGGCGGGACCACCATCATGCATGAGCGGCAGATTGAGGAGAGGATTAAGGCACTGCGACAAACTGCCCGGCGTGATCCCTCCAACGCCGATCTTCAAATCCAGCTTGGTAACCTGCTGCTTCAAGAGGGTCGTTTTGCGGCAGCAGTTTCCTCTTATAATCGATCTTTAAAAATACGTCCCAACGATCTGGAGACGTTGCACAATCTTGGCCAGGCCCTCCATGCGCTTGGTCAAACTTCCCGCGCTGTTGATCTCTTTCGAAAGGCTCTGGATCACCATCCAGACAACCGAGCACTCATCAACAATTATGGTCAAATGCTCATCGCCATCGGACAGTATGAAAAGGCGGAAGAGAGTCTGACCCATGCTCTGGAGATTCATACCGATTTTCCTGAGGCGCACTGCAATTTGGGCAATGCCCTGCGCGCCTTGGAGCGGCATGAAGAGGCGCTGGAGCATTACCAGCGGGCTTATGCAGGTTTGCCTGATCAACCGGAAGTGCTCTGTAACCTAGGAGAAATGCTCACCTTTATGGGTCAGTTTGAACAAGCTGAGCGGATTCTTCGGCGTGCGGTGGAGTTGCAACCCGATTTTGCCGCCGCCTTGAACAATCTTGGGGTGGTTCTGAAAGATACCGGGGCGCTGGAGGAAGCCATTGATGTGCTGCAACAGAGTGTGACGTTGCAACCCAACCTGGCCTCGGCACAGAGTGCGCTTGGGGCACTGCTGTTGGTGACCGGAAAATTGGAACAGGGTTGGCAACATTGGGCCAAAAGGGACTGGAATGTGGTGGTCCACAGTGCTCGGTTTTTCCACACAAAGCTCCCACTATGGGAGGGTACACCGATACCCGGTAAGCGCCTGTTGGTATTGAGTGAGCAGGGTATTGGCGAATCGATTCTCTTCTCGGGTCTTCTGCCGGAAATGATGCAGCAAGGTGTCCAGGTGCTACTGGAGTGTGATCTCAGGATGCAGCCGATTTATCAGCGCGCTATGCCGGGTCTGGAGACTTGCCCCATGCTGACGGCCTCGGATGCTCGCGCTCTTATTGATCAAAATCGGCTGGATCTCTTTGTACTCTCTGGCGACCTCGGGCACTGGCTGCGCCCCAGTCTGGACACCTTTGAATCGCACCCGCACCATTTTCTGCTGGCCGATGAGTCCCAGAGGCAACGCCTTCGCAACCGGTATTGCAGAGAAGGAGAGAATCTCCTGGTGGGCATTGCCTGGTTTAGCAAGCACACGCGCTATGGACAGGGAAAATCGATGACGCTTATGGAGATGCGTCCTCTTTTACAGCTACCTGGCGTAACGTTTGTGGATCTCCAATACGGCGATATGTCGGCCCAGCGTGCGGCGCTCAAGGCGGAAACAGGTGTTGAAATTCTGTATGACGATAGCATTGATCAAATGCAGGATTTGGATGGTTTCAGCGCGCAGGTGGCAGCCATGGATTTGGTGGTGACCATCTCCAACAGCCTGACGCATATTGCTGGAGCGCTTGGTATCCCGACATGGGTGATGCTGGGTCCGCAACCATACTGGTATTGGACCGAGGGCCTGGAGCGCTGCCTCTGGTATCCAGAAGTACGTTTTATTCGCCAATCTCAGCCTTATCAATGGGGACCCGTCATCGAACAGGTCACTCTTGAACTGGAGAGAGGCCTCGCCGACGGAACCTTTTCTAATGATGAAACGTCTCGCTGAATCCCCTCTGGTCATTCTTCTGCCTCTGCTTTTACAGGTGGCCTATTATCTCTATCTGCACCCTTTTACCCTCTCATCCGATGATCTGATGTACAGCTTGATTGCCGCTAACTGGTTCAAGGATGCCAGTGAGCCGTTCATGTTGTTTGACAACTATTATGGCATGGAAGATGTCATCCATCCGCCGCACTTTTTCTATCGGATGTTTGTTACCCTGCCCATTGTGCTGTCGTTCAAGGTTTTTGGGATTAGTATCTATACTGCCACCTTGTGGCCGATTGTTTCGTCACTTGGTATCACTTTGATGTTGTTTCTCTTTACCCGGCACTATTATGGGCAGAGGGCAGCAATTTTTGCCGCTTTTCTAATGGTCATTAATCCCCAGCAGATCTATTTCTCCCTGGTGGTGATGGCCGATACTCTGGTAAGCGGTGTGATGATGGCGGTCATGATGGCGACCTATGTCGGTCGGAGGGATTTGAACGATATCTCTCGGCAGAAAAGATGGGGGGTGATGGTGGCCCTGCTGCTCTGTCTGGGGATTTTTACCAAGCTGCTGATTGTATGGGTGGTGCCGGTCCTTGGACTGATCTTTCTGAAGGATATGAAAGCCCGGCAGATGATCCCGTTCTGGAAAAGCGCCATCATAGCCTCTACCCTGATGGTTGTGGCGGTAGGGCTGTTCTATCTGCTCTATATGGGAGAGGTGGCCGTCCGATTTCAGCACGCCTATAGCATCGTCAATGGTATCACCAACTATCATGATCTTATCTACCGACTGACCATTGGGCCCATCAAACATCTGGCCGCAGAGCCTGCTTACTCCTTTCCTCTGGTATTGGCTATTCCGGGGCTTTTATCGCTGTTCTATCGGTCTGCCATCTCCAATGATGTTCGTTTCTGGGCCTTCTACATTCTTCTGCTGCTGCTTCAGGTCTGGTTCGGCAGTACCTCCTTTCACCGCTATCACCCGCCACTGCTGGAGTCACGCTTTTTTGCACCGTTGATTCCACCGCTTTCATTGCTGGGGGGCGTGGTGATTGCAGAGATGCTGGAGGGGGTGCAGAGGCGTGCTCTGATGAAGATGTTTCTGCTGAGCCCTCTTGTAATAGCGCTGCTCTGGTTCTGGCCGTTTGAGGCGATGTTCACCCACAACAAGATTGCCTTGCTCTTTGCATTGTTGATTTCGGTGACGCTTCTGATGCGGAGTGGGGGCTACCTTCTGGATGGCAAAAAGCTGTCCCAGGGTGTGTGGCGACTCTATGCACCGCTTGTTGTAGCCATGTTGATGGTGACCGGCTTTTTTATTCCCATTTATCACTACATTCACGGCTATCTTGGAGTAACTGGGCTACGTGAAGAGCAGCGCCTTTTCGAGAGCCATCTAAGCGCCAATGGGTTACGTCGTGTGATCATTGCAGACCAGTTGGTGCAGAGCGATTTTTTCTACCACAACGGCTTCAAGATTCATAAAGATCGTGAATTTGTCATCCTGAAGGACTCTCCAGGCCACATTGATGAGAACGGCGTCAAAATATCGCTTATTCAGTGGCTCGACCCCAAAGCTAAGCCGATTCCCAAAGAGCGCTGGGAGCGCTGTCAAATTGAGGTTGGAGACCGGGCTGGGAGAGAGGTGTGGCTATTGATCCATAAGGGGCTCTTCAGCTTGCGTATCACCCGTGGCGGGCGCAAAGTTCCGCCCTATTTCATCAATCCCCCCCCCCACTGGAAGCCTCTTTATCGAGGAGAGTGGTTGGATCTCTACAAACTGCCCGCGGTCCAGACCTGTATCAAACCGATGCGATTCGCGTGGCAATAGTGATGGGTGGGTGTTCAGCGGCGACCCGTTGCTCAAGGTCGCCCCTGATCGTACATAATCAGAACATCGCCCCCACCAAGAACAGACTCAACCACGGCACATAGGTGATGACGATCAACGCCAGGATAAGCACCCCCATCCAGGGTAGGGCGGCCTTGGTTACCTCCTCCAGGCTCATACCGGAAAGACCTGCTGCGACGTAGAGATTGAGCCCCACCGGCGGCGTGATCATGCCCACTTCCATGTTGGTGGTCATGATGATGCCCAGATGGATGGGATCCACCCCCAGATTGAGGGCCAGCGGGTGGAACAGTGGAGCCAAAATCAGCAGAATGGCCGATGGCTCCATGAAATCCCCAGCAAACCAGAGAATCACATTTACCATCAGCAGGAAGCTGCCCTTGCTGGGATCCCCTTCCATGACCATTTCGGCCAGATGTTGGGGAATGCGCTCCTCGGTGAGCACATGGGCAAATATCATAGCGCAGGCGATGATGAACATCAGTACGCTGGTCATCTTGGCCGAGTCCAGCAGCACTTTCGGGGTCTCCTTAAAGCCCATATCCCGATGGATAAACAGGGCGATAAAGGCTGAATAAACCGCGGCCACCGCGGCTGCTTCGGTAGGTGTAAAAACGCCGCCGTAGATGCCCCCCACGACGATAAAGATCAGCAACAACCCCCAGAACGACGACAGAAAAGCCCGACCCAAGTGGCCAAATCCTCTCCAGGGCTCACGCGGCATATCCATACGCTTGGCCACGATCCAGGTGGCAATCAGCAGAAAGGAGGTCATCAGAATGCCCGGTAGAATGCCGGCAATAAACATCTTACCCACCGACTCTTCTACGGCATCTGCATAGACAATCATCGGGATCGAAGGCGGAATTAGAATACCAAGGCTGCCGGAAGTGGCCACCACGCCCACGGCAAAGCGTTTATCATAGCCGGCACTGATCATGCCGGGAATCATGATGGATCCAATAGCTACAACCGTAGCCGGGGAAGAGCCGGAGATGGCGGCAAACAGCATACAGGAGACCACCGCCGCCATGGCCAGTCCGCCTCTCATCCATCCCACCAGCGCCTTGGCAAATTCCACCAATCGGGCCGAGACGCCGCCGGTGGTGAGAAAGTGCGATGAAAGGATAAAGAATGGAATCGCCAGTAGCGTGGTGTGCTCCATGGTATCAAACAGCTTCTGCGCCACCACAACCGCAGGATCCTCTGTGGCCAGCATGGTGAACATCAAGCTGGAGAATCCAAGGCTGATGGCGATAGGAACGCCGATTAGCAGCAGAACGATAAGACCGAGAAAGAGAATGGCAGCGCTCATTTATAGATCTCCTCGATATCTTCAAGGTGCTCCGTTCCCTCACGCTTGTGAATAGAGCTGATCTCACCGCGCAATATCTGCATGCCGACATTGAGAAAATGAAGCAGCATCAACGACAACCCAACCGGAATAGCCAGATAGGGGATCCACTGAGGAATCTGAAGATCAAGCGATAGATCGCCCCATTCGCGGATACGCAGGGTGTAATCAATCGATAGCCACAGCACAATGCTGACAAAAGCCAGACAGGCTGAAAGCGCCAACAGAGCCAGACGTCGCCGAACGGGCTTTGAGAAGCGTTCTACCAGAATATCAATCCCTAAGTGGACCCCCTCTTTGACGCCATGCGCCGCACCGATGAGCACCACCCAGGCGAAGAGGTACTGCACCGCCTCCAGTACCCAGGTGAAGCCGGTATCAAACAGATAGCGCAACACCACATTGGTGAATAGAAGTAGCGTCGCCACCACAAAGCCTGTGGTGATAATCCACTTCTCCATCAGATCGACCGCTCGCATCAGCATGTCACACCTGCTATTAGAATATGATATGAATCAATTGGTTAAAATATATAGAAAAAAAGAGGGGATCGGAAACAGTCCCGACCCCCTCAATACTTATGAGATTCAGTGCCCAAGAAGGGTATGCACCTGCTTCAATGTGTCGGCCCCGATCTGTTTACGGAACTGATCCTCTACCTTGGCGGTGGCCTTGCGCCATGCAGCCTTCTCGGCGTCGGTGAGGTCCACTACTTTGGCATAACCGGAAGCTTCCACCTTTTTGCGGTCACCGGTATCCGCTTCAGCGGCAAAGCGGCGATTGGCCTCAGTGGCCTCCTTAAGGATAGCTGTCAACTGGGTACGGATATCCTTAGGCAGGTTTTCCCAGAAGTGGTTACTCGCCACCACCAGATAGCCCAGGTAGGAGTGACCGGAAACCGATACCCAACTCTGCACTTCGTGGAACTTCTTCGAGTGGACGTTGGACCAAGCATTCTCCTGACCATCGACAACGCCCTGACTTAGCGCAGTATAGACCTCTTTGAAGGGGAGTTTTTGCGGTACGCCGCCCAGGGCGCGAATCATCGCTGCGTGAACTTCGGAGCTTTGGATGCGAAATTTACGCCCCTTGAAGTCTTCCGGCGTGTTGCGCAGTGGTGCATCACCCTTGATGGAGAACACCTTCATGCCGTTATCCCAGAAGGTGAGCGCCCGCAGACCTTTGCGTCTCAGCGGATCGGTCATCTGGCCGGCAAGCGGCGAGTCTACCAGCTTGTGAACATCTTCTATCCCTTTGAAAATAAATGGTATATCGAACACCTGAAGGGTTCTTGAAAATTTGACAAACTTGGAGAGCGAAGGAGCCGCCATGATGCCGGTGGTCTTACTTCTGCTGAGGCGCATCGCCTCCATCACCTTGTTGTCATTGTAGAGCTGGGAGCTGGGAAACACCTCTACCTTCACCTTGCCTGCCATACGCTCATTGACCAGCTTGGCAAACAGCTCGGCCGCTTTGCCCTTTGGCGTCTGTGGTGAAACCACGTGGGAAAACTTAATGACATATTGTGCCAGGGCACTCCCCGGTATGAAGATCAGTCCCGCCATCAGCAGAAACAGCGGCAGCATTACGGTATGCCTGCGATGCATGATAATCCCCTTAGTCGATGTCGCCGCACATTGGACCAGTCATCAGGTGCGAGGCGAACGTGTAATGATAGGTAAACGAGAACCTTTTACCATCCATCATACGCCCAGGTCGAGCCGGGTTGAAGCGTGTTTATTTCCATGAAGTACGATGATATTTTGTATATATATGATTTAATGAACAAATTTACTATTTGAGCAGAAGAAATAATCGACATGAATGAAGGGGGCAACAGGCAAGATTGATAGGGTTTCAGCAGCGTTCACGGCCTGTTCATGGACGCTGCTGAGATAATGCAGGCTATTGGGGAAGCGGCAGGTAGTGGTTGGCCACTTCGCGATTATAGTACGCCAGGGCCTTGTTGTAGATGGGGCCATTCTCCCGGAAATCGGAGTGTGTTGATGAAGAGAAACGATCCATTGCACCAAAGAGGCGAAGGGGGATTAGTTCCCTCCGGCGTTGACCAGCGTTACCCGCCGGTTGAGGGCACGGCCCTGCTCGGTATTGTTGCTTGAGATGGGTTGGGACTCACCAAGACCGCGGGGTTTTAGTCGCCCCGCATCAATGCCCATATTCACCAGAGCTCGACGCACGCTGGCGGCCCGGCGGCTGGAGAGATCACGATTAAAGCTTCTGTCCCCCACGCTATCGGTATGTCCTTCAATGGCAATTTTAGTCCGCTTAAGTCGTGGAGAGTTCAACGCCTTGGCCACCTGTTTCAGTTGACTTCTGGAGGCCGGATCAATGGCATCTGAGCCGGTGGCAAAGAGAATTTTCAGATCAATCTTGGGTTTGGCCCGCTTGCCGACCCGCACACCACGGGTGCGAAGGCCCCCTTTAGCGCTACCGCCTGAGAGCCCTGCCGTTAGCAGGGAGCGGGTAATTTCACTAGCATCCACATCTCCATTGCGACGTGCTTTTAGTAGCTGCTTTTGCAGTCGGCTGCGATACTCAGCCAGATGAGGGCGCAGTTCCGGGGCGCTGCCGTTTGAGACCATCTGAATAAAGGCCTGATAGGCGTCTGCGGCCTCACGAGGGCGGTTGCGGGCAGCCAGTGCATCGCCCAATCCGGCATAGGGGTTGGCAAAGCGTGGTTTGGCCTTGATGGCGCGCTGGTAGAGGGTAGCGGCCTCTTTGTAATCTCCCTGTTCCTCACGGGTCAGGGCTAGATTGTTAAGACTCTCGGCATGACTGGGGCAGAGTTTCACCGCCTGTCGCAGCAACCTTTCCGATTGGGAGGCCCCTTCAAGCTCTTCTGCCTGAAGATAGAGTGTCTGAGCGCGAGAGCAATCTCCAGCCTGGACGGTTGAAACCACCATAATGAGGAGTGGAAGGAGCAGAAGCATCCACCATTTTGAAATAGAGTTCATGATGCCATCCTCAAAAATGCATGCCGTCGAAACGATCAAATCCAATATTGAGACTTATGATACCATTGGAAAATGGCTACATGAAGTCTCTTGTTGATGTACGTTCTGGTGAGTCGGCGTAGGAAGCCCTATTGAATGCCTACCTGTTCAATGAAATGATACGCTTCTGTTGGACCTGTTCGCCCTGCAAAGTAACAATATGAGAAATTGATCAATAGATTGATTAAAATAGGGAATCATTATGTCACCACACCAGTTGAAGAAGCTCTTCTCAGCGATTGCCGCAGGTAACTTGTCTGTGGAAGAGGCGCTGGAGCGTTTTAAGCGCTTTCCCATCGATGAGGTGCATCAAAGTGGCGATGTGGTGGCCCGTTTGGATACCCATCGGGAACTGCGTCATGGCTTTCCAGAGGTGATCATGGCCCAGGGAAAGGCATTCTCTCACTTGCGTCGTATCGTCGGGCAGGCCCTAAAGCGTCAGGATGACCTGTTGATCACCCGGTTGAGCTCAAAGCGGCGCAAAAAGCTCCGCAAACGTTTTCCCCAGTTGAAACGTTTTGGCAAGGCGACCTGTCTCTACCGGCAAAATAACCCCTCTGCCAATACCGGGTTGGTAGCGGTGCTTTGTGCTGGAACCAGTGATATTTCGGTGGCGGATGAAGCGGCCCTTACCGCGCAACTCATGGGGGCCGAGGTGGTACGCCACTATGATGCGGGTGTGGCTGGATTGCATCGTCTACTGGCTGCGGCGGATCTACTCATGCAGGCCCATGTATTTGTGGTGGTGGCCGGAATGGAGGGGGCTCTGCCGTCGGTGGTGGGCGGGCTGGTGGATAAGCCGGTGATAGCCGTGCCGACATCCCAGGGCTACGGCGCATCATTTCAGGGGCTCAGCGCCTTGCTCGGTATGCTCAATAGCTGCACGGCCAATGTGACGGTGGTCAATATCGATAACGGCTTTGGGGCTGGTTATGTGGCTGGGAGCATTAACCGGATGGCGACTTCCGGGTCGATAGCCAGCGGCGAATCGTGATCTCCGTCTCCGGCAGAGACCAACCCTCTGTTGTGGCGATACGGGCCAGATCGTCATACTCCAGGCGTTCCAGCGTACCGGCCTGTTTGACCCTAACCTCTCCATAAGGGGTTTGGTGAGTGGTTTCAGTGCGCTTCCAGATGAGCCTCTCCATAGGCTGTATACGCACGCCCAGACTGGTGGTGTGATGGAGTATCAGTCTGGCAAGACGCTGGGCATCATCTGGACTGCTGACCACCTCAAGGCGGGTAGCGGGACGCCCCTTCTTCATGGTCATGGGAATCAGCGCCACATCCAGCGCGCCATCTTCAAACAGATGATCCCACAAAGGTCCAAACCACTCGGGATTCATGTCATCCAGGTGGGTGGAGAGCACTGTGACCGACTCCAGAAGCATCTCCTCATGGTGATCGTCAACAACGGCGGTATCATGCGTCTCATGCTGGGCCAGAATGCGCAGGGCATTGGCGCGCCCTTTCACAGAGCGGGTTCCCAACCCCAGACCGCTGGCATCAATGGCGGTTAGCTCCGAGGCTCCAAAACGCTGCGCCAACTGGGCCAGAATGGCAACGCCGGTTGGGGTAGCCATCTCTCCTATCAGGTCGGAGGGTTGCAGAGCAATGGCGTGGTTTCGAACAAGCTCCACCACAGCGGGAACCGGAACCGGCATCACCCCATGGGCACAGCGTACTTGACCTGATCCGGTCACCAGAGGAGAGGCGCTTACCGACGTGATGCCCAGTGCCCAGACAGCATAGGCTGCTCCGCAAATATCAATGATGGCATCTACCGCGCCCACTTCGTGAAAGTGGATCTCATCGATAGAGAGACCATGCACCGTGGCTTCAGCCGAGGCCAGTTTATGAAATATCTGCTTGGCCAGCTTCATTACGGCTGGTGGCAGTTCAGAGCCTTCAATAATCGTGACAATATCACTTAAATGGCGGTGGACGTGCTCATGGGGGTAGTGAACCTCTACCTGGGTTCCTTCCAATCCACCGGAAAGCCCTCTCTCGACCGAGAGCTGCCACTCGATGCCAGGCAGGGTGTTTAGGGCCGAAATCAGTGGCTCCTTATCCAGTCCAAGGTCAAGGCAGGCGGCCAGGAACATATTTCCAGCAATGCCAGAGCTGAGATCCAGATGAATTTTCATGGCGTGTCGGCGTGCTCCAGTAGACGATTACCCTCAGCAAGCAGGGCCTCTAATGAACGATAAAACAGTTTCTCCAGCTTTGGAAAGTCAAAAGAGCGCTGTTCGCGCATGGCTGCACTGGCCTGCTGAATCGCCGCCGCCAGGGGCACCATGCCCAGATTACTTGAGGCACCATGAAGCATGTGGGCACTCTTCCGCCGCTGTGCGATATCCTCAGAAGAGATCTGCCGTAGCATCTCCTGACCATGCACCTCAAACAGTTTGAGTGTCTCGACAAATCGACGCGCTCCAACCCCTTTCAAAACCGAGCGGAGAAAGGAACGATCTAACAGTGATTGGGTATCGTTTGGATCGTTCGTCATGGGGGCGCAGATCCCTTTAAGCCTCTATGCCATGAATGAGTTCGGCAGCCAGGCGGTTAAACTGTTCCATGTCGATGGGTTTGACCATGACCCTCGCCATACCTACCTCCCGACATTGAGCAAGACTCTTTTTGAGGGCATCTGCCGTGAGGCCGATCACCGGCGTCTCACTCGCTGGACGAGGAAGCTCTTGCCGAATACGGCGTGTTGTCTCAACCCCATCAATACCCGGCATGCGAACATCCATGAGAATCAGATCAAAATGGTGTTGTTGGAGTAGTTCCAGGGCCTTATAGCCATCTTCTACCGCTGTAACCCGATATCCCTCGCTGTTCAGTAACCCTTCGCCCACGATTCGATTGATGGGCTCATCTTCTACCAATAGCACAGTCGTGCCTTTAATAGCCAACGCTGCCTTAGGGTCTATGGCGCTGTTGGCAGTGGGCGATTCATCAATGAGAAACTCGGACGAAAAATGAAAGCGACTCCCCTCACCAGGGGTGCTGATGACATGAATCTCCCCTCCCAGCAGTTCAACAAGGCTCTTGGAGATGGCCAAACCGAGCCCTGTTCCTCCCTGAGAGCGGGGATCTGTAGGGTCCACCTGAAAGAGTCGTTTGAATATGCGGTCGTGATGGGCCTCAGAGATACCGATGCCGGTATCGCTGATGGAGAAGCTCAGTATCACATGGTTGCCGCGCTCAAGCTTCAGCGTGACCTGACAGGAGATCTCGCCAAAATCGGTAAACTTAAGCGCATTACCAAGCAGGTTGACCAGCACCTGACTTAGGCGGGCCTCATCGCCGATCAGATTGTCCGGTACGTCACCCGCAACGCTGGCGTTGAGTCGGATCCCTTTTTCCCGGGCCGCCTGGCTAAACATCTGCCGCACTGATTCAATTTTATCCCGGAGTCGGAATGGGGTCTCTTCCAGCGTCAGTTCCTGGGCTTCAATCTTGGAGATATCCAACACGTCATGCAGCAGCTTCTTTAGCGTCTGTCCCGCCTGTAAGATCATCTCCACCTTATGCATCTGATCTTTTTTCAGGCCAGAGCGCTTCAGAAGCTCCACCATGCCGAGAATGCCATTCATGGGGGTGCGGATCTCATGGCTCATGGTGGCCAGAAAATCGCTTTTGGCCTGACTGGCCTGCTCAGCCTGCTGTCGCGCCTTTTTTAGAGCCTGTTCAATCTTTTTAAGGGTGGAGATGTCCAAAAAAAGAATGGCAAAACAGTCCGGCTTGGTCTGAAAAGCGTGAATCATGAAATGTTTTTTAAACTCGTTGGAATACTGGACAAACTCAATGGATTCACCCGTCAATGCGACTTTTCCATAGGTCTCAATCAGAGAGGGGGCAATGTTGGGAATGATGCTTCTCACCCTTTTGCCGATGACACTCTTTCCGCTCAGGCTGGTGATCTCTTCGAAGGCTGGGTTAACATCCGTAAACCGGTAATCCACCGGGGTACCGCTTTTATCACAAATGATTTCATGTTCGGCAAATCCTGTAATCATCTTATGAAATAATTGATTAAATCTCCTTTTGCTGCGTCTTAGGGCCTGTTCCGTTTCCTTGCGTCGGGCGATCTCTCGCCAAAGATGGGTGATCACCGAGACCATGATAACCAGGGAGAGCAGGGCAAAACCGAGGGCTGTGATACGGGTCCAATGCTCCCGCTGCATGATGGGATCTAAAAATTCGGCGTTATCCATGGCGGAGATGATGCGCCATTTAAGGGCATGTTTGTTATGGAAGTGGTGGGCGCGGACTATCATGCGCTGCCCATTATGGTCGATCATCGCCTCTCCCGCATCATTGGGGAGCTTTTTTATGGTCGCATAAATCTGTTTCAGAACTGGATCCTTGAGGTTCCCCATGTGCGTTCGTTTGCCCTCATCATCGAACAGTGGGGTCAACTCAGAGCTGGCGATAACCGCCCCATTTTCTTCAATCACTATGCAGAGACCCTGATGGCCCATATGGTTGTCGCGAAGATTATGGGAGAGATCGGACAGGGTGATGGTCGCATTGATGACAGCATGCAGGACACCACGCTGATAGATGGGCACCAATAGTGCGATGATGGGTACGCCTGTCTCTTTTTGTCTGAAGACCGATGACCAGACCGGTTCTCCCGCTTTGAGAGCCTGCTTAAACCATGGCCGCTTGCGTGGATCATAGGGGCCGGCATCAATAATGGCGTTCCCTCTGGATGCGTCGTCATTGACCTTGTAGGCTATCAGGTGGTGCCCTGTATGTGTGTCGGATGCCAGATAGCTTTCGCGACCATCTGGAAGTGTATTGAAGCCCCATAATTCTCCAGTCGGGGTGCTGACGATCATGCCGATCACCTCGGCGTGGAGGCCCGATTGTTCCCTCAGCCACTGCATAAGGCTTTTGCGATCATGAATATCCAGATGGCCAAGCCGAATCATGTCTCGTAGTTGCAGGACAGCCCTGGTGGGCGCTTCAAGATAGCTATTGACTCGATGGTGCGCCGTGTCGGCCATCTGCATGGTCAGCATGGAGACCATCTGTGTCATGGAACGCTGCCCGGAAATCAGCAGCAGAGAGCCGGCAAAAGCCAACACCAAACCCGCTACGCCAAGTCCGGCCACCACTCGAAGACGAAAGGGGGCTTCCCGAATAAGTCGGCGAACGGTAGAGAGGATGGGTGGTTTGGTATTGTCTTGTTTCATGGGCCGTTTATCAGTGATTATGAAGCACCATTTCAGTTTCGGAGTATTCAGATCATAGCATATCCCGACAACCTGCGGAAAAATCATCAAGTGGAAATGCCAAGTCTGTTGCATTTGAGTGTGATCAAGGTCTGTGTCGTTTAATTCACACTATTAAAATCTTCTCTATCTTTTATCTATCATGTTGTTTATAATAAAATTAAGATGGAAATATGCTTTGAATAGAAGATTATTATGATGTTCTAATAATATTTTTGGTTGAAGAAAATACCCTATGCGGCATGCTAGGTCCAATACATTGGTCTGTAAAAGGTAAGGCTGCGTAGGTACATGCGCGTGGTATCTTTTGATTTTCGGGACAGTGTGAACGCACTATTGGAGCCCATTTAGAATAAGTTTATGCATAATGGGGGCTTGTGTTATGGATCCTATCCGGTGATTGAATCATGATGAATAAACACATCGTCATTGTAGAAGATGATCCGGTTACCCGTTCGATTCTGGAGGGTTATCTGGAAGAGAGCGGCTTTCATGTCAGCAGCGTGGAGTCCCACGAGGCATTTCTACCTGTCTTCAGCCAGAGAAACCTGGATTTGGCGTTAATAGATTTGAATCTGCCCGGAAAGGATGGTTTGGAACTGATTCAAGAGATCCGACGCACATCGGATATCGGCATTATTGTCGTCACCTCTCGAAAGGAGGATGTGGATAAGATTGTCGGACTTGAATTTGGCGCGGATGATTATGTCACCAAACCCTTTAATCAGCGTGAGCTTCTGGCTCGTATCAAGAATATTCTGCGTCGTACCGGTGAGCAGGGTGGTCGCCGGGGACAAGAGGTTTCACGCTCGTTCTGTGGTTGGACGCTCAATATGGAATCCCGTACTCTTGAGGATCCACGCGGCAAGCGGGTGTCGCTTACAACCGGCGAGTACCACCTGATTGATACCTTCTCCAAGAACCCTGGAAGAGTCTTCAGCCGGTCACAGCTTGTTCAGCGGGTGAGCAACCGCGAGTGGATGCCCACAGACCGCACCATTGATGTGATGATCAGTCGTCTACGGCGTAAAATTGAGTCCAATCCAAGACGTCCGAGTATTTTGATTACGGTGTATGGTGTAGGATACAAGTTGAGTGACGCACTTCCCAGCCCGCCCCAATCCCATTTAAGAGAACAGATGATCACCATCTAGAGCACGGTGCAGGTTGCCAGCTCGGCGTCTCAGCCCGTTCGGCAGAGGTTGCGGATTCTGAAGGGCTAGCGGTTGTTCATTTCGTCAAGGATCTGTTCGTTGGCCATGCGTACCTGGACCATGGTATCCCGAACTTCCTGAATGCTGAGCGTGGTTTTATCTGTATGGTCCCGGATTGCAGATACATTCTCTTCGATCATATTGGTGGCATTGGTGGTCTGTTTAGCCAGATCTTTCACCTCATTGGCCACCACGGCAAACCCTTTACCGGCCTCACCAGCTCCAGCAGCCTCAATGGCGGCGTTCAGGGCCAGCATGTTGGTCAGGCCGGCAATGGTCTTAATCATCTTGACCACTTTGTCAATCTCCACCACGGCCTTTCGGAGTTGGGCATTCTCCTCTTGATTCTTCTCCACCACCACTTCCGCCTCTTCCAGTCGTTTGCGGCCATCGGTGAGATTGTCATGCAGAAGACTGATCAGAAGTTGGGCATCTTCCAGAGATCCAATAACCGGCGCATCGCTCATGGTGTTCGACTTTCTAAGGAGTTGTGATGGTCTGCATGAAGCTTTTTTATATCATGACATTCCCTGCTTGAGATGGCAATCTTTTGAGGTGTACTGCATGTGTCCTGCCATTTATTATCGCATTTATATTCAGGTATGGAATCAAGAGTTGCCGATGATATCGTGCCATTTGTCTGAATCATGAGAAAATTCTTCGACAGATACATTTTGAAAAACCGAACCTGTTCGCGGTATATTACGCCAACTGGCTGCTGTTCATCCGAAAAACTCACCACCGTCGAGGCCGTGACGCTATGACAGATTTGAATCACCGCTTACGCATTGGAGGGCTCATATTGCTCTGCCTCCTGTTGCTTCCTGTCGGGGTTGAGGCAAAGAGACTTTACCAGTGCGGGACACCCAAGGGTGGGCAGTATTTGAGCCGCGTGCCGTGTGAACTCTCCGGCCCGGTTTCGCCCCAAAGTCGTCGTCTTTCGAAAAAGTACGCCAATCTCTCCCACAAAGCCTCCAAAGAGGGTAATCTGGAGGAGGCGCGCAAGCATGCTGAATCTGCCGTCCGTTATGATCCAAACAATGCCATTGCCTATCTCAATCTTGGCGTGATTAATAACCGACTGGGGGATACCGAGGGGGCTCAGGAGGCCTATCGCAAGGCGTTGGTTCGG
Source organism: Magnetococcales bacterium (assembly GCA_015233785.1). Classification (GTDB taxonomy): domain Bacteria; phylum Pseudomonadota; class Magnetococcia; order Magnetococcales; family JADFWT01; genus JADFWT01. The sequence goes on from JADFWT010000031.1 coordinate 24,355, forward strand.
GAGTTTTACAAGCGCATCAGCCCGCAACAGAAAGAGACCTACATCCAGAAAAAAGATAAGAACGGAAAAGCCTCAGGTGTCTCATTGACCGATATGGTGATGAAGTATTGGAATGTCCATAAACGCCGTTCGGATCCCATTTTGAACCTTAAGGGCGACTTGCAGCGTGGCCGCCTGATCTATGAAGCCAAATGCTCCAGAAAATGCCATCAGCCCGATGGTTGGGGTCTGACTGACGGCTCTTATCCGCAAATTGCCGGTCAGTATCGAGAGGTGCAGATCAAGCAGTTGTTGGATATTCGCCAGCGCAACCGTGATAATCCCACCATGTTCCGTTTTGCGCTTCCCAGCGAGGTGGGAGGTGAGCAGGCTATATCTGACGTTTCCGCCTATATTGCTCAGTTAAAAATGACCCGCCATAACGGTGTTGGTCCGGGGAATTTTCTTCGGGAAGGGCAGTCGCTCTACGAACGTTTTTGCCAGCGCTGCCACGGAAAAAATGGAGAAGGGAACGCCAAAGAGTTCTATCCCCGCATTCAGGGCCAGCATTTTAACTATTTGGTTCGCCAGTACAACTGGATTCGAGACAATAAGCGCCGCAACGCTCACCCTTTGAAGATGTTCCAGATTGGCTACATGACCGATAGTGAAGTCAACAAGGTCATGGACTACGTATCACGGCTTAAACCGCAGCCGCAGGATCTTTCGGACTCTTCGCTGGTTCCCAACCATCAGCGTGACACCTTGCAAGGCGTCCCAGCCGCCGAGGAAAAATTGGATGGTGGCGGTCTCTTTTAGAACGCCCCAAGATGGTTGGAGAGGGATCCTCTAAGGGGCTTCTTGTGAGAGTTTAACCTCATGGGTCTTGAGAATGACTCCATCACGCAGCGTGGCCTCGAAGAGTAGGGCACGCCCGCTATTTTGTGCACGATAGCGTTTCCACACCTCCACCGCTTTCGACGGCTGCTCAAACAGACCCAGTGTAATGATGAAAAAACTCTTTCCACCCGCGATCTTGCGTAGCAGAGCAGGGCG
>JADFWT010000320.1 GCA_015233785.1 Magnetococcales bacterium
CAGAGATCCACATAGGATCTTATTTCGCACGCTGCACCTGAATACGGCTCCGGGTGCCCTGTTAACGCAGGGTTGGACGTCGGATAGGACAGCGGAGGCGTATAACCCAACACATTGATCAGAGGTGCATCATGGCTAAGTACTCCATCCGTGAACTGATGGAAGCGGGATTTCACTTCGGACACCAGACCAAGCGCTGGAACCCGAAAATGAAGCGCCACATCTTCGGTGCCCGCAATGGCGTGCACATCATCAACCTTCAAAAATCTGTTCTGAAGCTGCGTGACGCCTGTAACTTTGTACGTGACACCGTGCAAAATGGCGGCATTGTGCTGTTTGTTGGCACCAAGCGTCAGGCTGTTGAGTTGGTTTCTGCTGAAGCGAAGCGCACCGGTCAGTTCTACGTGAACCATCGCTGGTTGGGCGGCACCTTGACCAACTGGCGCACCATTCAAGGCTCCATCCGTCGCTTGAAAGATATCGACAAGATGCGCGTTGATGGCACCTTTGAGGCGCTGACCAAGCGTGAGACCCAGCAGCTGGATCGCGAAGGTCAGAAGATTGAACGCGCCCTGGGCGGTATTAAGGATATGGAGCGCCAGCCCGACCTGATCATCGTTGTGGATACCCGTAAGGAGTCCATCGCTGTGAAAGAGGCCAACAAGCTGGGTATTCCCGTGGTGGCCCTGGTAGACAGCAACTGTGACCCCGACCCCATTGACTACCCCGTGCCCGGCAACGATGACGCCATTCGCGCCCTGACCCTGTTCATCTCTAAGATGGGCAATGCGGTTATCGAAGGTCTGCAACTGGCCGGTCGTGAGATTCCTTCCACCGAAGAAGCTCCCGCACCTGAGGGCTCCATGGAGAAGGAGATGCTTGAGCAGGCTGGCGAAGGTGAAGCCGCCGCTGCTGAGGCGTAAAGCAAACCAAAAACTTAGAGTGGACGGGCCAAAACTGGTCCGCCAGATGGCCCGCCCACTTTTTAGATCGAATATATAGATACAGGTAGAATGGGGAACGACCATGGCGGTTACCGCGAGTATGGTGAAAGAGCTTCGGCAGAAGACCGGAGTGGGCATGATGGATTGCAAAAAAGCCCTGGGTGAGACCGACGGCAACATGGACGCCGCCGTAGATTGGCTGCGTAAGAAGGGGATGGCTTCTGCCCAGAAGAAATCCGCCCGTGTGGCCGCTGAGGGTATGGTTACAACCCTCTCCACCGGTACAGCTGCTGTGATGGTGGAAGTAAACTCCGAGACCGACTTCACCGCCAAAAATGAAGGTTTCATTGGCTTTGCCAGCACCGTTACCAAGCTGGCTGCCGAATCCGGTTCCACCGACATCGACCAACTGAAGGCTGTTGCCTTCCCCGAAACCGGTCGCAATGTGGGTGAAGAGCTGACCAATCTCATCGCCACCATCGGTGAGAACATGAATCTGCGTCGTCTGCAGCGCATGGAGGTCTCCTCCGGCCTGGTCAGCAGCTATGTACACGCTGGTGGTAAGATTGGCGTGTTGGTGGGTCTTGAGTCCGATGCCACAGCCGATGCTCTGCAAGAACTGGGTAAAAAGCTGGCCATGCATGTGGCCGCTGCTGCCCCACAGTTCCTGGACCGTGATAGTGTAGATGGCGCGGCTATGGAGCGTGAAAAAGCGGTCCTGGTAGAGCAGGCTAAAGCCTCCGGCAAGCCCGACAATATCATCGAAAAGATGGTGATGGGCCGCATGAGCAAATACTATGGCGATGTCTGCATGCTTGAGCAGGCCTTCGTTATGGATCCTGATATGAAAGTCTCCAAGGTTGTAGAGGCCGCCGCCAAAGAGTTGGGCAGTGCGGTTAAAGTGACCGGCTTTGCCCGCTTCCAGCTGGGTGAAGGCATCGAGAAGAAGGAAGAGGATTTCGCCGCTGAGGTTGCCAAGCAGGTTCAGGGTTGATCCGATGAAGCATGCCTACCGAGGCAAAAATCCCACGCCCTCTGTTACTCTGCTGGACACAGAGTGGGCCGATGGATTAGCCTTTGGTAGTTGAGTTGTCGCGTAGGGCACCCTTTTTAGGGTGCCCTACATGTATAATGGGTGGCGATTGGGGTGAGGGGTGTTTCAACCATGGACGTAAGCCGTAGCAAGCGGGTACTCTTAAAGCTCTCCGGTGAGGCTCTGATGGGGGAACAGGCGTATGGTATCGCGCCGGAATTTCTCTCCTATCTGGTCGAAGAGGTGCAATCAGCCAGAGAGCTGGATATCGAATTGGCCTTGGTGATCGGTGGCGGTAATATCTTTCGCGGTGTCTCAGGCTCCGCCCACGGCATGGGTCGCACCCGTGCCGACCAGATGGGCATGCTGGCCACGGTCATTAATGGACTGGCCCTACAGTCGGCGTTGATGCTCTCGGGTACCGAAGCGGTGGTTCAGACCGCCCTGGAGATGCCACGGGTGGCGGAACCCTTTGATCACGACTCG
>JADFWT010000321.1 GCA_015233785.1 Magnetococcales bacterium
TCATCCGGGCGCGAATTTCGCCCGGTCAGTGAAATCGAAGCATTGTATAGCATCGGACGCCTTAGTCAAGACTGCACGTCCCATAAGCTCCGTTTTTAATGAGCACTCTGACTCAAAATGGCAGACCCGGCATTTTCGGCATGCCCGGCATTCCGCCACGCATGAAGCCTTTCTTACCCAATTTACCAAAGCGTTTCATCATCTTCTGTGTCTGGATAAACTGCTTCAGAAGTCGATTGACCTCCTGAACGCTGGTACCCGACCCTTTGGCGATACGCCGCTTGCGTGACGCATTGATCAACTGATGCCGTTGACGCTCCTTAATGGTCATCGAAAGAATAATCGCCTCAATGCGCTTCAACTTGGAATCATCCAACTGCTGCTCTTTCCCCTTCATCGCCTGCTTCATACCCGGGATCATCCCAACCAAATCGGTCAGAGAACCCATTTTCTGCACCTGCTGCATCTGGGCTAAGAAATCCTCCAGGGTGAATTTCTTACTGGTGATCTTCTCTTGCAGTTTGGCGGCTTCATCCAGATCCACCTTCTCCATGGCCGTTTCGACCAGAGTCAGCACATCACCCATACCCAGAATGCGGGAGGCGATACGATCCGGGTGAAAGGGCTCCAGCGCATCCAGCTTCTCACCGGTACCCACAAACTTGATGGGCTTGCCGGTCACATCCCGAATCGAGAGTGCTGCACCACCTCGCGCATCACCATCGGTCTTGGTAAGCACGACGCCAGAGATACCCAGACGCTGATCAAATTGCTCGGCCACAGTGACCGCATCTTGACCAGTCATGGAGTCCGCCACCAACAGAATCTCAATGGGATTGACCAGCTCTTTGACATCGGATAATTCGGTCATCAACTCGTCATCGACATGGAGCCGACCGGCGGTATCCAGAAAGACCACATCATAACTACCGCGCTTGGCCGTCTCTACAGCACGCTGGGCAATATCACGTGGATTCTCCAACGTGGTGGTGGGAAGCACATCCACCTCCACCTGCCCACCCACCGTAGCCAACTGGTCCATAGCCGCCGGGCGATACACATCAAGCGATGCCAACAGGCACTTCTTATTTTGCCGTCCTGACAGGCGTCGAGCCAATTTACCCGAAGTGGTGGTCTTACCCGACCCCTGAAGCCCCACCATCATCACGACGGCTGGCGGCTGTACCGCCAGGTTAAGATCCGAGTTTACCTCACCCATCAGGTGAACCAACTCATCATGGACGACCTTAATCACCTGTTGGCCCGGCGTGAGCGACCCCATCACCTCCACGCCTACCGCCTTTTGGCGCACGTTGGCGATGAATGTTTTCACCACCTTATAGCTGACATCCGCTTCCAACAACGCCACCCGCACTTCACGCAAGGCGTCCTTAATATTGGACTCGGAAAGCGAGCCACGGCCCCGAATTTTCTTGAAGGCCGTTTCAAAACGTTCTGACAGAGAGTCAAACATGGTGTCTTATCCGTTCACAATCGGTTTCAGAGTCAATACTTCCACTCAATGATTTCATCGGCAACGGGCACAAAGGTCCAAGGAGTTCACCGGGGCGAACCGCCGGATACGACCGGCATGCCACGCAGCCCCCACTCCGACATCGAGCCATCGTACAAACGTACATCTTGAAATCCCATAGCCCGCAACAATACCCAGCTCTGCGAGGCACGATGGGCCGTTTGACAATAGACGACCACCGGCTTGGAGAGATCCGTCACACCCACTTGGGCATACAATGCCTTCAGTTCCGCAAACTCTTTCAATTTGGGATCACGCGGTCCAAGCAGTGAGGCGCTCCAATCCACATGTACCGCGCCTGGAATGTGCCCCCTAGGTCCCCGAAGCGTGCGACCAAGGTACTCATTTTCACCGCGTGTATCGACCAAATAAGCCGCTTTCTCTTCTTCAGCAATGGCCTGAACATGTGCCATGTCGGCATAGCTTGCCTGAGTCGGCGCGGCCTCAAAGGTCACCGGGGTGATACGCGGCACCTCCGGACTCATAGGCCGCTGTTCTTCGTACCACGCCCCCAGACCGCCATCCAGCACCGAAGCGCGCTGGTGCCCCATCTGAGCCAGTGTCCAGACCAAGCGCGAAGCATCTAACCCGCCAGTTGGATCATACGCGACCACATGCGTCTGTGGCGTAATGCCCAAGTCCCCAAAAAGCTGCGTTAACGAACCCGCATCGGCCAGCATACCCGGCACACCCTCACGCTGGGTCAAGATGGCCATCATCGGAAGCAAGACCGCACCCGGAATATGCACCCGTGGATAGATGGTATCACCACCCACTTGAATAATGCGTAGGGTATCATCCTCAAGATGAGCTTCCAACCACGCGGTATCCACAAACAGGGCGGTACCGTCAGAATCCGCCCCTTCTGCCCAAGAGATACTCACACTCACGCTCCATGTCATTCAAGACAGTCCGACAAAAATCCA
>JADFWT010000322.1 GCA_015233785.1 Magnetococcales bacterium
TATGACACCCATGGCGCACCCTACGGCATTTGCGGCATCTCTCAGGACATCACCCGACTGAAAGTGGCGGAACGCAAGCTGGCCGACCAGCTCGCCTTTACCAAAGCGCTGGTGGACACCATCCCTTATCCGGTTTTCTACAAAGGGGCCGACACCCGCTTTCTGGGCTGCAACCGCGCCTATGAAGAGACCTTCAATGTGGAGCAATACACATTTATTGGCAAACGGGTGCTGGATCTTGATTATCTGCCCGAGAAGGACCGAATCGCCTACCAGAAAGAGGATGAGGAGACCATGGCCTCGCTGGGTAAGGTGCATAAGGAGATGATCATCCCCTTTGCCGACGGCAAGAAACACCATACGATCTATTGGGTGCAGTCTTTCCTTAAGGATGACGGCTCTCCTGGCGGGTTGGTGGGCACCTTTGTGGATATTGAGGATCAAAAAAGGGCCGAAATGGCGATGATCAAGGCCAAGGAGCTGGCCGACGCTGCCAATAAGTCTAAAAGCGATTTTCTGGCCAACATGAGCCACGAAATCCGTACCCCCATGAACGCCATTATCGGTATGAGCCATCTGGCGCTGCAAACCGATCTCTCTCGAAAGCAGAAGGATTATCTGGATAAGATTCACGGGGCCGCCAACGCCCTGCTGGGCATCATCAACGATATTCTCGACTTCTCCAAGATTGAGGCAGGCAAGATGGATATGGAGCTGATCCCATTCCATCTGGATGATGTACTGGAAAGTCTGGCCAATCTGGTGGCGGAAAAATCCCGCGAAAAGGGTATTGAGCTACTGATGGGCCTTGAGCCTGATATCCCCTATGGCCTGGTTGGGGACCCGCTGCGACTGGGGCAGATTCTCACCAATCTGGCCAACAACGCGGTTAAGTTTACCCATGATGGCGAGATTGTGGTTCGGGTGCAGCTTCTGGAGCGCAGTGAAAACGATGTTAAGCTACGCTTTTCGGTCACCGACAGCGGTATCGGCATGACCGAAGAGCAGATGGCCAAGCTGTTTCAATCGTTCAGCCAGGCCGACGCCTCTACCACGCGAAAATATGGCGGCACCGGCCTGGGGCTCACCATCAGCAAACGACTCACCGACATGATGGGAGGCGAAATCTGGGCAGAGAGTACGCCTGGAAAGGGCAGCGCCTTTTACTTCACAGCCCGTTTCGGTCTTTCACCTCAAGAGGAAGAGAGCCGTAGTCGAACGCCTGAGATGGATCTCAGCGGCGTGCGGGTGCTGATGGTGGATGATAATGAGTCCGCTCGGGAAATCATGGTCCAGTTGGCCCATAAACTCACCTTGCAACCCGACATGGCCAAGAGCGGCGAAGAGGCACTGGAGAGGGTGGCACAGGCCGATCAAGAAGGGCAACCGTACCGCATGGTGTTCATGGATTGGCGCATGCCGGGGATGGATGGTATTGATGCCACCCGACGCCTTAAGGCGGACAGCACCCTTAAAGCCACACCCCAAGTGGTGATGGTCACAGCCCATGATTTCACCCAGATGCAACAGGTCACCGAACATGAAGCCATAGACGGTGTGCTTAGCAAGCCGGTCTCCAGCTCCTCGCTGCTGGATGCAGTGATGGTGGCACTTGGCCATGAATCTCAACGTACAAATCCCAGTGCCGGCAATCAATTCGGACTGGATACGGTGGCGGACATTGCCGGTGCCCGCGTGCTGCTGGTGGAGGACAACGAAGTAAACCAGCAGGTAGCCTCCGAAATGTTAAAGATGGCCAAAATGGTGGTCACGGTTGCCGAGAACGGCCAGGTGGGTGTGGAGAAGGCCAACACCGAATCGTTCGATGTGGTAATGATGGATATTCAGATGCCGGTGATGGATGGCTACGACGCAGCTCGTGCGCTTCGTCAAACCTTCAGCAGCGAGCAGTTGCCGATTATCGCCATGACCGCCAACGCCATGGCCGGAGATCGGGAAAAATGTCTGGAAGCAGGCATGGATGATCATGTATCCAAGCCCATCAACCCTCGGGAGATGTTCGGAGCACTGGCGCAATGGGTAACCCCCGGCGAGCGGGAGATTCCCGCTGAATTGATTGCTCAAGACACAACCGCCGCTGGTGCCCCAAACGACCCCCTGCCCCACCTACCGGGTTTTGACCTGAAGAACGCCATAGCTCGCGTAGGAGGCAATCCCCGCACATATCGTAAACTATTGAAAAAATTTCGTGATAGCGAAATGGATGTGTTGACGAGGATTCAGAATGCGCTTGCCCAGGGAGACCAAGAAGGGGCCATTCGTGCGGCCCATACCGTCAAGGGGGTCTCGGGCAATATCGGAGCGGTTCAGGTTCAGAGCCCCGCAGCCAAGCTGGAAAGCGCCCTGAATGAACAGGCTGATGAAGCTACCCTGGACCCGCTTTTTCAGGCCCTGGATGAGGCGCTAACCGATGCCCTGACAGCCATTGAAGGAGC
>JADFWT010000323.1 GCA_015233785.1 Magnetococcales bacterium
TTGATACTCGCACTGATCTGTTCTGTTTTGCTGATACCAATAGAGGCCCAGGCCGAAGAGAAGAACAGAGAGGATCTCTATACTCTGGCTCTGGGTGGACGGGCCTATGACAACTGGATGGGACTGTTGAGCTATAGGGATCTCTCTCTGCGCAACCTCGACAAACGGCGCTATTTGATGAGCCACCCGCTCTATCCCAAAGAGGGTGCCAAGAGAGGACTGACCACCTGGCGCTGCAAGGAGTGTCACGGCTGGGATTATCGCGGTGCCGATGGGGCCTATGGTACCGGTTCTCATGCCACTGGAATCAAAGGCGTCCGACATATGGTCGGCAAGGATCCTGCACAGGTGATCGCCATTATCCGCAACAAACTTCACCGCTATAACGAAAAGATGATCGACCCGGAGACCGCTGAAGCGCTGGCGATGTTCATCACCAAGGGACAGGTGGATATGACCCGCCACATCAATGACGACACCAAAAAGATACGGGGCAATCCCAAGCGTGGAGAGCCCTCATTTCAGGCCGTCTGCGCCATCTGTCACGGAATGGATGGACGTAAGATCAACTTCAAAACCGTGGACAGGCCGGAGTTTCTCGGCACAGTCACCCGTCACAATCCATGGGAGGCTTTCCACAAAATCCGCAATGGACACCCCGGCAAAGATATGGTCTCCATGCGGGCCATCCCGATCCAGGCCCAAGTGGATATTCTGGCCTATATTCGCGCCAACCTGCCGGAGAGATAGAGCTCTGCCCGGTCACCCGGAGATGCGTACATCCGGCAGCCCCTCCGTCACCGGAGCTTCGGGGACGGTCGGCGCTTCCTTGCTGGGAGCCGGAGGCGAGGACTCCTTACTGATGCGATAGAGCACAAACGAGCCGTTCTCATAGAGCCGTGGAAATTTCAGGTTGCGATTCTCGGTAAAGAGATAACGGTAGCCAGGATAGCGCTTCTGAATCTCCAGAAAATCCGCCTCATCCAACCCCAAAAAGAAACGCCGACCGTGAGGCCCGACATTACCGTTGATACTGCCGTAAGAGCGCTCAATGGCGTAACGTCCGGCCAGACGCTCCACCCGTGCCAGAGCCAGCGGATGGAAATCCGGCAACATGGACATCAGGTGCTGATCCAGCTTGAAGTCCCAAAAACCAACCCGGCTTGAACGCATGTTGAAACCCACCACGTAGGGAGGCTGAATAATGCCATCTTCCCAGGTGGTGTTGGCCTTCAGCCAGTTGTAAACCCCCTCCATATCGGTTCCGGGAAGGCGCACATCCACCCGGTGCAGCCCTTCGCCGGGCACCCCCCGACAGTCCCAGATAATGGCGTTCTCCGGGGCCGGGTCGGAGAGCTCCAGCATCAGATGGACTCCCTTCTGATAGCGCTCATGGCGCAGATGGTTCAGAAAAATCAGATTGCGCACATTGGGATCTTCGGTGGGCAGTGCCTCGCTGGAGGCCTTCACCAATCGATAGAGGTCGCGCATGTCGGCTGTGGCCCGAGACAAGGCGTCGGAATCCCCCTTGCGAGAGGCGTTCAGAGCCGCGTAGAGCGCCTCGTTGTAGCTCTCCACATCGCCGCTGCACACTTGATAGTAGGCGCTCTCGTAAGTGAAATCACCCAGGGCGTTGTGCTGATCGTAGTAGAGGTGCCACTCATCTCCCGGATGACGCTTGACACTCTTGGCCACCTGGGCACTCCAGAAGGCTACAAAGGCCAGCGCAAAAAAGAGCACATAGCCGCGCTTACCACTACCGGCCAGACGCAACACCAACCACTGCGCCACCATAAATCCACTGATGGAGAAGATGGAGGCGATCACCCAGAGGTGGTCCCAATAGCGGGTGACCAGCATGTTGTGGCGGATAAATGCCGGGGCATAATCGATGAGGTAAAGCTCAAAGAAGAGCCCGAACAACGCCACAAAAAAAGCGTAGACCAGCGCTGTCAGTAGCGTCACCACCAAAATCTTCTGCCGTCCGGAGGTGTGGCCGTAGACAAAGTAGAGCATCGCCAGGGAGAGCAACACCGGAATCAATAGGCCGAACATTCCCGACGAATCGGGATGCATAAAGAAATAGCTGGTCAGATAGTCGTCCGGCTCGGATTTGTAGATGTACGAGAGCGGCGGCAGAAAGTTGGTCCCATCCCGAGGCTGATCCAACTGGGAGAGAAAGGCCCCGGTACCGCGCATATCCAGATAGATCACCAAAAAACAGAACAGCCACACCAGCGAAAAGAGCATGATGCCCCGCCAGGGGATCGGCTTTCCGGCCTGGGAGAGACGCATGCCGAACCAGTTCCAGCACACCATGCAGAAAAAGAGCAGCGTAAAGAAGCGTGCGCCGAACTTGATATGCAGCATGGCCGCCCCACCAGCCAAGAGCCCGGCCAGCAGAAAGCGGCGATGGGTCAGTGCCAGAATAGAGCCCAACGCCAGAGGAA
>JADFWT010000324.1 GCA_015233785.1 Magnetococcales bacterium
CTTCCACCTCTTTGGGATTATCCGCCAAAATTTGATCGACGACCGGCTCGATCACCGAGTTATCGGTAACCTGCTTCAGCCCTTTCTCCTCAATAATGGCATCGGCCTCTTTGCCGCTCTTATACATCTCGGCAAATACCTGCTTGGCAATCTTGCCAGAGATGGTGTTATCCAGAATACGCTGAATCATCCCGCCCAACGCTTCGGCGCTAATGGGGGATTCGGCGATGGTTTTGCCCTCTTTATTCAAAAGCCCCAACAGCTCCACAGAAACCCAGTTGGCGGCAACTTTTGGATCAGCCTTCTTGCCTTTGGCCACAGCGGCAGCCACAGCCTCATAGTAATCGGCCAACCTGCGACCGGAGATCAACACACCAGCGTCGTAGGCGGAGAGACCGTAGTCGCTCATAAACCGCGCTTTTTTAGCATCCGGCAGCTCCGGCAATGTGGCAGCCACCCGGTCTACTCGCGCCTGATTGAAGGTAAGGCGAGGCAGATCAGGCTCCGGGAAGTACCGGTAGTCGTGGGCCTCTTCCTTACCGCGCATGGAGCGGGTAGCGTTAGATTTTGGATCCCAAAGACGGGTCTCCTGAATCACCTTGCCACCGGACTCAATGAGGTCAATCTGACGCTCCACCTCATAGTCGATGGCCCGCATGACGTTGCGAATAGAGTTAAGGTTTTTCAACTCGGCACGGGTACCGAACGTGTCACTTCCTTCAGGATTAACCGAGACATTAGCATCACAACGGAACGAACCCTGCTCCATATTGCCGTCGCACACCTCAAGATAGCGCACCGTGGCCCGCAGCTTCTTGAGATACTCACCCGCTTCCAGGGAGGAGCGCATATCCGGCTCGGAAACGATCTCCAGCAGCGGCGTACCAGTACGGTTCAAATCCACCCAAGAAGCACCAACAATCCCTTCGTGAAGGTTTTTACCAGCGTCTACCTCCATATGGATGCGGGTCACGCCAATGGTTTTGATCTTGGTGGCACCTTTGGTGCCGGATCCATCGGGAATATCAATATTAAGATGCCCCAACCCGATGATAGGCATGTCGAATTGGCTGATCTGATACCCGGATGGAAGATCCGGGTAGAAATAGTTTTTGCGGGAAAACTCGCTGGTGAGATTAACCTTGGCGTTGATGGCCAGACCTGTCTTGATGGCCATGTCCACCAGATTGCTGTTCAGTACCGGCAGTACGCCCGGAAAGCCTGAACAGATCGGGCAAACCTGGGTATTGGCATCGGCACCAAAGGTGGCAGAGCAACCGCAGAATATTTTCGAATTGGTAAGCATCTGGGCATGCACTTCAAGCCCGATGACAGTGGTATATTTTTGCATGGTGATATCCCGGCCTCAATCCATCCGATCCATCAAAGTTGCGGTTTGCGAGTATGCCAGTCGGTGGCCTGCTGGTAGGCATGTCCTGCACGCAGAATAGATGCCTCATCCAACGGTTTGCCGATCAGTTGCATGCCGATAGGCAGGGTTTGACCATCAAAGCCGCAAGGAACGGAGAGCGCTGGAAGGCCCGCCAGATTGACATTGATGGTGAAGATATCCGACAGGTACATCTGCACCGGATCGGTGGTCTTCTCTCCCAGCTTAAAGGCTGTACTGGGCGTCACCGGCGTCAGCATAACATCTACTTTTTCGAAGGCATTGGTGTAGTCGCCGGCGATCAGACGCCGTACCTTCTGCGCTTTACGGTAATAGGCATCATAATAACCGGATGAGAGCACATAGGTTCCCAGCATGATACGCCGCTTCACCTCGGATCCAAATCCTTCAGCTCGGGTGCGGGCATACATATCCATCAGGTTCTTGGGGTTCTCACAACGATGGCCGAACTTCACGCCGTCGTACCGCGCCAGATTGGAAGAAGCCTCCGCCGGGGCGACGATGTAGTAGGTGGGAATGCCATACTGAGAGTGGGGTAGGGAGACCGGCACCAACTCGGCACCAAGCTCCTGATAGAGCTTCCTGGCCGCTTCCAGGGCGGTTAGGATATCCCCATCGACACCATCGCCGTCAAACAGCTCGGACGGTATGCCGATACGCAACCCCTTGATGGGCTTCTGGGCCTCTTCGGCGTAGTTGGGCACTGGTCGATTAAGGCAGGTGGAATCCTTGGGGTCATATCCTGCCATGGTCTGCAACATATGAGCGGCATCCATCACCGATTTGGTCATGGGGCCAGCCTGATCCAAAGAGGAAGCAAAAGCGATCATGCCAAAACGTGAGATACGGCCATAGGTCGGTTTAAGACCAGTGATGCCGGCCACCGCCGCAGGCTGACGAATAGAGCCGCCGGTATCGGTACCGGTGGCCCCCATGCAGAGGTCCGCCGCCACCGCCGCCGCAGAACCACCGGAAGAGCCACCGGGAATCCGTTCGGTATCCCAGGGATTACGGGTCACGCCAAAGTAAGAGGT
>JADFWT010000325.1 GCA_015233785.1 Magnetococcales bacterium
CCGAGCATGTGGTCCGTAGAAGCGGCCTACGGCTTCGATCTGAAGGGCAAAGGGACCACGGTGGCAGCCTCCTATCAGCAGACCGACGAGGCGCTGGCCTTGGGACTGCCTGAAAGTCGCTATCAGGCCGGTATCACCGTCGGCATTATGGACAATCTTGATGTGTCGCTGGAGTGGCGACATGACCAGGATTACGATGTGGGCGACACAGGTGGCGGAGCAACCGCTGCCACGGCCGGTCCCGGAACCGGTGAGGGTCTGAATGTAGCGACCCTACAGTTGGCGGCCAGCTTCTAGCCCCATCCGGTTGTAGAAGAACCTCTAAGCCATGAAGAGGGGCGTCCATTGCGGGCGCTCCTCTTTTTGCTTTGGATCCTTGGTCTGGATCTTTGGCGTCTCCATGCCTGTTCTGGGCTAATCAGAGGGCGTGTGGTCCAACAGAGCGCTCAGTAACGGCTCGGTCTCTTCAAAAGCGCGTCGTGTTTGCTGTAGATAGGCGCTCACTTCGGCGACATGGCTACACCCTGTTTTTCCAAACTGCTCCAACGTTTGACCAAGCTTGGCCAGCCGCACAGCCCCCAGAGAGCCGCTATTGGATTTAAGGCTGTGAGCCGCTCGGTGGAACGAATCGTGATCCCCCTGTGGTCCACACCGCTCCAGAGTCTCCAGGTGCTTTGGGGTCTCTTGTAGATAGGTGTACAGAAGATTTTTGAAACCATCCTCAATCACCGCCATCACCTGGCGCAGCTCCTCCAGGGTGGCGTGATCCAACAGCGGGTACTGATTGGCATCCTGACGACGCTCCGTAGAGGGCTGTTCAGGCGTGGAGAGGCTGGTTGATTGCTCATTGGGCGACGGCTCGGGAGATAGATCGTCGCTGGCGAGTGGAAGGGAATCACCTTGTGGTTCATGCTCCGGCGGCGCATCATCCATCGGCAGCCACCGCTCCAGACAGGTTTGTAGCGCGACCAGTCGCACCGGCTTGGGCAGGTGATCGTCCATGCCCGCTTCCCGGCACGCCTCGCGGTCCCGCGGCAGCACGTTGGCGGTCATGGCGATAATGGGGATGGGGGGCGTGCCCTGGGCTTTCTCCAGAGTGCGTATGCGTCGGGTGGCGTCCAATCCGTCCATCTGCGGCATCTGCACATCCATCAAAACCAGATCAAAGGGATGGGTACGCACCATCTCCAGCGCTTGGGCACCGTGGATGGCAATCTGCGGCGTGATGCCCAAGCTGGCCAGAAGACCGCACCCAACGTGGCGGTTGGTCTCGCTATCCTCCACCAGCAGCACCCGGCCTTTAAAGCGCACTGAAAGAGCGGCAACGGTCGCCTCTCCCTCAAGGGCGTGCCTCTCTTCCCCCGGTGGCGGATGCTGCGTAGCTGGATAGAGTTGGCAGGTAAACCAAAAAGTGGACCCGCGCCCCAATGTGCTCTCAAGGCCGATTTCGCCATCCATGAGGGTGGCCAGCTCCTTGCAGATGGCCAGACCCAGGCCGGTGCCGCCGTAACGACGGGTGGTGGAGCCGTCGGCCTGGGTAAAGGCATCAAAGAGCTGATCATGCATGTGTTGAGGGATGCCGATGCCGGTATCGGTGAAGGTAAAACGGTGCAGGGTGCGCCCCGTTTCGGTACTCGATTCCAAGGCGTACTCCAGTCGTACCGTACCCTTTTCGGTAAACTTGATGGCGTTGCTGAGCAGATTGGTTAACACCTGCCGCAGTCGGGTGGGATCACCACGGACCACCGTGGGGCTATGGTGGGGATCAAGCCTTAGAGAGAGTTGAATGTTTTTCTCCTGGGCCTGAGGCGTCAGCAGCGCCACCACACTCTCTAATAGTGCTTGCAGATCAAAGTCAATCTGCTCCAGCGTGACCCGTTTGGCATCCAGCCGGGAAAAATCCAGGATACCGTTTAGAATGGTCAGCAGGCTCTCCGCCGAGTGGCGTGCGGTGTGAATCATCTTCTGCCATTTGGGCTCCAACTCGGCGTTCCAGAGCAGGTCCAGCATGCCCAGTACGCCGTTCATGGGGGTTCTCAGCTCGTGACTCATGTTGGCTAAAAAGATGCTTTTTGCCCGATTGGAGGCTTCGGCAATCTCACGGGCGGCACGGGCTTGCTCGTTCTGGGAGTGCAGCAGGTGTTGGCTGATGATCGCCGCAAGCGCGCCGGTGATGCCGCTGAGCATCTCATCATCCTGGGGGTTTTGGAGGTAGCCGTGGGGCAGGTAGAGGTTGAGAACCCCCAGCAGCTTCTCATTGCGGGAGATGGGGGCGCAGTAGTGCCCGTGGGGCTTGATCTGATCGTAGGTGATGGTGTGACGGTGGTCCAGTTCGGTCACCACCATGATCTGATTTTTCGCTGCGGCCTGACCGCATATGCAGACCCCGAACGGCAGCTTTCCGCAATTTTGTTGCAACTGAAGCGGTAGATCCTTATGGGCGA
>JADFWT010000326.1 GCA_015233785.1 Magnetococcales bacterium
GTTTCACCCTGTGTGGTGCCTCTTCTCGTCGCCCTCCGATGGGTCTTGGGTGGGTTGAAAACGTTAAGACGGTTTGTCGCAGACCGTTATTGAGTGCGTTTGGCCGCAAGGCGGAGTGGGAATGTCCCAAAAGTTGACCAAAAAGCGTACCCTGCTGAAGCTGGCTGGTGTGTTCGCCCTATCCGGGGTGTGGGTGGGTTGTGCCATCCAACCGGAGCCGGTGACGCCTGATCAGCAAGCGGCGATCCTGCGCCAGGATCGTACGGTGCTGTTTGGTCGGCAACTTCCGACCGATAAGCCTTTGAGTCTGCATGACGCCATGGCGCGGGCGTTGAAATATAATTTTGATTTTCGAGTTAAGCTTCTGGAAGAGACCATCGCCCAGAAACAGCTCTATGCTGCGCGCTTTGATCTATTGCCTTCTATCAATGGAAGCAGCAACTTTACCGAACGCAGCAATCAGGAGGCTTCCAAAAGTCTGACCCTCTCCACAGGGGCGCGTTCCACCGCCTTTTCAGGCTCAACCGACCGCAACACCCATAGCGATAATCTCACCTTTGTCTGGAACATGTTGGATCTCGGCGTCAGCTACTTCTCTGCCAAGCAGGGGGCCGACAGGGTTCTGGTCACCGAGGAGAAGCGCCGCAAGGTGATGCACGCCCTGTTTCGGGATGTACGTACCGCCTTCTGGAAAGCGGCCAGTGCCCAGCGGATCA
The DNA here is from genome assembly GCA_015233785.1 of Magnetococcales bacterium. Lineage (GTDB taxonomy): Bacteria > Pseudomonadota > Magnetococcia > Magnetococcales > JADFWT01 > JADFWT01. Next base: position 717 of record JADFWT010000326.1, read on the forward strand.
AAGGGGCCATCGAGCCCATCCGTCAAGAAGCCATGCAGGCTCTTGAGGATGCGAGACTTATTGAGTCGGAAGGACTCCAGAAGCCGTTGGAGATTCTCCAATACCAGCGCACCCTGCTGGAGGTGTTGCGCCAGCTGAATATTTTGCAACAGGAGATGGACGTAGCCCGAATTGATCTCTCCAGGCTGCTCAATCTACCGCCGGGTTCAGACTTTGAACTAACCCTGCCCAAAGAGGTGGATCTGCGCGCACCGGATGTTCTCATCGCCTTACCGGAGATGGAGCGTATCGCTCTGACCCGCAGGCCGGAGATTCGAGAGGCGATCTATAACGCCCGCATTACCGCCAATGAGACCAAAAAGGCCATCGCCCGCATCTTTCCCGGTGTGGAGTTCTCCCTCTCCCATGACTACGACAGCACTTCCTTTCTTAAGAATGCCGCCTGGCAATCCATGGGCGTAAAGGTGACCTGGAACCTACTGAATTTTCTTAAGGGCGGCACCACCTATCGACTGGCCAAAAATGAGGCCAAACTTGGAGAGATGCGACGCCAGGCTGCACAGATGGCGATTCTTACTCAGGTGCATATCGCCTTTCGCAACTACCGGGATGCCCAGCGTCAGTTGAATGAAACCCGTGAGATCAACCGCATCGAACAGGGCATCTTCCGCAATGTGGCCATCGGGGCGCAGAATGAATCGCAAAACCAGTTGGAGTACATTCGCACCGCCACCAATGCGGTGATGTCACGTCTACAGCTCTATAAATCCTACGCCAACGCTCAGAACGCCATGAGCCGGATTTTTGTCTCGTTGGGTGTGGATCCGTTGCCGGATGTGGTGCGGGCCGATGATCTGAAGACACTCTCGGAAGCTATCGGCGATATGGATCGTGGTTGGACGGAGAGCGTCTATAAACCCTTGCCTGAGATTCCAGAGGTGAAGGTAGAGAAGCGGGAAGCGCCTCTGGAAGAACCGGGTGAAGATGAGGCCGCAGAGCAGAGCCCTGAAGCCTTGGAGCCCAAAGATGAAAAGGGTATCCAGAAAGAGCGGAATACGGCCCCAACGGGAGCTGATGGCGCGCGCCCCACGGACCAAGCAGATGAGCGCTCATCTAAAAAGCCTGAAGCCGTGGTCCCCACCCCCAGCGAACTCCAAGAACCGGTCACGGATGTGGAGAGTCAGCGTCCCGACTCAGACCACTCCTTGCGTCAGGGTATGGCTCCCCGCTCGTTGATCTATGATAAGGCGCTTCAAGACAAGACCGAAGCCGAAGTGCATGAGCGCCTGCACCGTTGGATTGAGGCCAAGTCAGAGCGCCGGTTTGATCCGTATTTCAGCTTTTATGCCGACTCTTTCACTCCTGGTGATGCAGCCTCCAAGGAGGTGTGGCGGGAGAATCGTATCCGCTATTTTGAGTCCATTGCATTCACCCATATCACGTTGGATGAGCTCCATCTCACCATGGAGTCGCCGGAGTGGGTGCGGGTGGCACGGAGTCGCAGGATTGGGCGGAGATGTTGTTTCGCATGTATCTGCGCTGGGCTGAGTCCCATGGCTACAAGACGGAAATTGTGGACTATCAGGCAGGGGACGAGGCGGGCTGCAAGTCGGCAACTGTCCGGGTGGAAGGGGAGTTTGCATATGGGTATTTAAAGACCGAAGGGGGGGTCCACCGGTTGGTAAGAATCTCTCCTTTTGATGCTTCG
>JADFWT010000327.1 GCA_015233785.1 Magnetococcales bacterium
GGTGAGATTGTTGAGATCCTGACGGTCAAACGGCTTATCTTCGGCCCCACCTTGAATCTCAATAAATTTGCCACCCCCCGTCATGATAAAGTTGAGATCCGCTTGGCAATTGGAATCCTCTTTGTAGTCCAGATCCATCACCGGGGCACCATTGACCAAGCCGCAACTCACCGCTGCCACGTAGTCCTGGGTAGGAAGCTCGGAGATGCGATGCTGACTCTGCAAGGAGCGACAAGCATCCAGCAGCGCCACAAAAGCCCCAGTAATTGAGGCGCAACGGGTGCCGCCATCGGCCTGCATCACATCGCAGTCGATCCAGACGGTACGCTTGCCCAGCTTCTGCAAGTCAGTCACCGCCCGGAGCGAGCGCCCGATGAGACGCTGAATCTCCAGCGTACGCCCCCCCTGTTTACCGCGACTGGCCTCCCGAGATGTGCGATCATGGGTGGAGCGGGGCAGCATGCCGTACTCCGCTGTCACCCAGCCACGCTTCTGGCCGCGCATCCAGATGGGCTGACGCTCCTCGACACTGGCTGTACAGATCACCCGCGTATCCCCCATCTCCACCAGACAGGAGCCCTCGGCGTGACGAATATAGTGACGGGTAATGGTGACCGGGCGCAGCTGATCGGCTTTGCGTCCATCGTGTCGTGTGGTCATGCGGGATACTCCATGCGTGGGTTAACACCTCCTGTCCGGAGGATGAAGATAGAGGCGTCCTGTATGTCCAGCAACCAGACTGACGGAGGATCAAAAACAGGGCGGGAAGTGAGATTAGCTTAACTGCTCCCAAGCGACATTCAGCAGTGGAAAAACCGGCCCATCGACACAGACCCGCCGGTAGCCCCAATCGCCCGGCTTGATGCGAATGGGAGCCACACACCCGGCACAACCACCGAATCCGCAGGCCATATGCTCTTCAAGAGAGGCCTGACCATCCACACCGAACTCACGCGCCACATGGGCCACCGCCGCCATCATCGGCGTCGGACCACAGACATAGAGCGTCACACCAGAGAGATGACCAGGATCCAACGTCCTCAGATAGTCGGCCAGAAGCTCCGTCACAAAGCCACGATAGACGCCGGGCTGTTCTGAGAGGGAGGCCAGACGACTGGGAATGCCCAACGACTCCAGATGGGAGAGCGCCATACCCGGCGACACCTCTCCCGGCCAGGAGAGCCGCGATGTAGCCACCGGAAAGGGAAGCCCCCCCTCGCTACCCACCATCAAAACGGTAGGCACATTGATGGTTGCCAGATGCCGGGCCAGAAAATCCAGCGGCGCAAGACCAATCCCCCCCGCCACGAGAACCGCACGTCCCGGTGGATCATTCACCGCAAAAGGATTTCCCACCGGCCCAAGGAGCCGCACCACATCCCCTTTACGCCACTCGGCCATCAGGCGGGTTCCTTGCCCCACCACCTTATAGAGCAGATCAATCGCTCCCTCCTCCTGATCCACCCCAAGCACCGAAAAAGGGCGAGGCAGCGTCAACGAAGCATGGCTCTCCAGATGGACAAAGTGACCCGGCTGCATCAGGGGGTAGAGGGAAGGGGCATGAAGCCTCAACAGATACTGATCCCCCGGCAGGGGACGGTTGAAGAGCACCCGGACCCGAGTGCTGCGAATTTTATGGCGCTCAGGCACCACTGTTAGCGACCCATAAAGTCGGGAGCGTTCCCGTCATCCTGATAGACGCTCAAGCCGCCCACCAACGTCTGCTTGACCCGCCCTTTGACCCGTCGCCCCTGAAAGCAGGTGTTGCGCGCCTTACCCTGAAAACGGGCCGCATCCACCACCCAGTCGGCCTCCAGATCAAACAGCACCAGATCCGCCGGACGCCCCAACGCCAAAGTTCCACGGTCGATCCCCAGCAGCCCGGCCGGTTTGCAGGTCATCAGCGCCAGGCAGTCGCTCAGAGAGATCACGCCGTCCCGCACCAACTCCAGGCTTACCGGCAGCATGGTCTCCAGCCCCACCACGCCGTAGGAGGCCTTGCAGAACTCTACCCGCTTGCTGTCCTCATCATGGGGTGCGTGATCGGTGGCGATGGCATCCACCAACCCCTTCGCCAACCCCTCCAGAAGCTGATTACGATCCACCTCGTTACGTAGCGGCGGGGCCATCTTGGCGTTGGCATCATACCCCTTGACCGCCTCGTCGGTGAGGGCAAAGTGGTGGGGAGCCACCTCGCAGGTGACCTTGATTCCGTCCGCCTTGGCACGGGCCACCGACTCCAGCGCGCCGGCCGTGGAAAGATGCGCTACGTGGTAACGCCCTCCGGTAAGACGCGCAAGACGAATATCCCGATCCACCAACACCTCTTCCGAGGCGTCGGGAATCCCCGGCAAACCCAGACGACTGGAGACCACCCCTTCGTTCATGCACCCTTCACCCACCAGATTGATATCCTCGGCGTG
>JADFWT010000328.1 GCA_015233785.1 Magnetococcales bacterium
GTTCGACCACCCCCACAAGCAGTACGTTCTCTTCAGCGATCTGGAAGAGAAGGTGAACGACAGAGAGGTGGATGACATCCCGGATGCCTTCGGTGACAACCGCCACGCCAAAGCCTTCTACGGCACCTTCCGCATCGTCCTGGGGGATGATCACTTCGAGAGCATCGACGAGACGGAGCAGCAGAAGTTCGTCGACGAGGCCAAGGCGGTCGACGAGGTGGTGCAGAAGGCGGTGGCCGAACACTCCCTCAACCCGCAGAACATCGAAGCGGAGATCCGCAAGGGGCTGCTGCCGCGCCTGTTCAAGCTGACCGGGCTGGAGGCGGCCAAGGGGGTGATCGACAAGGTGATCGACATCACTCGCGTTGGTCTGGGGCGGGGAGATCTGTAGGTGGCCATGCACAGTGTCATCTACGGCGATGCCCGGATCGAATTCCAGCTCTCCCGCTCCTTACCGCGCCGCGGAAAGAAAGTCTCGATACATGTCCACCCCGATGGTGCTGTGCAGGTGGAGGCACCCGAGGAAACCTCCGACAGGGAGGTGCGGGAGGCCGTCAGAAAACGCGCCCGTTGGATTCTCCGACAGTGCTCCGTTGCCGAGCATCAGCGCGAGCACGTTACACCCAGGCGATACGTCAGCGGCGAGAGCCATTTCTACCTCGGTCGGCGGCACCTGCTGAAGGTCCGCGTCGACCCGGATATCGAAGCGGGGGTGAAGATGGTCCACGGACGCCTGGAGATCTCTTGCCAGTCGGAGAATCCCGGAGTGGTCAAAGATTTGCTCAAGATCTGGTATCGGCAGCGTTCCAAGGAGCAGGTCCAGCGGCGTCTCGACGCCTATGCGGATCGGCTCCCGTGGCTGGACGGACCACCACCCTGGAAGCTGGTGAGGATGGAGAAGCAGTGGGGCAGCTGCTCTCCGAAGGGGCGGATATCGATCAGCCCCCACCTGATCAAGGCCCCCAGAGAATGCGTCGACTACGTCGTTCTCCACGAGCTGTGCCATCTGAAGGAGCACAACCACAGCGAACGTTTCTACCGCCTCCTGGACCGGCTCATGCCCGATTGGAAACTGGTGAAGGAGAAGCTGGATGGTATGGCGGAATTGCTTTTGAATGATTAACAAATTGACAGGATGATGACCAATGCAATTTGTCAAAAACGGTCCAGATATTCCCGAGAAGCTTCTGCAAGCTCATGAAGACGGGAACGTAGTTTTCTTTTGTGGTGCAGGTATCTCTTACCCCGCAGGCCTTCCCGGGTTTCAAGGACTGACGAAAAACATCTATGCTGATCTGGGGGTCACTCCAAACCCCATTCAACAGGCCGCTCTGAAGAAGTGGCAGTTCGACATGGCAATTGACCTACTGGAAAGAGACTATCCGGGCAGGCGAAAAGATGTTCGAAACGCACTGGCCAACAATCTCATCCCAGATTTGGCGAAACCTAGTGCCACTGCAACGCACAGGGCGCTTCTTACGCTGGCGAAAAATCGCAAAGGAAAGACGCGGCTTGTCACAACGAACTTTGATCGCCTGTTCGAGGAGGTCATCGGGACCAAATCAATCTCCCTAGAACGGTTTCAAGCCCCCTTGATTCCAGTTCCCAAGCAGCGCTGGGATAGTTTGATATACCTGCATGGTCTATTGCCATCTGGAACTGCGACTGAGAATGAGCTTGACCGTCTCGTCGTCTCCAGCGGTGATTTTGGGCTTGCCTATCTCACTGAACGGTGGGCTGCGCGATTTGTTAGTGAGCTCTTTCGCAACTTCATCGTCTGTTTTGTGGGATACAGCCTCAATGATCCTGTGCTGCGCTATATGACGGATGCCTTGGCTGCCGATCAAATGATGGGGGAGTCCTCCCCCGAGATGTTTTCCTTTGATGTCTATTCCAGAGGAAAACAGGGCCAACGTGCTAACGAATGGCACGCCAAGAATGTAACCCCCATCCTTTACAAGGCGTTCAAGCATCACTACTACCTTCATAAAACCCTGCACACATGGTCAGAGATATACCGTGATGGTGCCCAAGGGAAAGAATCCATCGTCGTCCAGCATGCCATGGCCCGCCCTCAGGGAAGCACGAAGCAGGATGATTTTGTAGGCCGTATGGTATGGGCCTTGAGTGATCCCTCTGGCCTACCGGCCAAACGTTTTGCAGAAATCAACCCAGCACCTCCTCTGGATTGGCTTGCTCCTCTGATCGAGCAACATTTTGCGCATGATGACCTTGTACGCTTTGGAATTCAACCTCAGCCACAGAAGGACAACAAACTGAAATTCAGTATGATGGCAAGGCCTGCGCTGTATACCCATGCGCAATGGATGTCATTGGTCTACGGGCAGGTTTCACAGACCCGACTAGATGATGTTATGGCGCAGTTGGCTCACTGGCTCCTTCGGCATCTGAACAACCCG
>JADFWT010000329.1 GCA_015233785.1 Magnetococcales bacterium
TGGCTGGCCGCCTCCAGAAGATGAACAATGCGCAGCCCCATATGTCCATCGGTCTGGGGCTGTTTGTCGTGAATGATGCAATCCAGGAAGTGATGAACCACCTGTTGCAACGCCTCGTACCGATCCAGAAACGGCACATGCATATCCCCGATCCGATAGTCCACCCGTCTGCGGTAGATCTGGCCGGGGTCTTCCGTGTAGGTGACGCCTTTATCGTAGACGCGAATCTTTTCGCTGGGCTCCAGGTCGTCAAAGATGATCATCTTGCGGTTGCCGCCGATCAGCGCCCGACGGATTTTTACCGGGGCCAGCCAGTTGACGTTGATGTGGGCGATGGTGTCGGAGTCGAAGAAGAAGGTGCAAAATGCCAGACTTTCGGTGTTGTTGTCGGCGTGTTTTTTTCCACAGGCCGAGACCGCCACCGGCTTCTGATCCAGCAGATAATCGAGAATGGCCAGATCGTGGACCGCCAGATCCCAGATCACATCCACATCGTGTTGAAAAATTCCCAGATTGACTCGTACCGAGTCGTAATAGAGCACATCACCCAAGGTGCCGTCGTCGATCAACTGTTTGATTTTGCGGACAGCTGCCGTATAGACATAGGTGTGATCCACCATCAGCACGCAACGGTTGCGTTCGGCGATCTCAATGAGCTGCTGCGCTTCGGCAGCGGTTTGGGTGATGGGCTTCTCCACCAGCACATGCTTACCGGCCTCAAGAGCGGCCTTGGCCAGTGGAAAGTGGGTGCTGACTGGTGTGGCGATGGCGACCGCATCAATGTTGGGATCATGGATGAGCTGCACGGCATCCCGGCAGCTTTTGAGGCCTTCGTGGGCCTCCTGGGCAGTCAGGCATCGATCTTCCTGAGGATCGCACACCAGCGCCATATCAGCTTGTGGGTCGGCGGCGAAGTTGCGGACCAGATTCGGGCCCCAATAGCCGTAGCCGATGACGCCAACCCGGATCATGACGCGGCTGCCTCTCGGAAGGCCGTACGCCGTGCTCTGACGTCCCCCGTAACACGTGCTGGGTTGCCGCTGACGATGGCATAGTCCGGTACATCTCGGGTGACCACGGCCCCGGCTCCTACCAGGGCTCCCTGGCCGATGGTCAAACCCGGCAGGATGGTGGCATGGCTGCCGATGGAGGCGCGGTCGAGGACCCTTGTGGGAATCACCACCCAATCCTCTTCGGTCTGTAGATCCCCGGAATCAGCTGTGGCTTGGGGGTAGAGATCGTTGGTGAACATGACACCGTGGCCGACAAACACCTCATCGCCGATGGTCACCCCTTCGCAGACAAAGGTGTGGGAGGAGATTTTGCAGCGACGACCAATGGTGGCGTTTTTCTGAATCTCCACAAACCCGCCGACCTTGCTCTGGTCACCGATGGTGCAGCCATAGAGGTTTAGAAGGTCGGGATGATGGATGACCACCCCTTCTCCCAAACGGACATCTTTTCCAACCGGCATAGCAGCTCTCTTAGCACATGAAAAGTCGAATCATTCCATTCCGCATAGCGAAGTATTAAGAGCCATTCCGCCTTGGGAAGGCAAGGGTTCGTCCGTTGGAGAGGGCCGTTATGCGTCGCCGTCTGTCGGATGGTGGCGCCATATTTCCGGAAGAAAGCGTGATCCGGCTCTGTTCAGCGCACTTTAAGTTGTTTTGCGGAGGGTGTGACTTTGCCCGCGTATTTCAATGGTCAAATTCTGGCAAAGACCCTATGCTGGTTGAGAAAGGAGCCCCTCCTTGAGGCCGACCTGTTTCCATGCAGGATGCACTGGAGCGGCCCCCATCGTATTGAGCTGTTACAGGATGCATCATGCAGGATCGTACCCCCATTCATCTGGCTTTTATCTCTGGTCTTTCGGATAAGAAGCTGGCGCAGTTTTTGAAGCCTCTGCAATCCCTGCCTGAAGTTGGTGCCATCTCTCTCTATCGCAAGCGCCCCTTTTCAGGGGATAAGGTGCACTGGATTGCGCTCCCGTGGTGGGGGCGTCTTAACCGGAATATACTTGAAATCATACGTCTTGTTCGGTTGTTGGTCCGGGGCGGTGAGTCTGATGTCATGGTAGGCTGTTTTCAGCGGTTCCATGGGCTTTGGGCCTGGTTGGCGGGCAAGATTCATCGCAAGCCGGTGATTCAATTAGTGATTACCGATGTGGATTGGAACCGTGAGCGTCCTCTCTACAACAGGCCGATGATGGCCGCCAGTGCCTGCGGCGTTATGGGTCAGATCTCCCAGCAGAAGCTACAGGCGCGGATGAATCGGGAGGTTCGTATCATCACGCTCCCCTTTCAGCTTCCAGAGCGCACCGCCGAGCAGGTGTTGGAGAAGAGGTATGATCTCATTGCCGTGGCTGATTTTGCCATCGAAAAGGCGTATCCCTGGATGCTTGAGGTTCTTTCCCA
>JADFWT010000032.1 GCA_015233785.1 Magnetococcales bacterium
TTATCGTAGGCTCCAGTGGCTGGGCCTTCCTCCGGGTCATCCTCGGTGAGACGCCTGGTAAAGATGCGTACAAAGTCGTTTTTCGGATGGTAGCCTATTGCGATATCATCCCCATCAATCGTTAGGCGGGTGTAGCAACGATCACGAATTTTAAAGAGAATGATCGCTTGGGTCAGCTCATCGAAGTGGGAGATCGCCTTGGATTTGATCAACTCTCGGCGTTGGTGGCGACAGAGGCGTTGAATGTCATTCATGGGGTAGTAGCGACGATGCCGCTTAAAACGCCGACAGGTGCAGGTGCGTTTGAAAAGGTTGATCTTATATTTCCGATACGATTTTATTTTGCTCTGGATGAAAATCGTCTGGTTGAACGATTCGGCAATCTGCGGCAGGGTAAACGGGATGCAGCGGGCATTCTCCTCATGGATACGACGCGCCCGTTTTCTTGGAGAAAAATAGAAGCGGACCGCCATCCAGATAGAGACCGATATAGCAACGACTGTAAATATTTCCAGAATCATTACAAGGTAGATGTGTTGGAGAAGAGAGTAAGCGCCTCAGGCACCGTCCATCGAGTGAGGACAATATAATAAATCAGGCGATGATAGTATACGATACAAACGACAGTATCAAACTGTCACTGTCATTTGATGTTAACATTGTTGTGTGGCTCTTAGGCCATGTCTGTTATTTTCTAGGTGATAATACTGAATTTTAACAATATTTTTCAAAATGCTTTTTGGGTAGATTGCAAAAATAAACTGTATAATGCCCGTCATGATTCAGAATAGAAGTCGGTTGGCGAGGATCGGAAATGAGGCGAACAATGATGCATAAAATCAGCGTTATCGGGCTATGGATAGTTGCTCTATGGTTGCCGGTTGGCGCGTTGGCAGAGTCGGAACTTACCACACTGCAAAGGGTGGATAAGGCTATGGGGCCTCCCTCTCGACAAGCCTTTATAGAGGTGGTGGAGCAGTCGCCTGGGCTACCGGAGCGTAAGACGGTTCTATTCATGGTACGCAAAGGGCCGGATCGTCTGTTGGCCCAGGTGATTGCGCCCAATAAGCTGAAGGGGTGGAGCCTGTTGCGACTGGGACAGAAAATCGTGCTGCGCCGTTCCAGCGATGTGACGCCTCAGGAGATCAAGCCCATGGCCTCTTTGATTCATGGATTATTTACCAACGGGGATCTGTTGCCTCGTGGTTATGCCCGAGAGTACCGGGTGGTATCGAGCCGGGAGGAGGGGCGGGAGAGGGTGTTGGAGTTGGCACCTCGTGACAAAGATGATCTAACCTCCGCCTATCGAAAGGTGGTATTGCGTATCAACGCCAAGAACTTCTTGCCTCTGGAGGCGGAACACTATCTGGCCGAGGGATTTTTGGTCAAGCGGGTCAAGATGAAGAAGGCGGCGCGCTTTCCCGAAGGTTTTTTGGCCCCCAAATTGATGGAGGCGGTGAGCGCCGCCAACCCCCGTTATAAGGCCCGCTATGCCATCGGGCAGATGCGTTCTCGAGAGCTGCCGGATTCGATCTTCTCCAGCGACTTTTTACCCCATGTGGGCAAGTTGCTGTTGGAAGATGGTGCCTTTGTCAAGAAATGGGACGCTGAAAAGCGTACCGCCCAAGCCGTAGAGAAGGCGGAGTCCAAAGAGAATTAAGCCTTTGAGTCGTCGGATTGCTTGGATTGACCCTGGCGTAAGACGTGCCAATGACATAGCATCAGCGGTCACTTGTGAATTGTTACGCCCTGAATGGGCAGCTGAGGAGATTATTGTGAGCAAGGAAGATGTCATTGAGATGGACGGCGTAGTGCTGGAGAACCTTCCGAACGCCATGTTCAAGGTCCAGTTGGAGAACGATCACACCCTTCTGTGTCATATTTCCGGACGGATGCGTAAGCACTATATCCGCATTTTGCCCGGCGATAAGGTGACCGTACAGTTGACCCCCTACGATCTGACCAAGGGACGCATCTCTTACCGCCACAAATAGTGGACCGCCATGTCCTCCTATAATGCTTCGGACATTGAGGTACTTGAGGGGCTCGAAGGGGTTCGCAAGCGCCCTGGAATGTACATCGGCGGCACCGACAGTCGGGCGTTGCACCACCTGATTACCGAGGTGCTGGACAACGCCATGGATGAGGCTGTGGCCGGTTATGCCGACAAGATTTGGTTGGTTCTGGCCGCGGATGGATCGGTTTCCGTGCGCGACAATGGGCGCGGAATTCCTGTGGATCCTCATCCACGTTTTCCTACAAAGTCGGCCCTGGAGGTGGTGATGACCACGCTCCACTCCGGCGGGAAATTTTCCGACAAGGTGTATAGCACGGCGGGCGGGCTGCATGGTGTGGGTCTGTCGGTGGTTAATGCGCTCTCCCTCTGGACCGAGGTGGAGGTGATCCGTGACGGGCGGCGCAGTCGCCAGCGTTTTGAGATCGGACTGGCCGCCTCCAAGCTGGAGGATCTGGGCACGGCCCGAGGCAGTGGTACCACACTGGGTTTTCTGCCCGATCCAACTATTTTTCCCAAGACCGAATTCCAACGCACACGCATTCTTGAGATGTGTCGTTCACGGGCCTATCTGAACCGTGGCGTAGTGATTCATGTTCATCTGGAGTCTCTGGATGAGCATCATCAATTTCACTTTCCCAATGGTCTCCAGGATTTTATCCAGGAGGTAGCCGATAAGGCGGGCCGTCTGGTGCCGGAGAGCTTTGTCGGTCAGGTGGAGAATATTGGCGATGATGGCAAGGGCCGCCTGGAGTGGGCCATCGCCTGGACCACTGAGCTGGATACCCGGCTGCTTTCGTACTGCAACACTATTCCCACCCCATCTGGCGGTGCCCATGAGCTGGGCCTGAAGGCGGCGTTGAGTAAGGGGGTTCGGGAGTTTGCCGAGAGCCGCAACCTGCTGCCCAAGGGGCTGGCGCCCACCACAGATGATGTGATTGGCGGAATGGCGGCGGGGCTGTCGGTTTTTGTACCCAATCCGCAATTCTCCGGGCAGACCAAGGACCGTCTCACCTATCCGGGTTTAAGTCGAACGGTGGAGGGGTTGATAAAGGACCGTCTGGACCACTGGCTGCACGGCAATCCCGAGCAGGCCACCAAGCTGGTGGAGTCGGTGGTGTTTCGAGCTCAGGAGCGGCTGAAGCGCAAGCGTTCCCAGACGCGGGTTCTACGAAAAACCGCCACCAACCGTCTGACCCTGCCGGGCAAGCTTACAGACTGCATCTCCAACGACCTTGGGGCCACTGAGCTGTTTATTGTGGAGGGGGATTCTGCGGGGGGGTCTGCCAAGCAGGCTCGGGATCGGCACACCCAGGCGATTTTGCCGCTGAGAGGTAAGATTCTCAATGTGGAGCACGCCAAGCGGGAGCGCTTTGAGAAAAACAGCGAGATTCAGAGTCTGATTACGGCCATTGGTGCCGGGGTGGGTCGTCAGTTTGATGTGGAGAAGCGCCGTTATGGCCGCATCATCATCATGACCGACGCCGATGTGGATGGCGCACACATTGCCAGTCTGTTGCTGACCTTTTTCTACCGCTATATGAAGCCGCTGTTGGTAGAGCGTCATCTCTTCATGGCCCAGCCTCCATTATTCAAAATCAACGCCGGGGCCGAGAGCCATTATGCCTTGGATGAGGGGGAGAAGACGCGCCTCCTGAAGCGGTTTGAGAGTCGTAAGCGCAAGCCGCCCAAGATCACCATCTCCCGCTTTAAAGGTCTGGGCGAGATGAGCCCCATGCAGCTTCGGGAGACCACTATGGATCCCGCCTGTCGTCGTTTGATGCGTGTGGTGGAGGATGATGCCGACCTGACCCATGGCACGTTTCGCCGTTTGATGGGCAAAGAGCCTGCGGAGCGCCTCCGCTTTATTCAGGAGAAGGCCCCCTTTGCCCAGGACGCCCTCGACATCTGAGGCCCGGCTTCAGGCTGCGGCCCATCTCTATCGGCTGGATGATTGGGGCGGGGATGATCTGCGCCTGCTGCCCGGTGGTGATCTGGCGGTAGCCCCATCGTGGGATGCCGGTCTCTGCGTATCGCTTCCGGCCTTGATGGTTGAGCTTCACGCTCAAGGTCTCTCCCCCCCCTATCTGGTTCGTTTTCCGGCGCTGTTGAAACGGCGTATTGAGCAGCTTTACGGTGCCTTTTCCCAAGTGGCTCGGCGAAGAGGCTATGGCGGCGGCATGGAGGCGCTCTATCCCATTAAGGTCAATCCTCACCGGCAGGTGGTGGGTGCATTGGCCGAGGCGGGCGGGTCTTTCGGCATGGGGTTGGAGGTGGGTTCCCGCGCCGAGCTTCAGATCGCCTTGACCCACCGTCCAACACCGGATGCCCTGATGGCTTGTCACGGCATCAAGGATGACGCCTATCTGCATATGGCGCTACTGGCCAAGCGGGCGGGAATGCGGCTCTGTTTGGTGATTGAGACCCCCAGCGAGGCGCGGCGTATTCTGGATCTGTCCCAGCGGCTGGAGATTCAACCTATGCTCGGGGTGCGTCTGGCTCCGGAGACCATGGGGATTGGCGCACCGGGGCGACGTAGTTTCGGTCTGGATGACGCCCAGTTGCAAGAGGTGATCAGGCTGCTGATGGCGGGCCGGGCCATGGATGGTCTGGAGATGGTGCATCTGCATTTGGGCTCCCCATTTGGACCGCTGGAGGATTTGGCTCAAGCGGTTCGTTTGGCCACTCGGCAGCTGCTGACTCTGCGTAACATGGGGGCTCCTCTGACCCTCTTGGATGTGGGTGGCGGCATGGGGGGTGAGGAGGGCAAGCTAGCCTGGAACCTCACCGCAGGGCGTTGGCATCGCTATGCGGAGACGGTGATGGAGAGTATCCAGGGGCTGTGTGACGAAGCGGGGGAGGCGCATCCGCGCATTGTCACCGAGAATGGGCGTGCTCTGACGGCCAGTCATGCCATGTTGCTGCTGGAGCTGTGCGCGCCGGAGCGGATGGATGCGGCCACGGTGACCGCCTGTTTCTCCATGATTGGTTCTTTGCCGGATGCCTGGGCCATGGGGCACCGTTTTCCGGCCATGCCGCTGGTGGGGTTGGACCAACCGCCTGCCTTGAGGGCGGTGCTGAATGATCTGACCTGTGACCATGATGGACGTCTGACCCACTTTGATCTTCGGGAGGAGGGGCAGGCCATGGGGTTGCCGCTTCCGGCTTCTCCCTCTGGAGGGCGGCTGCCATTGGGTATTTTTATGCTGGGGGCCTATCAAGAGGTGTTGAGCGGGCGTCATAATCTATTAGGCCGACCCCACATGATTGATGTGCGGGGAGATGACAGAACGGGATGGCGGCTCCATGAGGTGATTCCTGGAGATCGGGCTGGAGCGCTGTTGCGGGAAATGGGGTATGATCTCTCTGCCGGCCTGGAGATGGGTCGTGAGGGGGATGGGCCTGGTTCCGGGGTGGCCATGTTGCAGGATGCCATGCGGGCCGGGCTTGAGCGCTACGCCTATCCCGAAGGGTTGCGGACAGAGGATGAGTCGTAGATAGGGTCATTGTGCCGATGTTTCCGTGTTGGATGCTTCGGATGACCATTTGAGGTAGGTATGAAAAAGGTGTGCAGAGTCATTGGTTTTTGGGTGGTGATGTTGTTGTCGGGGGTGGCTTCGGCAGCTTCGGCGGAGAATCCGCTGCTGCATGTTGCGGCGGTGGCCCTGCGGGACAATCCCCAGGTAGTCTCCTCACGGGCCAGCCTTGCTTCGGCTCAGGAGCAGGTGGATCAGGCCCTGGCGGCGCTGCTGCCGAGCATCAATTTTAGTGCCAGCAAGACCACCAATCGGGTTGAGTGGGAGGACAACGGCAACTCTACCAATGATCCGTTGTCCATGGGGTTGTCGCTCTCGCAGTCGATTTATGATGGGGCTGCGCTGACCGCCTATCGTCAGACCCGGCCCTATGTCAAAGCCTATGCGCAGGATCTCTCCTGGATCCAGCAGTCGGTTTTGTTGTCGGTGCTGGAGGCGGCGGTGAATGTGCTGCAAGCGGCTGAGGTTCTTCAGACAGAAGAGCGCCATGTAGAGGTGATTGGTCGCCATCTGGAGGCGACCCAGGCCCGTTTTGCGGTGGGGGAGATCACCCGCACCGATGTGAGTCAGGCGGAAGCGCGTCTGGCCTCGGCGGAGGCGGCTCGTATTACCGCCTGGAGCGATCTGGAGTCCCAGCAGGCTCTGTTTCTGGAGGTGACCGGTTCTGCTCCGCCGGAAGGCATGGCTCTGCCGCCGGTCGAGCTTCCGGCTGCTGGGATGAAGTTTAAACAGTTGGAGGCCAAGCTGGATGGCCGGGCCGATATTGAAGCCTCTCGGCTTAGGCTGAATGTGGCGGAGGCCAACATCAAGATGCAGCGTGCGGGTCATCTGCCCACGGTGGCACTGAGTGGTTCCGGCAGTCGAAACTGGAGCGAACAGACCAGCGGTCGGCCGGATCCGGTGGATAAATACGCTCTGGCGCTGACGGTAACTGTGCCTATCTTTGCAGGTGGCGCGACGGTATCCCAGGTGCGGGAGGCGCGTTCGGATCGGGATGCCCAGGGGGCGGCACTGGACCTGTTGCGCCGTCAGGCTCGTCGTCAGCTTCGGCAGGCCATTGCCGGGCATCAGAGTGCAGCGGCCTCTCTGAAGGCGTTTGAGGCGGTAAGCTCGGCCGCGAGAGAGGCGTTGACCGGCGTTAATCAGGAATTTCAGGTTGGAGCCCGCACTTCATTGGATGTTTTGGATGCTCAGGATGAGCTTTTTTCTGCCGAGACCGATCTGGCCAAGAGTCGGTATTCGGTTGTGCTGGCCCGGTATACATTGTTAAATGCCTTGGGGGATCTCACCTTGCCTGCATTGGGTGGCCGTATGATCGGTGCCGAGGGGGGAACTGTTGATCAGGGTACGGAAGCCGAATCTCACCTTGATCGGATTCAATATATTGAGACGGCTCCGCCAAGTGTGGGGCCTAATGGAGGTTAAATCGATGGAAGAGCGTGTTCTGGCTGTACTGGAAGAGGTACGTCCCATGTTGCAGCGTGATGGCGGCGATGTAGAGTTTGTGGAGTTGACCTCCGACAACGTGGTGAATGTACGTCTCAAAGGGGCCTGCGGAACCTGCCCTGGTGCCATCATGACCCTGAAGATGGGGATTGAGCGCATGATGCGTGAGCGGATTCCCGAGATCAAAAGCGTGGAGAGCGTAGCCTAGGTGTGATGTCTGGTTTTCGCTATCTCCCGTCGCCCCACGCCAATGGGAGGCCCCCGCATATGGAGGTAGAGTTGATGGTGGTACACGCCATCAGCCTGCCTCCAGGCCGTTTTGGGGGGGGCTATGTGGATGATCTGTTTTTGGGGCAGCTGGATCCTGATGCGGATCCTTTTTTTTTAGAGATTTGCCAACTTCGGGTTTCGGCGCATTTTTATATTGATCGGGGGGGGCGGCTGACCCAGTACGTGCCTGTGCGAAGACGTGCATGGCATGCGGGTAAGAGCTGCTGGCGTGGACGGGAGGCGTGTAACGATTTCTCCGTGGGGGTGGAGTTGGAAGGGGATGAACATCACCCTTTTACGCCGGTTCAATATCGTCAGCTCGCCGCGCTGTTTCGTACGCTGCAGACGCAACTTCCCGCCTTGAAAGATGAACACATTACCGGCCATCAGCATATTGCTCCGGATCGCAAGTGGGATCCTGGGCCTGGCTTCGACTGGGGCCATTTCTGGGCACAGCTTGAGAAGAGCGCGCCGTTTGACGGTTGGCCCATCGTCTGGGACTGATAGATCTGGATCGGATCTCCATTGAGTGGATAGAGACTATGACCCATCTGCATATTATCGGCATCTGTGGAACCGCCATGGCGGGGATAGCGGCGTTGGCCCGTGATGCCGGGATGCGTGTTACCGGATCGGATAGCGGCGTCTATCCGCCCATGAGTGATTTTTTGGCGGAGCTGGAGATTGAGGTGTTCGAGGGGTTTCGCCCGGCGAATCTCGATCCGGCCCCGGATCAGGTGTTGGTGGGTAACGCCATCTCCCGAGGCAACCCGGAGCTGGAAGCCTTGATGGATCGGGGTATTCCCTATCGCAGCGGCGCGGAGTGGCTGTTTGAAAACCTGCTGGAGCGGCGCCACCCGGTGGTGGTGACCGGCACCCACGGCAAAACCACCACCAGTAGTATCATGGCCCATGTATGGGAGCAGGCTGGGCTGAAGCCGGGCTTTATGATTGGCGGCATTCCGCGAGATTTTGGGCGCGGCGTACGTTATCCCGGCGGTGAGTGGGTGGTGGTGGAGGGGGATGAGTATGACACCGCCTTTTTCGACAAGCGTCCCAAGTTTCTCCACTACCGACCCAAGACCTTGATTCTGCACAATCTAGAGTATGATCACGCCGATATCTACGATGATCTGGAGGCGATTCGCCGCCAGTTTCGTCTGCTGTTGCGCACAGTTCCAGGCTCGGGGTTGATTCTGGCAAACGGCGACGATCCGGAGATCGAGGCGTTGGCGGAGCAGGCTTTTTCGCCGGTGGTGCGTTATGGATTTGGTGAAGGTTTACCCTTTCAGGCTCGACTGGATAGTCCGGATGGAAGGCGTTGGACAGTACTTCGGGAGGGCAAAGAGGCGCTGTCGGTCTCCTGGAACATGTTGGGCCGGCACAATGTCATGAATGGTCTGGCCGCCGCCGCGGCGGCACTGAGTCATAATCTGGATGCTGAGATGGTGGCGGAGGCGTTGAATGGTTTTCAGGGGGTAGCGCGTCGTCTTCAGCTCTGTTTTGAGATAGGTGGCATCTCGGTTTATGATGATTTTGCCCACCATCCCACCGCCATCGAAACCACCCTCAAGGGGATGCATGCCATGGTGGGGGATTCCGGGCGGGTGTGGGCGGTGGTGGAGCCGCGTTCCAACACCATGCGGCGGCGTATTCATCAGGATCGTCTGGCGGCGGCCTTGGCACCGGCGGATCGCGTGTTGATCACTCGGCCGGCCGCGCGTGGGCTTCCCCCGGAAGAGCTACTGGATGTAGAGACCATTGTGCGTGATCTCAATGCTGGTTCAGGCGAAGCGGTGGTGATTGCCGACGTTGAAGAGGCACTGGCGCAATTGGGTGGGCAGCTTGCGACTGGAGATCATGTGGTGGTAATGAGCAATGGGGGATTTGGCGGTATTCACGAGCGGTTGCGGGATCTTCTGACCTGAAACTCCAAGGGGAGCATAATCCATGGCTGAATTTGAGAGCCTGGCCGGTAAGCTGCTGATCTCCATGCCCGGCATGACCGAGGAGGCGTTTCATCGCACGGTGACGCTGATGTGTTTCCACTCCCCGGAAGGGGCATTGGGGCTCACCATCAACCGTCCTCACGAGTCGGTCTCCATGGAGGATGTGGTGGAGCAGATGGAGTTGGCCTGGGAGCGTTATGAGCGTCAGGAGGTGTTTGTCGGCGGGCCGGTATCGCCTGAGCGGGGATTTGTGCTGTTTGAGGATCCGCTGCCCAGCAGTGGCCATATGGAGATTCAGCCCAATCTGTTTCTAGGTTCCAGCCCGGAGATTCTGCGTGATCTTGGGCAGCGCCAGTGTCCCAACCGTTTCTTTTTTGCTCTTGGATATGCCGGATGGGGTGAAGGTCAGTTGGAGGCTGAGATGCGCGACAGCTCCTGGATGGTAACACCCTTTGACCGTTCGGTGTTGTTTGAGATGCCGGTTTCCAGGCGCTGGGAGATGGTGATGCGTCGCCAGGGGATAGAGCCGGGCTTTATTGTAGAAGCTGGGGGAACGCTGCACTAACACCCCTCCTGGTCTCTCTTTAGCTTTCAGCTATCCGTATTTAACCTGAAGCTTCTGAACCGGCAACATGAGTCTGTTGACCTGCTGTCGCACACGTTGTGTCGCTGAGTCTGGGGTTAGCTCTTTCATGGGGCAGTCACGGCATGGTTCTTCTTGGCGCTGGCATTGGATGTGTTTCTCGTTTTCCAGCCGATGATAGACCCCGAATGCCACGTTTTTTTCGACAATACAGTCGGATTTAATAATCATTGACAAGAGAAACGAACGGATTTCATGCGTCATTTTGGCATGCTTCGGGCAAAATTTCTTTCTGTTCATGGGTACCTCCCATACCGCTATTGAGTTGATCACCCCCTCTTATGTTTAAATAAGCTTATATGATCTACCAATTATATATATTGAAATCTGGCTGAGTGTTGGGATAGGGGTGGAGGTTAAAGAGGGCGGGTGGTTGCGGTGAGTCAATATGTGTAAATAATTGATATGTTTATCTTATAATTCCATGGTTGTGTGTCGGACATCCGGCTTTTCCGAAAGATGAAGTGCGTAAAGAGTGTTCACAATAACGAATAAGTTGTTCGTATGGATCGCCATCTATTCTCTGGTTGCCCGAAAGGGGGGGCGGATGGAAATTTCCACTTGCGGTATGGGGGGTGATCTATCTATACTCTCGCCGGTGGTAAAACACATGCCCAGGTGGCGGAATTGGTAGACGCGCTAGCTTCAGGTGCTAGTTATCGCAAGGTAGTGGAAGTTCGAGTCTTCTCCTGGGCACCATTTTTGTAGATTTCCCGCATTGTTATTGTGGTTAAAGAATAGAGCGCTTGGCTCCCTTATTGGGTCAGGCGCTTTTTTTTATTGTTTTTTGTGCCACTTTCCCTGTTCATTCATACGCTGTTCCTTTCTTCAGAGAAGATTTTCTGGTATCCATTTGTAAAGAAAATTCCAAGACAGGGCTCACTCCGACAGTCATGCAGCGCATAGAAGCTCTCTGCATGTTAGCCTATTACGGGTTTTCTATGGGTTGGTATATTCATTGCGTGAGGATATGGGTTGCGATACCAATCTGAATAAATCGCGTCAGCTCACCGGCTTGACGATGGGAGATGGTTGAAATCCATGGCGTTCAAAAAGGCCCTTTGGGGAATATTGGTCCTGGTAATCATGGTGGCAGGGTGCTCCTCTCCCAATCCGCCGGATACCAAGGGTAAGAGCAAGCTGCTGAAGCGGTCCCATGATCAGTTTGTTGATGGGTCTCGGGAGGTGGCTGAGCATCACTCCGAGCTGCGGCGCGATATGGAGCGCCTAAAGGAAACTGCGCCGTTTAAGGACGCGCATGAAGCCTTTGTCAAAGAGTCGGATAAATTTGAAAAAGGGTTGGCAAAACGTCGCCGTGATCTGGAGCAGCGGGGAAAAATTCCGGCGCCGTTGATGCCCAAACCGCCTAAATACAATCGTCTGGATGATATTCCCATCTCCCTGGAGATGGACAAAACCGATGTGCGTCATCTCTTGCAGGCGCTGGCCAAGCAGACCCAGCTTAACTTATTGATCCATCCTGCGATTTTGCAGGATCCTCCCATTGTCAGCGTCAGTTTTCGAAAGGTGCCCGCTTCGACGGTGTTGCGGGAGGTGCTGCGTCTTGCCGATCTTCATGGTCGCGTTGAGGAGAACGTCCTGCGGGTGGATCCGACTCAGGAGTTGATGATGAATCTCAACTTCCTGGAAACCAACAATAAAATGAGTTTCAATATAGGTGGTGATGTCATCGGCTCGGCGCAGGCCGGAGAGGCTTCTGCATCGGGCATTGTGGGGGAGTTCAAAATCACCGGTACCGGTCCGGAGAACAGCAACCCCTATAAAAAGCTGGAGAAGATGCTCGACAAGGTGATCGGCTCCAGCGGCAACTACTCCATCAACCGCATGACCGGCACACTGTTTATCAAAGCGAAGCCCTCTTCGGTGCGGACGGCTGTTTCGTTGATACAGAACTACAAAGAGATTCTCAGCCGACAGATTCTCATCGAAGCGCGCATCATGTCTATCACGCTCTATGATCAGTTCAAGTCGGGTGTAGACTGGGCCTTTCTGCGCGGCAATATTGCCGCCACGCGCGGTATCAGCCAATCCATCACCAGCACGGCCACCAATGCGGCCAGTTTTCCATTCAACGACAACACCTTCTATGGACTGGCCAACGCCGGGCAGGGGGGTGGCGGTGCGGCCACAGCCGGTGGCCCGAAGTTGACGTTGGGCAGCATGGCGCTTTCCGCCACCTCAGCCATTGATGGTTCATCCACCATAGCCGGGCTTGGTTTGGCGTTGGCTGGCAATGACGGCCTGGTGGGCATCACTCTCCTGAAGCAGTTTGGCGATGTGCAGGTGCTGGCCAACCCTTCTGTCCGAGCGCGTCACGGTCAACCCTCCATGATTAGCGCCGGAACGACCAGCACCTATCTGAGCGGAACCGATGTCACCTCCACCACCTCCAATGGTACCACCACCTCCACCGTTGAGGTGACCACAGGTACGGTGTTTGACGGCTTGCTTTTGGGCGTTTTGCCGTTTATCTCCACCGACGACCGCGTGACGCTGCATATCCACCCGATGCAGAGTAATGTTGACTCCACCAGCATGGGGCTTAACACCGTGACGGCAGGCAGCACGACGGTCAGCTACACCACCCCTGAGATTGATCTTAAGGAGATCAGCACCGTCCTTGAGTTGAACGATGGCGATACGGTTTTTCTGGGTGGCTTGATCAACAAGTCCAATAGCACCTCACGGATGGGCGTACCGGTTATCTCGGAGATTCCGGTTCTCGGCAAACTGTTTCAGAAAAATGAGGAGACCGAAGAGGTCAAAGAGCTCATCATCATGTTGAGGGTGACCATTCTGTGAGCGTCATGTTCAAAGCGCTCAAGAAGCTTAAACGCTCGGGGTCGGAAGAGGCTCCGGGCGGTAAGCTTGATCCGCAGCCCACGGAGGGTGAGAACGGCGGCGAGGGGTTACCGTTCTGGAAAAAAAAGCCTGTCGTGATCGCTGGTGCTGCTACCGGCGTTTTGCTGTTGTTGGGGGGCGGTTTTTTTGCCTATTCGATGTTTCAGGAGAAAGCGCCCGATAAGCCTTCTGTAATGGTCGCCGACAAGGGTACTGAAGAGTCTGTGGCCGTGCCTCTTGAGACAGCCATGGATCAGGTTGTGGTTAACAAGGAGAACGGCCGCGGGGCCTCTCCAAACCAGGGTGCCGAAACAATGGAGGAGGGTGATGATGGTGAGCTCCCTGCTCTTGAGTTGGTGGATGCAAACCTTGGATTGGATGATCATCAGGATGATGGTGCTCTGGAGCTGCTGGATGAGAATCTCTTTGATCCGGTTATGGGTGGCGAAGATGAAGAGCTGGAACTGGGTGGTTCTGGGGATGAAGAATCCACCCAAATGGCAGAGCGGGCTCCTGCACCGTTAGAGATGCCGGAAGAGGGTGTGTTCTATTCCGATGAGGAGGAGCCCCTGGACGACGAACCGATGCCGGAGTCCGAGCCTGAAGTCGCCAAGCAGGATCCCATGGATACGGTGTTGGACCATGGTCGTCAGGTGGGTGATGTGACCAGGAAGCTCCACAGTGCGATTGCCCAGCATGATGCCGTGGAGGTGTCTCGTCAGTTTGCCGCGCTGGAAAATCTCAAAAAGCCGGACGATCTGTTTCTGCTGAATATGCGTGGTTATTGGGCCATGCTTCAAGGCAAGGGCGATGAGGCGGAGAGTTTTCTTAAGCGGGTCTTGGACAAGCGTTCCGACGATCTGGAGGCTGGCCTCAATATGGCCATTATTGAATTCCGTCGCGGCCATAAAAAAGCGTCGCGGGATCGACTGCACAAACTTTTGGAGCTCTATCCCGATGATCCACGTCTGCCTGGAATGTTTAGCTATTTTCGTTAATCGGCCATGAGCAGCCATTTCTCAAAAACCAATCCCCCTCCATCCGGTAGTCGAGAGGCTGTTCATCAGAACGCCTCCATCTCCGAAGTGGCCGCTATGGCTGAGCATCGGGAGGCCTACCTTGCCTATCTGGGGCTTAAGCGTAATCCATTTCCGGTCGCTCCGGATGCCGAGACCTTCTTTCTTCCTGCCCGTGTTGATGCGCTGATCGCTGAAATTCTGCACAGTATCCATACCCGTAAGGGGTTCATGGTGGTGACGGGTGAAGTGGGGCTTGGTAAGACCACCATCAGCCACCGCCTGATGCGCATTCTTGATGAGGGTAAGGTTAATACTGCATTGGTATTCAATACCTTTTTGCAAGGTGCTGACCTACTGGAAGAGATTAACCGCGACTTCGGCATTGATGTGGAGAAGGGGCTCGACTCTCGGAGCCATCTGGCCGCGCTTAACGCCTTTCTGATTGAGCAGTATCACCAGGGCCGCAACTGCGCCATTGTGCTGGACGATGCCCAAAACCTGACCCAGGAGAGTCTTGAGCTGGTGCGGATGATCTCCAACTTGGAGACCAACGCCGAAAAGCTGGTGCAGATTCTGATGGTGGGTCAGACTGAACTGGCCGAGAAACTCGACGCCCACGAGCTTCGCCAACTGAAGAGCCGTATCGTGGTCTATGGTGTCATGCACCCCTACGACCTGGATGAGCTGAAGCAGTATGTTTTTTTCCGCCTGAACGCATCCGGCGGTGTGGGAAATATCACCATCCCGGATGATACCTTTAAGGCGGTCCATCAGCTCACCAGCGGTAATCCCCGGCTGATCAACAAGTTAATGGATCGCAGCCTCTATGCGCTGTTTGCCTACAACACCCAGAAGTTGACCCGCAAGTTGGTGGTGGAGGTAGCGGCTGAAGTGGCGTTGGTCATGCCGAAGCGGAGCTGGAAACCGTTGGCACTCAAGTTGGGGCTATCGGCGGTTGGGATCGGTGCATTGGGGGCGCTGGCGGCCTTTTTGTGGTTCAAGATGCCTCCCTCTTCTGCAACGGATGAGCCTTCGGCAACGCCGGTGGTTCAGAAGGTGCAGCCAGCTCCGAGTGCGACCGATCAAGCTCAACAGCCTGTCAAACGTGATGCGGCTGAGGAGGCGCTTCTCAAGACGCAGATGGACCGCTCCACAGCGACCCAGGAGATGGCCCGTAAGCAGGTGGCTCAGGCGCAGATGGCGGAGTCAAAGGCGATGTTGACGGCGGCCAAGGCCCGTCGTGAGTCGGCCCGTCAGAAGATGATTGCCGCCAAGGCCCGACAGGAGTCCCAACAGCACCGCAGCGCACTGCGTTCTGAGAAGCAGGCCCGCGTCAACGCAGAGAGCGATGCCGAGCGTGCCAGACTGGATGTGGCCAAGGCGATGGCTGCTTTTGAGACGTCACGTCTGGAGGCAGAGCAGGCGGCACTTTTGGCGGAGAAGAGTCAACGTGCAGCCAACAGGCAGGCCGAAGCTGTAGCCAGGGCCAAGCGTCGCACCGATGAGGCCGAACTGGCCATGGCTGAAGCTCGAATGGCCACCGAGAAAGCCCGCAGTGATCTAACCAGTGCCAAGACGGATGCCGACAAGGCCAAAGCTCAGGCGCAGCAGGTTCAGGCGGAGATGGAGCAGAAGAGCCGAGCTTTGGCCCAGGAGAAGGCGGCCCGAGAGCAGGCCGAAGCCGAAGCGGCCAAAACCAGAGCGCTCCTGGAGCAGGCGCGTGCTGAGACCAAGGCCCGTGCTACCGCGCTGGAGCAGGCCAATGCGGCCCGTCGTCATGCCGAGGCTGAAGCGGCCCAGGCCAAAGCTGAAGCAGAGCAGATGCGACGTAAAAGTCGTGAGGTGCTGGAGAAGGCCGAGGCGTCCGCACTGCTGGCCCGTCGTCAGGTCCAGCAGGTCAAGAGTGAATCTCAAAAGGCCAAAGAGGTGTGGTCTTCGCTGAATGATCGCGAAAAACGTCACCTTAAAAGCGAACTGGAAGCGCTGAGGAAAACCACCAATAGCGCCGTCATTCAAGCCAAACTGGAGCTGAAAGAGGCGAAAGAGGTTCGTCTAAGAGCTGAAACACAGGCGCAGCAAGCACGGCTGGAGATTGAGCGAAAGCTGGCCCAGGCTCAGTTGGCGCAGAAAAAAGCAGAGCAACAGGCCGAAGAGGCCCGTCAGAAGTCACAACAGGTTCTGGATGAACTTCGTGCCGAGCGAAAAAGAGAAGAGCAGGAGGCGCAACGCATTCGCGATGAGGCGTCCCGCATGATGGCAGAGGCCAAGGTGCTCCAGGCGCAGGCCCAAAAGGCGATGCAGGAGGCCGAGACCGTCAGTCAGACGAGAAGTCTTGAGCTGGATCTCTCTCCCGTTTCGGTGGATGAGACCCCCATTGCAGACCAATCGTCCGCTTCCTCAAGTGCTGGGGTGGATCTGGTGGATCCGTTCTTGTCGGCCTATGGGCTCCAAGCTTACCAAACCGAGTTTTCTCGGGGTCTATCGGAAAACTGGTTGGACCCGGTGGTTGGTCGAATCGCCAGAGAGCGTGGTTATCGTCTGGTGCGGCTGCGTACGCTGCCTCAAGGAGTGGCGCGGCACTATACGCTTCTGCCCATTAAGCGGCCTGATGGCACGGTGCGAGAGTATCTCTTCTTCTGGAAGCCCAGTCACTGGATTGGGCCATTTCATTACGGAAAAGTAGGGCCGGAAATTCTTCATCTTCAGAAGCAGTTGGCGGCCTTAGGGCTCTATCACTCCAATTTGGATGGCAATGTCGGACGGCTGAGCCTCAAAGGGGTGATGAGTTTCCAGAAAACGCATGGTCTTCCCCGTACCGGTATTCCTGATGCCGCCACACAGTTTTTGCTGGCCCATGAGACCGCAGGAAAACTGGCTGGAACGCCGAAAAAGCCGGCCCGACGAACGGTTCTTAAAAGTCGAACCGTGATTCCCCCGGCAAAGATTCAACAAGACCGGCCTGGGGCCGATATCGATACCCTGCAAGTGGCGGATGAGCGGCTGACGGCACGATTAAATGGGGGTGTTCCACCTGTGATGGGGGTGGATTGGGTGGCGCAACTGGCCAGTTTCAAAACCCAACATCGGGTCGATGTTTGGATGGCAAAGATGCATGAACTCGGCATCCCGGCCTATGTAACCCGTACGACCTCATTGAAACGAGGCCGTTGGTTTTTGGTCTGGGGTGGGCCTTGGAATTCCTATGAATCCGCGCAGCAGGAAGTGGACCGTATCAAGAAGACCCTACGCATTCGGGATCAAATTTTTATCAATAAGCGCACCCCAAAAGGGCGGTCTGGTGGGTAGGGGAACGCTTGAGGTCGGCAGCGCTGCTGGAAGCTTGGCGATGGGAGGGAGAGAGTCATGGGCGAAGTAAAAAGAAAACCGCTTGGTATGCTGCTCCAGGATAAGGGGCTGATCACCGAAGGGCATATCCAACTGGCGTTGCAGGATCAGAAAGTGACCCGTGAAATGGTGGGTGAGATTCTGGAGCGGCTTGGCTTTATCTCCCAATACGATATTGCCACCACCATTGCCGATCAGGAACATCGGGACTATGTGGATGTAGATCAGGTGGTTCCTGAAGATGAGTTGCTGCGGCTGTTTAACATGAACATGTGCTTGAACAACCACTTTCTGCCTATCCGCGTACAGGGAGATCTGTTACAGGTTGCCACCGCCACGGATGATGTGGAGGGTCTGGAAAAACTCATCTCCCGTACTTCGGGGCGCAAGCCGATCTTTATGCAGGGTGAGAACGGTAAGATTCAGAACGCCATTCAGTACTACTACTACTTTCTTGAAAATCCGGTTGAGAAGCTCATTGAGCGGGAGACGCAGCTTCTCCAGGCCGATGTGGATGGTGTGCGGTCGCTGGATACTTTTATCTCCCACCTGCTGCAACTGGCGGTGAAGAACCGCGCTTCGGACATTCATATCCGCCCCATGGACCGCACCATCAGTGTGGCATTTCGGATTGACGGCGTGCTTCGGGCCATGTTTGCTCTGCCGCCGGAGATGAAGCGTCTCATCTCCACCATCAAGATGCGCGCCGATATGGATATTGCCGAGCAGCGCCTTCCACAGGACGGCAGCTTTACCGATACCATTCTCAACAATCCCTATGATTTCCGTGTCTCCTCCACGGTCTGCCCCTTTGGCGAAAACCTGGTGATTCGTCTGTTGCCTGCCAAGGGTGACTTCATGAGTATGCGCCAGTTAGGCTTTTTTGATGAGGATATTGCGTTGATGACGCGCATCTTCAACGAGCCGTTTGGTATTGTGCTGCTCACGGGCCCCACAGGATCGGGTAAAACCACCACCCTCTATGCGGCGGTGCGCGCCTTGAATCTAACCGAGAAGAATGTCTTAACGGTGGAGAATCCCATCGAATACCGCATTCCGCTCATTCGTCAGACCCAGATTAATGCCAAGGCCGGCTATACCTTTGCCAGCGCCATTCGCTTCTTTTTGCGTCACGACCCGGATGTGATTCTAGTGGGTGAGATTCGTGACGGCGAGACGGCTGAAACGGCGATTTCCGCATCGGAAACCGGCCACTTGGTGCTTTCAACCCTGCACACGAACACCGCCTTTGGTGCGCTGCCTCGTCTTCGCTCTCTGAACATTCCCTCATTCATGCTGGCGGACTCGCTGGTGGGGGTGGTGAGTCAACGTCTGGTGCGACGCATCTGCCCGAACTGCAAGGAGCCCTACGCCCCAGGCGAAGAGGAGCTTCGTTATTTGGGCGATCCCACCATTACCGAGCTATTTCGGGGCAAGGGGTGCGAGTCGTGTCGCGACACCGGCTATAGCGGTCGGACGCTGATTTACGAAATTATGCGCTCCAATAAAGAGCTATCGATTCAAATTGGTCGTGATGAGCCTTTGGATACCATGGTGGAGACCGCCAAGCGCAGTGGCTTCCGGGATATTTTTGATTGCGCCGTTCGTAAGGTGAAGGACGGCCAGATATCGGTGGAAGAGGTCGTGCGCGTTCTGGGCCACTAGGCCCACCTGAATTCCCCATTGCGGGAGGATAGATCATGTCATTTTTTCACTATAAGCGGATCAGCAAAGAGGGGAAGGTGGATGGCGGCCTCATTGAGTTGCCATTCGACAATCCCAACTCCGCCATGACCTATCTGGAGCGTGATGGGGGCACGGTGCTGTTTGCCCAGCCGCTCTCCGATTGGTTGGGGACCATCCTGCACTATCTGGTAATTTTTGTAGAGAAGCCGGTCTCCCGTGAGGAGCTGGCCGAGGCGCTCAATAATCTGGCGGTGATTCTCAAGGCGGGTATTCCGCTGCTGGGGGGGATCAAAGATACTGTAGCCGCCCACGAAAACCCCACTCTCTCCAAAATTGGCGGACAGATTGTGCAGCGCATCGAGTCCGGTTCCAGCTTTTCCGATGCGGCCAAGGGGTTTACGCGCATCTTTCCCGATACCATGTTGTTTTTAATTCGGCTTGGCGAGGAGTCCGGCTCACTGGATCGCACCATCAAGGATGCCGCCGAGCACGAGGTGCGCATGGATAAGATTGCCAAGGATATGAAAGGGGCGATGATCTATCCCATTTTTATGCTGGTGGCCATCTTTGGGGCGATGATTTTCTGGATTGCCTTTGTGGTACCGCCCATGATTGGCATGTTTGCCAAGATGCAGGTAGAGCTTCCTCCCTTGACGGTATGGTTAATCAATACCGCCGAGTTTTTGGAGCTGCATGGCGGGACCATGTTTCTGGCTTTTGTATCGGTGATTGTTCTGATCGTGTTTTCAGTTCGACAATTTCAGCCGGTACGCCGCATGTTTCACCTGATACTGTTAAAAACTCCGGTGATCAAGCTCATTATGGTCACCTATAATCTCGCCTTTATCACCGAGTATTTCAGCTTGATGCTTCGTTCCGGCGTCGATGTTATGTACAGCCTGAAAGTTCTCTCGGAGGCACTCAGTAACGAGGTCTATAAAGAGAAGATGGCGGAGGTGCGGGATCATCTGATTCAGGGTATTCCTCTTAAAGAGGCCTTTGAGCGCGCTGAAATTTTTCCCGGCTTTGTGGTCCGTATGATTGGTGTCGGCGAGCAGAGCGGAACGCTCTCGGATCAGTTGGAGTATATCGCCACCGAGTATCGCCAGAAGCTGGCGTTCCTGGTCGCCAACATCGGCAAGGTGATTGAGCCCATTGCACTGGGCATTGGCGGTGGTCTTTTTGTGCTGATGGCGGTGGCGCTCTTCTCGCCGCTCTACACCTTGATCGGCAGCATTGGCGGCGGCGGCAGTAGTGGTGGCCCGCCTCCTGGAGGATTATAGACTATGGAGCAACATAAGGAGCAAGTACGAGCGTATAAGTGCGGTTTACTGTATCGCTAGAGGCTACATCTTTGAGAAACACCTCAAACATTTTTGTACCGCCTCCTAATGATCCAGTTTGACTGGTAGTTAAGTCAAGCGTCAAATTTGCTGTTCCTGAGGCTGAATAATTACCTGCAACAGAGCAGTCTGTAGAGACATTTGCTGGAGAGAACCCAACGGTTACCTCTGTTGATTTAACACACCATTGGAAGTTTGTTCCTCGAAGTCCATCAGCATAGAATGTGGCTTTGTATTCTACCCCGGCCTCACCACTGTGTATGGATGTGTTGACAATCCTTAGAGGATCACGATTCTGCCCGCAACGCAGCCGTCCGCTCAGTTGGGTAAACGAAGGCGAATAGGCCAGATCATCGTAGGAATCGACGTTGATGGTCCGTGTGGATTTTGAGAAGATCAGCGCTGGTGGGGCGGCGTGGGGGGTGTCGTAGCTTGTGTTGAAGCCGCGAGACATCACCACAAAGGGGATGTTCTGATCCAGGGCATTGCTGGTGTCATCCACCACATGGAGCAGGGTATCCACAGCGGTGGCATCGGACGCATTGGCCAGATCGTTGCAGATGTCGCTACGGTTGCTGTTGGTAGCACTGATACC
This sequence comes from Magnetococcales bacterium, assembly GCA_015233785.1. Lineage (GTDB taxonomy): Bacteria > Pseudomonadota > Magnetococcia > Magnetococcales > JADFWT01 > JADFWT01. The sequence continues at coordinate 20,709 of JADFWT010000032.1, forward strand.
GGTCAAATCCGGGACATTATCCCCCGCAGCGCTGTTGTTATAGACCCCGTAGACAATCGCATTCTGATAGACATCGGCTGTAAAGTTGAGCCCAAGCACGTTGTAGGGCAGATACCCTACGGCTGCTCCACACACACCACCCACCCCGGAGACATCCTGGTCGCCGCTGGTGGCCGAAGTGGACGGGCAGGGCAGTTTGTGATTGGCCGACATGTAGCCGATGATCGCATTATAGGCCTGGGTCATGCGGGTGGCATTCTGCTTGGAGAAGTTGGACATGATCAGATTGGGGTAGAGCTGGGCCACGGTAGACATGATGATGCCGATGATGATGAGCACAATGGAGAGCTCAATGAGACTGAATCCAGACTCTGACACGATAGGCTGCGCAGGGCGGGAAGGGGAGGACTGGATGTGGCCAATCTTTACCATTGAATGCACTCCTGAAAGAAGAAAAAGCCCCCCAAGTGGATACATTTGGGAGGCTCTCTCAGCAGGACCAACAAGTTGATCAGGTACGGTCAGAGAATCGCTTCAAAGAGCACCTACAGGTTGGCTGAGTAATCGGCGGCAAACTGGGTCAAGGTGATTGTAATCGCATTGGTAGCAATCACTCCGCCGGTATAACCGATAATGGCGTTGAGACCTTCGTTGTTCGTTGTATCCGTGTCCCCGAAAACCAGCTCAAGATGCCTTGGATTGGCGGTCTTTGGCTTAATGGATGTCAACGAAACCGTTGCTGTGGCACCATCAGCCTTGTTGTAAGTCATGCTCTCGTCGGCTGTCACTTTACCATACAGACCAAGCTTCAAGAATGCGGTGGTGCAGTCTGTTCCGGCGGTACAGTCAGGCATTTTACCGATTTTGGCGTAGTAGCCGTAGCTGCTCTGGATATAGGGGCTGACCAAGCCGGTCCATAGCTTGTTCAGTTCTGCACTGCGCATGGTGTCTTTACCAATGGTGACGGCGCTGATGATGAGGCCGATAATGACCAACACAATGGCCAGTTCGATCAGCGAAAAGCCCCCTTCACGTTTATTTCGAATGCTACGCATCTTGCATCTCCTGAGGAAAAGCTATAACTTGGTCAATATAACAATTGAGTATACACGCTAAATTCTAATGCAGTGTCTGGCGGAATGTCAAACGCTAATTTCCATTTATGAAGTTGGAAAAAGGTGGCATTAAGGGTGCATTAGGCTACCATGATAACCTGATGTCCCGTAGATGGTCGTTCACGGCGGGTGCCGTTCGCCGAGATGGACGTGTGGAGGATTACCGGTTCAATGCTATTCATAACCCGATACTTCTATCTGCTGTTGGCGTTGGCGGCGCTTTTGGTACTGCCTTACGCTGCTCAGAAATTGATCCACTCCCTGGAGGCACAACGCAAGGCTGAGACCCTGCTTGAGGAGTCCCAGAAGCTTCGCAGCGCCAAGGATCTCTATCAATCCAAGGTGACGAGTATCAATCGGTTTCGCACCCGTGTAGATGCGTTCATGAAAACCGCCAAACAGACCCACTCGCGGAGTGAGAGTTGGATACCCTATCAGGTGAATGTGGTGGACCAGCCCATGGAGTTGACCAACTTCCAGGGTGTGCTGGAGCATGCCAGGCATGGATACACCCCCCAGGGAACCAGTTTTTACTTCTCGCCAGAGCGCTTTCTGCTGAAATATCTTACCCAGAAAGATATTGAAAATTCATCGAATAAAGATTACCAATTGAACGATATCGTGGATGGAAAGACCAACCTGTCCGTCACACTGAAAGGCACTTTTTACGTGTTCCAACGCCAATGAAAAAAGCATTCAGAGATAAGTTGGTCCTGGAGATCGACGGCGAAATCTTTTTTATGCGCCGTCGCCGTATCCAGAATATTACCGATGTCCACGAGATTCGTGGCGATAAATGGGTAATTACCGATTTCGGCAGTGCCGAGCCGCAGTTGATAAGCGTCGAGTCGCCGCAAAAATATGCGGCCCAGGTGGCGCAACGCCGTATGCAGGAGCAGGGCGATATTACCGGTGAGGCGATGGTGTTTCCCCACTGGATGCAGTCTCGTGGTCAGGGTGTGACCCAGATGATGATCACGGCCATGGACCGTGACAAGCATACGCCCCATGAAAATCGAGCTGAAGAGGATAACTTTCAGGAGCTTCTCTTTTCGGTCAACTCGCTGATGCTGGGCTGCCTGAACCACTATGGCGCTCGGAAACATGTCGCTATCCTGTTCCAGCATGACCGCCATGTGGATATTCTGGTGGGTAAGGGCGGAAAGGTGCTGGGGGCCACACGAGTCTCCGCATTTGGGCGTGATGCCGATGCTATTTTAGCCTTGGCAGACTCCGTGCAGCTAGAGCTGAAAAATATGGCGGAAGAGGGGCGCTATAAGCTTGATAAGATGGTCTATTTTTGCTGGTTGATGGGCCATGAAGAGGGATCCACCCGCACCGCAACGCCGACCTTCGCCACCTTTGGAGCCTCCGACGACTCCACCATCACCAAAACCAAAGAGACCGGCGAAACCGGCTGGGCCTCTCAGGACGGATCGCTGACTCCGGAGCAGAATCGCATGATGCGCGCCGAGTGGGTGGTCAATATGGGCAAAAAGATGGAGGTGGAGTACGAGGTGCTGAAGCCGCACATGTACGACATCAGCGGCGAGGCGTGGGTAGTGGCCTCCATTCCGCAGGTCTTGCGCCATCTGACCGATCGCCAAACGGTCTCTGGAAGCACACCTCTGATGCGCTATCGGGCACAGCGTATTCTACCCTGGTTGGCTCTTGGCGTCTGGTTGCTGGCCGGAGGACTTTACTGGTCGTCACTCTACGTGCAGCGTTCGGTGTTGGCCATGGAGCAGAAAGCCATTCAACTCCAGGATCTCAGCGTGGTGCAACAGAAGATCGTGCCGGTGGATCCAACCTATAAAGATGTATTGGCTTTCTCCAGCACACTGGATAAGCTCAAGGATGCACCGTCCCTCAGGGCCATTTTTGTCGAACTGACGCTGGCTCGCAAAGGCAAGATGTATTTCAAAGAGGTTGAGATCACCTACGATGAGAACAAACGTCCGGTGGTCACGATTCAAGGGATGATTCGAAACGGTTTTCGTGATGCCATCCGCTACCATGAGGGATTCATCGGCAGTCTGAGAAGCCGAGGCTATGTACCTACCAAAAGCGATTTTACGACGGACGTCAATGAGGTGCTGTTTAAGATGACCGTGGTGAAGGAGGGGTCGTGAAGGCCAAACTATTCGGCATTGTATCCGTCACTCTGATGAGCGCCGCCTTGGTTGGCACGGGAGGGTACGCCTACCATCTCATGAATAAAACGAAAGCCGGGCCGAACCCCATGGCTGCCATGGGAGGGCTGACACAAACCCCAGGCGGTTTTTCAGTTGCCAATGTGCCCGACGTGGATCTGAAGGAAGAGCGCAGCATCAAGCATCTTATGCCGCGATTGAGCCAGCTCTACAATCCAGGCAATTTGGGTGGTGGAGATATCGACTTCCGTATGGTGGGTTACTCCGAAAGGACCATCAACAGCTTTGTGGCCACAGAGAGCGCCAATACGGAGCAGTTTAATGAGCGCGTTGTCTCCATGTCCTATGTTTCAGGAGGCAATCGTTTTGCCGTGATCGACGGCCAACTGTTTAAAGAGGGCGAAACGCTGCAAAATGTTGGGGCCAGTGTGCGCAGCATCACCCCGGACAAGGTGCTGCTGGCCGGGAAAGAGATTCGCCAGTGGTTGGAGGTTCATAATCCAACCGGTAAGAAACTCACCATCGCCAAGAGTCAGTTTGAGAAGTCCACCGTTGCTGGTGAACTCGCCACACAAGCAGCCGAGGAGGCGCAGCAAGCCGCAGCCCTGGTGCCTCAAACAGCCACCACCGATCAGCCCGCCAAGGTGATGGATCAGGTGAATCAGCAGGTAGAGAAAATGCAGAATGTCTCCGATGTCCTCAACCAGCTTAAGGGGATGTTTTAACCCTATCTTAGGCTTCACTGCCGGACACATTGTTGCCCCCAAGCCTGACAGAGCGGCATGGTGAGCCTAAGGTCCTCATTGAGAAAGAACTCCAACCAACGTAAACCCAACTGAAACAAGCTCAAATCACATCGCTCTGTACGATGAATAAGCCCCGTTTTCCCGTGCTCTTGGCCCCTTTTTCCTTTCGACCGTAATCCAAGTGATTGGCAGAGCCCTCCCACCAAAGATCAAGTTTGCCATGAGGGCAACACATGGTCTCCTTTCCATGAAGTTTATGTCAAAATTTTAAATGCATTGATTCTACTCTGAGG
>JADFWT010000330.1 GCA_015233785.1 Magnetococcales bacterium
AGGTTCACGCCTACGGCAATAACTGGGACCAGTTTCCCGATATGAAAGAGGCGGCCAAAGGATCAGCCCAAAACGGCAATATGCTGAACAACCTGATGAACCGCTCCAAAATTTGCATCAGCAACAGCCCCGGTACCACGCTGCATATGCGGGCTTTGGAGATTATGGGCAGCCGCTCTTTCATGCTCTCCAAGTGGGTACCCGAGGCGTGGGACAACTCCCCCATCAAGCGCTACTTCAGCGAAGAGGATGGTGAAGTGGTGTTCTTCAACAACGAGCATGAGTTGCTGGAGTTGGTGCAGCGCTATCTCCCGGATGAGCAGGCTCGAGAGAAGGTGGCAGAGGCGTCTTACAAGAAGGTGGTGGAGACGTTGAGCTACAAGAGTATAGCCGACTCCATCCTTGAGACGGTCCGACGTAGCCTGTAACGCGCAAGCCATCTAGCAACCTCCACACCAAAGGTGTAGAATGACCGGGTTGTGACCGATAGGGTCTCCAGGCGCGTGGCGCGTAGGCAGCAGCTCGGGAATATGGCTTGATGGCATTCATGGATTGGTTGGCGGCCTGGATCTGGAATCCGTTCCTGAGCCTGATCTATCTTGAGATTGGATTTCTGTTGCTGGTGATGACCCGTGCCGTCTCCTGGCGGCGGTCGATCAGCATGATGAAAAGTCTTTGGTGGGAGAAGCCCTCCACCGATGCGCCCCGCGATGATCGAACCATCTCCCATCGCAAAGCCTTTATTGCCGCCCTGGCGGCCAGCATTGGTGTCGGCAATCTGGCCGGTGTGGGTACGGCGATTCATCTGGGTGGACCTGGGGCGCTGTTCTGGATCTGGATGTCGGCGCTGTTTGGGGCCAGCTTTCGCATGTGCTCCACCTATCTGGCCATACGGCATCAGCCGAAAGACCCCTCCTCGCCGCTGTTTGCCACCCCCATGGCCTATATGGTCAAGTTCATCAGTCCCCGGTGGCCCCGTGTTGCCCCGCTTCTGGCTGGTTTGATCCTGTTTCAGGGGTTGGTCAGCGCCAATCTTATTCAGGCCAACTCGGTCTCCCATGCCGTCACCAACGAGTTGGGGTTTTCGGCGCTGGCTGTCGCCATGTTGCTGTTTGGCGCGGTGGCGATTGTGGTGGTGGGCGGTATCCGCTCCATTGTTGAGTTCAGCGTGGCCTTTGCTCCCTGGATGATCATTATTTATGTGATCGCCAGTCTCACCATTCTATTTCTGGATCTGCACGCCACATTCGACGCGCTGGTGATGGTGTTTCGTTATGCCTGGAGCCCCTACTCTTTTGCCGGGGGCGTGGCCGGATTCACCGTGATGCAGGCGATTCAATTTGGCGTCTCCAGAGGGGTGTTTTCACACTTCTCCGGCATGGGCGTTGCCCCGTTTCTCCAGAGCGCCAACACCGACCATCCCGCAAAAGGGGCCTATATGGCCGCACTGGCTCCATTGGTGGATGGGCTGCTGGTATGCACCATGACCGGCCTTGTGATTCTCTCCAAGGGCCACTGGCCGGATCTTACCGGTGCCTATTTGACGGTCATCTCGTTTCAAGATGGCCTTGGGGGTGTTGGGCGGGTGGTGGTGATGCTCTCTTTGGGGCTGTTCGCCTACACCACCATCATTAGCTGGGCGCACTTTTCCGAGCGCTGTTACGTTTATCTTGGCGGGAAGAACACCCGCGCTTACCGTTGGTTCTTTGCGGGTATCACCTTCTGTGGCCCTTTCTTTCCGGTGGCGTTTATCTGGTCCATGGCCGATGTGGTGATTGGTCTGATGCTGATTGTACACTTGGTGCCGCTGACCTACATTGTATTGCGCACGCGCCCATCCATGATGCGGGCGTTGGAGAGCGATGATCTCATACCCCCTCCTCCCCGCTATATACGACCTATGGATCCCCATTAAGGCCCTGCCCATGTCTGCCCCCCAACAGAAGCGGATCAAGAGCGTCAAAGAGAATCCCCGCATGCTGGCTTTTTACAGCTATTTGAGTTTTCTCTGCCTCATCCCGCTCCTAAAGCATCGCGAGAACCGTTTTGTTCACTTCCACAGCCGTCAGGGGCTACTTCTTTGGATCTGGACCATGGGGGCGATCTTTCTGCTTTTTATTCCAGTCATTGGAGGGGCGTTCTTTGTTTTTTCCGCCTATGTCATCGGTGGGCTCTCTCTGTTCGGTATGGTCTCTGTGGTATTAAACCGAACATGGTCTCTGCCTTTAATCGGCAAGTTGGCCAAGAAGCTCTGACGGTCATGCAATAGGGGTGGGTGGAGGAGCGATTGTATCTGCCTCTTTGGTAGGGCTCACCTCCAGAAACAGTGTGTCGAGCCGCTCTAGAAATGTCTTACTGAGCGACGCCAACAGCTCCAGTGATTGGGCTGTCACGATTCGAAACCT
>JADFWT010000331.1 GCA_015233785.1 Magnetococcales bacterium
CCTGCGCCTCCTGTTCCGGTCGGGTGGAGCGTGCCCTGAACGGGATGCCAAATGTTGATAAGGCGGCGGTCAATCTGGCCACATCCCGCGCTACGGTCACCGGATCCGCCGCATTGGATGAGCTGGTGGACATGGTGCGCAAGACAGGATACGAGGTACCTACAATCACCGAACAGTATGCCGTAGGCGATGTGACATGCGCCTCCTGTGTCGGTCGTATGGAGAAGGCGCTGCTGGCGCTTTCCGGCGTGCAGACCGCCCAGGTTAACTTGGCCACCTTGTCGGCGGAGGTCCAGTTCATACCGGGCATCGTTGATTTTTCTGATCTCAAGCATGCCGTTGAAGAGTCTGGTTACCAGTTGATCAAAACCGAGGCCGACGAAGCCCTGGAGGATGTGGCGGAGCAGGAGCGCAAGCGAGAGTATCTGGACATCATCAAGCGCCTTAAGATCGGCGCTGGGTTTGTCATCACCACCTTTTTGGTCATGCACTGGAACAAGCTGGGACTGGGCGAGCTGATCCCCATCAGCAAGCAGGCCAATCATCTGATTCAATGGATCTTGATCACGCCGGTTCAATTCTGGGTGGGTCTCCATTTTCATCAAAGCGCCCTGGCCAGCGTTCGTCATGGCACAGCCAACATGCATACCCTGGTCAGTGTCGGCACATCGAGCGCCTATTTCTATTCGCTGTTGGTGCTGTTTGCCCCAGAACTGTTCATGGTTCAGGGGATTGCGGCGGAGGTCTACTTCGACACCTCCGGGGCAATCATCGTCCTGATATTGCTGGGTCGTTTTCTGGAGGCCCGCGCAAAGGGCAACACGTCACAGGCGATTCGAAAATTGATGGGACTGGCTCCCAAGACGGCGCGTGTGATTCGAGATGGTGTGGAACAGGATATTCCTCTCTCTGAAGTGGTGGCTGGAGACCACGTTGTGGTGCGTCCCGGTGAGAAGGCCCCGGTGGATGGGACCATCATTGAGGGAACAGCCACTCTGGATGAGTCGATGATTACCGGAGAGTCGATCCCGGTGAATCGAGGCCCTGGTGATCCGGTGGTGGGCGGAACCATCAACCGTACTGGCGCATTTACCTTTGAGGCGCAGAAGGTCGGCAAAGATACCGTTCTCGCTCAGATCGTCGATATGGTGCAGAAGGCCCAAGGGGCCAAGCCACCCATTGCGCGTCTGGCGGATGATGTGGCGGCTTGGTTTGTGCCGGTAGTGATCGTTATTGCCTTGGTCACCTTTCTGGTCTGGTGGTTGTTCGGTCCTGAACCGGCTCTGACCTACGGTTTGCTCAATTTTATCTCGGTACTGATCATCGCCTGTCCATGCGCCCTCGGATTGGCCACGCCCACCTCCATCATGGTGGGAACCGGAAAAGGCGCGGAGCACGGCATTCTGGTGCGTGGTGGCGAGGCGCTGGAGACGGCCCACAAGCTGGACGTGGTGATGTTCGATAAGACCGGAACGCTGACGCAAGGGGAGCCGGTATTGACCGATTGGACCGGGGATGAAGAAGGCTTGCGTCTGGCCGCCTCAGCGGAGAAACGATCCGAACATCCTCTGGCTCAGGCGATTGTAGAGCGGGCGGAAAAACAGAACTTGAAACTAAGCACTCCCGAGAACTTCCACTCAATTACCGGACAGGGTGTAGATGCCATCATCGAAGGTCGGCGTGTGCTTGTTGGAACGCGCCGCCTTATGCAAGAAAACGGCATGGACGTCGTTGAACACTCTTCTACGTTGGAGGCGTACGAAGAAGACGGAAAAACCGCCATGTTGGTTGCCATTGAAGGCACTCTTTCCGGTGTTCTTGCAGTGGCCGATACGGTCAAAGAGTCTAGTGCTCAAGCCGTCAAGGCTCTTGGCGAAATGGGTGTCGAAGTGGTGATGCTGACCGGCGACAATCAACGCACCGCCAACGCCATCGCCCGCCAGCTTGGTATTCAGAATGTGCGCGCCGAGGTACTTCCCGAGCACAAATCCGGTGAAGTTAAAAGGTTGATGGACGTCGGAAAAACAGTGGCCATGGTTGGCGACGGTGTCAATGACGCCCCTGCTCTGGCCCAGGCTAACGTCGGTATCGCCATCGGCACCGGAACCGATATCGCCATGGAGGCTTCGGACATCACCCTGATGAGCGGCGATCCTCGCGGCGTCGCCACCGCCATCAGGCTCTCTCGCGCCACCCTGCGCAACATCAAACAAAACCTGTTCTGGGCCTTTGCCTACAACGTCGTGCTGATTCCTCTGGCCGCCGGGGTTTGGTTTCCGTGGTTCGGCATTCTTCTATCACCGATTTTTGTTTCTTTCGCCTTGTTATTGTTCATCGTTACGGTGGTTACCAATGCGCTTCGTCTGAAACGGTTTAAACCCTTCTGATTGAGAC
>JADFWT010000332.1 GCA_015233785.1 Magnetococcales bacterium
CTCTTCGATGCACTCCGGGATCCCCCCCACCCGGCTGCCCACCACCGGGACCCCGCTGGCGGAGGCCTCCAGAATCGCGGTTCCCAGTGCCTCCATCTGGGACGGCAGAACAAACATATCCAGCTCCGGCAACAGGTCGGGTACGGTCTCCTGGTGGCCGAGCAAAAAAATCCGCCCCCGCTTGGGGTGGTCGGAGCGAAGCTGTTCCAGGGTACGCCGTTGCGGCCCATCATGCCATCATTCCCACATCGGCTCGGGTGCAGGTTGGACGCTTCAGCCGTGAAGAGACCCTGCTTTATGATCTGATTCGACGTCACTATTTAGCCCAATTTTTCCCGCTTTATGAGTATGATGCCACGGTCATTCACACCCGCGTCCAGGATGAGGTGTTTCGGGTATCGGGTCGAGTGGATCGGGTTTTAGGCTGGAAGGAGGTCCTGGGTTCCAGCAAGCAGAACACCCAGGCGGCAAGCAAGCCGAGCCCGCAAGGAAAGAAGAAGACCAAGGGGCGTGAGCAACCCCAGAAGCTCCCCTCAGTCGAGGTGGGCGAATCCGCCCAGGTTGAAAAAGCAGAGATCCAAGCCAAGAAGACCAAACCTCCCCAACGGTATACCGAGGGGACGTTGATTCAAGCCATGAAGATGGTAGGCAAGTTGGTGGAAGATCCGCGTTTACGCAAGATTTTACGCGATACATCGGGCATCGGCACCGAGGCGACACGGGCTTCGATCATTGAAACCCTTCTCCGGCGGGAGTTGCTGGCCAAGGAAGGGAAGAAGCATCTCATCAGCCAACCCGCAGGCCGTGCCTTGACCGACGCTTTGCCGCACAGTGTCACCGATCCAGCCACCACGGCGGTTTGGGAGCAAACGCTGGATGATATCGCCAATCGGGGTGGATCCCTGGAGGAGTTTCTGGAAAAGTCGGAGCTTTGGTTGCATAAACTCATCGGCAATGTCAAAAAACGGCAAGCCATGGGGATCAATCCGTTCCAAAATCTTCCCGCTCCACCGGTTGTGTCCAAAGCGCGAAAGGGGAGAAAGCGTTTCTCTTCCAAGAAGTCGGCAACCAGAAAACCAGCATCTAGAAAAACAGAAAAGAAGCCCGCATCCAGGAAATCAGCAGTCAAAAAGACGGCAGAGAAGAAGTTCGCAGCCAGCAAACCGACAAGAGAAGCCACCTCTCCTATGAATGCTCCACCCGCATGCCCGGATTGTGGCCAAACGATGCAGCGAAGGACGACGGCACGTGGTAGCTTCTGGGGATGCTCCAGCTATCCAGAGTGTTCGGGTACCTTAGCCGACAACTGACATCCCGCACTCTCTTCGATCAGAACCTGGATTCAGACTGTATGTTAACCTAAATTCGGCAGTTAAACGTGCTCGCCTAGTGTGCCATATTGATTCGAAAGGTGAATTTCAATCAACCGTAGTCACCTTGTTGGTGATAAGGCTTGATTGAGATTTGCAAGGCGGATCAAGAGGGTGCGCTAGGTGGGTGCGTTTAACTGCCGAATTTAGGGTTAAGGATAGAGGGTCGCATGAAAGAACAAAATAGACATGGTTTCAAAGAAGTACAGAGCTAACCAGGACTCAAGATAGGCGCTACACGCTTCGAGCCCATGCCCTATGGTTGATATGTCTTTACATATCAACTAACAACAAACAAATACATGCTGCAAGGAGGTCCTATCTGGTCTAGGGATTGGGAGTCGGGGTGGTGGATTCCAGAGGAGAGGCAATGATCGCCGTTACCTCAACGGAGGATAGGTATTGAGCCCGGTAGATACGGCCCAACAACTCCATGGCGCCTGCATGGTATCGCAAATGGTTGCGGGCGCTGCGTTGAAGATCCAAAAAGCTCCCCTTCAGGTCGGGGTGTTGGCTTCCCTGAGCGGCGGCCCCAAAGTCGCGTACCATCATCTCCTCGATGAATCCACCCGCTCTGATGGCTTCCGAGCGTGACACCATGCCCATCTTGACCAGTTCACCATAGAGTTTGGCAATGGCTGGATCTCCAAAGGAACCCAGTAAGCGCCCAGATGTCGGGTGTGTCAGCCCGTAATGATTGACCAGACCAGAGAGTCGTTCCATTCCCTTCTGCTCTCCACGCCGCATGGCAGAGAACATGGTCAGCCTCCAACGGCGATCCAGGACAATATAAAGATCCTGTACCATTTTCATCTTTTCGGTGAGAGAGAGCAGAAATCGTCGCTCATCGGACGACAGCGCATCTTCCGAGATAGTAACCGACGGTGGCGAGAAGGGCAGTATGTTCAGGCCACCCGATTGACCACTGTTTCGGGAGGTAATGCCCATGCCGACCATGGTGAGCGATAACAGGATCAGTGCGGCAATGGCCCGATAAGCGTAGAGATCAAC
>JADFWT010000333.1 GCA_015233785.1 Magnetococcales bacterium
CCATGCGAAATACCCGCTTGCCGATCAATTTAAACGACGCCACCTGCACCACCACCGAGAGAGTCTCCATAACAAAGACGCCGCCGATAATGGCCAACACAATCTCATGTTGGGTCACCAGAGCAACGGTTCCCAGTGCCGCACCCAGCGCCAGCGCACCCACATCGCCCATAAACACCTGGGCCGGATAGGTGTTAAACCAGAGAAAGCCCAGCGCCGCCCCCACCATGGCGCCGCAAAACACCGCAAGTTCACCAGCCCCAGGAATATAGGGAATGCCCAGATAACCGGCAAAATGGACATGACCCGACACGTAGCTGATAAAGGCAAAACTCCCCGCCGCCAGCAACGTCGGCCCAATGGCCAAACCATCCAGACCATCGGTGAGGTTCACTGCATTGCCGGTTCCAACCACCACCAACACCGCCATCAGAAAGAACAGCGGCCCCAACTCCAGCAGATAATCCTTCACAAAAGGAAACGCCAACGTTCCAAACTGAACCGGGTCCACATGGAACTTAAGCACCCAGGCCACCGACAGCGCAATCATGGTCTGTAAGAAGAAGCGTACACGACCCGGAACACCACGTGTGTTCTTCTTGGTCACCTTCTGAAGATCGTCCCAGAAGCCGATGGCCCCAAAACCCAACGTCGAGAGCAGTACCAGCCAGATAAAGGTATTGGTTAGATCGGCCCAAAGCAGGGTCGGCACCACCATCGCCAAAAGGATCAGCGTCCCGCCCATGGTGGGGGTGCCCTGTTTCTCCAGAATATGACGCTGCGGCCCATCGTCACGAATCGGCTGGCCAATACTCTGCCGCCGCTGCAACATGCGGATCAAAAACGGCCCCACTACAAAGGAGAGAATCAACGCCGTCAGCACAGCGCCAATGGTGCGAAACGTGATGTATTTGAACAGCCGCAAGAACGACATGTGTTCCGACAGCGGGTAGAGCAGATTGTAAAGCATAATGTTCTTTTATCCCACAAGATCCTTGACGATTTGCTCCATCTTCATACCCCGTGACCCTTTCACCAGCACCACATCCCCCGCCTTAAGATGGGAGGCGATGCCGCCGATCCAATCAGACGTCTGCGCCCGATAGTGACTGGTCACGCCGGGCGTGCCGGGTATGGCATCGTGCAGGGCCTTCATCTGCGGCCCGGCGGTAAAAAGACGCTCCACACCGCAACGGACCAACACATCGGCCAGCGCCTCATGCAGATCCGTGCTGTTGACCCCCAGCTCCAACATATCCCCGAGCACCGCCACCCGATGGCCTTCCGGGGCCTGGGCCGCCAGCGTTCGAAGCGCCGCCTCCATGGAGCCCGGATTGGCGTTGTAGGTGTCGTCGATCACCGTCCACCCCTCCGTACTCTCCAACATCTGCCAGCGCCCGCTCTGGGGCCGATAGCCGGCCAATCCATCCACCACACTCTGTTGGGTCGCTCCCACGGCAAAAGCCACCTCCGCCGCCGCCAAAGCATTGAAGGCCATATGCTCCCCCTGGTAACGCCACGGCACACCAAACAGATCCACATCCCGATCCACCCGCCGGGCCAGTGACAGATCCCCAACCCCGCCATCCGGCTCCACCCAGGCATGGGGAAGATGACGCTCTCCAGCCATGGGATGAAGACTAATGCAGCGCAAGGTGCACGGCGTGAGTTGATGGTACAGCGCCTCATACCCATCGTGATGAGGGGTAATGGCAAGACCGGTTACCGGAAGATGCTCCAGTAACTCACCCTTGGCCCGCGCTATACCGTCCAAGCCGCCCAATCCATCAAATGCCTCCAGATGGGCCGGAAGAATATTGGTGATCAGACCAATATCCGGCTCCGCCAGTCGGGCCAGATGAGCAATCTCTCCCGGCGCACTCATGCCCAACTCCAGCACCAACACCTCACAATCAGAAGGCATGGCCAAAATGGTGAGCGGTACGCCAAAATGGTTGTTCAGATTGCCTCGGGTGGCGTGGGTACGAAACTGGCGTCCCAGGCAAAGCGCCACCATCTCCTTAACCGTCGTCTTGCCCGCCGACCCGGTGATGGCCACCACCTTGGGATTGACCTGCCGTCGCCATGCCGCGGCCAATCTCGACAGCGCCTCCAACGCATCATGGGTCAGAAGCAGCGGTACATCCCCGCACGGCACATCATCCCGACAGGCCACCACCGCCCCAGCCCCAGCCTTAACCGCCGCTTCAATGTAGTCATGGCCATCAAAATTGGGCCCTTTGATGGCAATAAACAGATCGCCTGGACGCAGGGTACGGCTGTCGATGGAGACACCGCCGACCTCACGCGCTTCCGGGAAACGCTCTTCATTCATTGGCCGCGCACGGGTAGCAGCGCGAACAAACGACAGCGTTAAGC
>JADFWT010000334.1 GCA_015233785.1 Magnetococcales bacterium
TGGTTCTGACAGACGGCGCAGCGCAGGTTACGAGCAATCTCACGAACCCTCGCTTCGGTGGGATCCTCCACCCGCTGCTCGGCACTGCTGATCATTGGAACCAGCAGCAACACCACCACCACCAGCATCCACTGCACGCCACTCTTGCGGAAACGTTTTCCGATCATCATGATGGTGCCGCTCCCTTCTCTCCGGTTTCTCTCCCTTCAATACGGGGCAACAGCACCTTCTCGAACCATCCCGGATAGATGGGACCAGTGTGTTTCAGCGCAATTTTACCATCAGGGGTGACGATGAAGGACTCCGGTGCGCCGTAGACGCCCCAATCGATAGCGATCTTCTGTTTTGGGTCGAAGGCGTGGTGATATCCGGGATTGCCGTGACGCTTCATGAAGGTACGCGCACCCTCCCGAGTATCGCGAAAATCGATACCGACGATGGAGAAATCCCCCCGTTCACGGGCGATGGCCGCCAGTTGCATCAGATCCCGATGCTCACTGATACAGCTCACGCACCACGATCCCCAGAAGTTGACCACCAGCCACGTGCCGCGATAATCCTCCAACCGGACACGCTGTGTCCCGTCGACAGGTTCAGCATCGAAGGGCTGGGCCATTTTACCCACCAGCGGCGACGGAATCACACGCGGATTGTTGCCCAATCCCAGATAGAACAGAACCAGAATAACGGCAATCACCCCTAAGAGAGCGATCTTCCAGGCGGATTTGAACATCAGAGGTGACATCTCCAGGCGGAAGAGAGGCGACAGTACGGAGGTCTCACGGACGCACAAAACGTGCGCCCGTGATAATAATCGTCAGGAGTGACGGTTGGCGGTGCCGGACTTGCGGGCAGCCAGAACCCGGTACTGCTGATACGCCTTCAGAACCTTCACAACGTAGTTGCGGGTCTCAGGATAGGGCGGCACCTTGTTGCCGTACTTCTTAACGGCATACTCACCGGCGTTATAGGCCGCCAGCGAGAGACGTACATCACCCTTGAAGCGGTTCAGCAACATCCGAAAATGGCGTGATCCAGCGTGGATATTGGCGATAGGATCGGTAAGATTATAGACGCCATACATCTTCGCCGTGTTCGGCATAAGCTGCATCAGCCCCACCGCACCCGCCGGAGAGCGCGCATTGGGGTTGAAAC
Source organism: Magnetococcales bacterium (assembly GCA_015233785.1). Taxonomy (GTDB): domain Bacteria; phylum Pseudomonadota; class Magnetococcia; order Magnetococcales; family JADFWT01; genus JADFWT01. The sequence goes on from JADFWT010000334.1 coordinate 1,156, forward strand.
GCGACTCGACATGGATGATCGCCTTGACCAACGAGGAGTCCAGACCATAGCGCATGGCAACCACTTTAATAGCGCGGTTCAGCTCCTTACCGGTATACACCCGGCTCACCCGACCCCGGTTAAGGGCGGAAGAGCTCTTCTTTTTCGAGAGCTTGGCCAAGGAGGCCGCTTTACTGGGACGAGGCTCTTTGATGATCCGGCGGTACCGACGATCCTTTTTATTAGGGCTATTGGTCAGATGGACGGTACCATCCTTGCTGACGTAGCTGTAGATATCGGCACTGACCGGTGTATTGAGATGGCCACCAAAGAAGAGCACCGACCCCACCAACAGGGCCAGAGGCAACCGAACCAACGACATCACGCCGCTCGAATGGGAGCGTCGCCCCTTTTCGGGTTGAATCGTGGTGGTGTCCGTAGTCGAATAGAGCATGCAGTCACCAGGACGCTAAAATCACTGTCGGGATTCCATGTCGATCGAGAGAGAACCAATTCGACGCCACTGAATCCACTATTAAGGAAACCCCCTCAAACCACCCTGTATCCACTTGGAGAGAACCATGCGTACAAGACGATTGAAGTCTCCTACCGAAGGCCTCCCTGCCTGGTTGCAACGATCTCCCGTGGGGATGATCATTGCGTTGATGATCCTGCTGCCGTCGGTGGCCATGGCGGATCCGTCCGCGTCTGCCTATCCGATGCCGCCTGCCGGAGCCGCGACCCTCGAAGATCTGAACTCTACCAAGACGGCAGTGCTCATGAAGTTGTTCCAGGACCCCGACCTAAAGAGCAAGGCGTTCGCTCTGGCGGAGGATCCCGTCTTCAAAGAAGCCCTTCAGGATCCAACACTTATGCAGGCTTTGGAGAGCGGAAATCTGGAGGCGATCATCGCCCATCCGCGCTTCCATCAGTTGATGAAGCACCAAGCCGTACAGGACATCAAGCGTAACATAATGTAAAATTCCAACGCAAACAAAGCAAGAGAGCGCGTTATGATGTTATGACAATTTTATTAAAAATGGCGAGAGAGCACCCTGCATGACGACCCCGAAACCCCAGAGCCCACGCGATATCGAGAGCAGTGAACCGGCATCTTCGAAAGGCATCCGTGTGGTCTGGATGAGTCGGACCAATGCCCCCAACGTCATCCACCACCTGGAGCCTCTGCTGGAGCATCCTGAGGTGATGCAGGTGACAGTGGTGCGTCATGAGCCCATTCCCC
>JADFWT010000335.1 GCA_015233785.1 Magnetococcales bacterium
TTGGAAAAGTCCAAAATATCATTAATAAGCTGTAACAATGCATTGGCACTGAGATGAACTTTGGTCAGATAGTCCTGTTGCTGGGCACTTAATTGGGTCTGTAAACACAGGTGGGTCAAACCGATCACTGCATTAAGGGGAGTGCGAATTTCATGACTCATATTGGCCAGAAAATCGCTTTTGGAACGATTGGCGGCATCCGCCGCATTTTTGGCCTCCAACAGCGCTTCTTCGGCCTCTTTACGAGGCGTGGCATCGGTAATAATGCCGACAAACCTCTGCTCTTCTCCCACCTTCATTTCGCTGACGGCCAGATCCAGAGGAAAGGTTGAACCATCTTTGCGCCGCCCAACCACCTCCCGACCAATGCCGATAATCTTGCGAATACCACTGTCGCGATAATTGTTCAGATAGCCGTCATGCTCCTCGTGGTACGGCGACGGCATCAGCATATTGATATTGCGCCCGATGACCTCTTCGGGACGATAGCCGAACAGCTGTTCGGCCGCCGGGTTGAACATCTCTATCCGGCCCACCGGCGTGATGGTGAGAATGCCGCTGATGGCGGTCTCCACAATGGAGCGGACCGTTGCCTCACTGCGCTGGAGCGTCTCTTCGGCCTGTTGACGTTCGCTAATATCCCGAATCAGACCGACAAACATCCGCCCCCCTTCGGTCTCCATTTCGTTAACCGCCAACTCCATGGGAAAGAGCGTGCCATCCTTGCGTTGACCAATCACCTGCCGACCAATACCGATCACCTGGGCATCGCCCCCCTCCATGTAGTGGCGAAGGTAGCCGTCATGGTGGCTATGATAGGGCTCGGGCATCAGCATCTTGACGTTCTTCCCCACCACCTCCGATGCGGCATAGCCAAACAGCCTCTCGGCGGCTGGATTGCAAGTCGCAACGGCGCCCCGTTCATCAATGGTGATAATGCCATCGATAACCGTATTGAGAACGGCTCGGGTTTTCGCTTCGCTGGCCTTGAGCTCCCTGGCGGTGAGCAGACCCTTCTCCACCTCCTTAGACAGCTCTTCCGTTCTCAGCGCCACCTGATTGGAGAGACCCAGCTCACGACTTTTAATTTCACGCGCCATGGATCTGAACGCCTGAAACAGCTTGGAGATTTCATCCGTTCCATGAACGGAGGACATGGTGGAAGGCGTCAGTTCACCCTTCTCCAGGGCAAGGGCGGTTTGGGCAAGCTCGGTAATGGGCTGAGAGATGCGCCGCCCCAACCAGAAGGAGAGAATCAGCAGCAGAAGGGTCACCGCCAATCCAGCCAGAATAAAGATCAGCTGAAGATTTTCAACACGTTGCAATACATCTTTTTTATTGATGATTAACGCCAACGCATAACCGGCCGCCTTCACCGGCGCATATATGATGACCTTCTCCTCTGCGCTGTCGGGATCCCAATAAACATCAAACCCTGATTGCCCAGCGATCATCCGGGTACCGGCGTGCGCCAACTCACGGATGGGTTCTTCGGTAATATTTCGTTTGACAATCTGTTTCTCACCCACCTCGTTTAAGAGCGGCCTCCCACTTTCATCCATCTTGAGATGCAGCGACCGACTTTTATCCCAGTGGTAAATGTAGGTACCCGAGCGGTCAACCAACAGCAGGTTGCCGTGCTGAGCCGCTCTGTGAAACAGATCCTCCTCCTTAAGAAGGTCAAGCCGCTGTTCAATCTGTTGCCAGGCGATGCCCCCGCCCAGCATGCCCACCACGGTATGATCAGCACCGATAATCGAGGCCCCAACCACCACCTGACGCACGCCGGTGGTGTAGGAAATCATGGGATCCGAGACCCAGCTTCGCGCTTCGCCCTGGGAGTTCTCCCCCACCAACTGCCGCCAATATCTTCTTTTTTTAATCGACTTCAATCGGGCCGTCGGCTCTTTATCGTTAAAGCTGGCCAGCCCCCCCTGAGCCGGGTTGCCGACCTTAGTATTGTAAAATCGCGAATCTGGACGACCGAGAATAAATTTTTCATACTTGCTGCGTAAGCGCGCACGCTCTGTAATAAGTAAGGGTCTGATCCGCTGCCAATCCATGCTGATCAAGGTGGGGGTATGGGCGTAAGCAGCCACCTCGGCGCTCCGGGCGGAGAAGTAACCGGAAAGCCTCTCCGACGCCTTGCCGATATAGTTCTGTTCCGCCTCCAGAGTTAACTGTTGAACCTGCCCGGATGTGTACCAGAGAGAGACCCCCATCACCAGAAACAGAGGGATTAAAGTCACCATCAAAAGTAGAAGGATAACCTTATTCTGCACCTTCATTGCTATTCTCCAGGGCAAGTAATGATTGCAGGATTATTATCAATTTCCCACCATACTGAGCAGATAGCTTCAACCGTAACG
>JADFWT010000336.1 GCA_015233785.1 Magnetococcales bacterium
ACTGATTGCTGTGGTGGGGGTTAGCGGTGTGTTTTCTACCCATGATCGTAGCCTGAAGGGCATTGTGCGGATGCGGCGGTCTGCTCTGGTGTCGGAGCTTGGGCAGGTACCGGATTTTGGGGCTGTGATTCGCAGTGTGATTCCTCGTAGATAGAGCCCTTTTTTGACGAACTGTGATCGTTGACGGCTTTCAAAGGCACCATTTATGGGGAAATAGGCCAGTTTTCTGGTTACTTTGTTCTGAACTTTGTTAAAAAAGCTTCACATGAAGGGTTGCTTCAATGTCATGTCTGAGCGAAACTCGTTCGCATTCCATCAGGTAACTGTCGGTACCTTGGTTGCCTTCCAGAACAAAGGGCTCGGATACGTGGCACGCATCATTGATCCATATCGTATTATGCTGATTGCCGGCGGACGCGACGCGACGCGGGACTTTATCTCCCGTTGGTTGCTCAAGGATTCCGACTATCGGCTGCACCAGATTGATCAAAGTAGCCACGTATTGGCGCGCATCGATGAGTTGCGACCGGAAGTGATCTTGATGGATCTGGACTATCTGGGGGCACAGAGTATCGCCCTATTAAAGCAGATGCGTACCGCTTTGATGGATCGGGTGGTGCCGATCATCGTTCTCAGCTCGCCTGGACGTGAGGAGTATCGCTGGGAAGCGATGTTGCACGGGGCCAAGGATCACATCTCCAAGCCTCCCAATCGCCATGATTTTATGTTGCGCCTGCGTTTTTTCGCCGAGCAGTACCAAGACGCCCAATCCCGCATGCACCCTTCTGCCGCACCGATCCCGGACCAGAGGCCCGTGGAGGGTACGGTACGTTCTGGGGATGTCGGCAGTCGGGCTCAGGAGTTGGGGGAGCTGAATGCATTGCTCTCCCGGCAGATGGGTGGTTCGGTCCGCCGCCGTTAGGCTCTAGGGCGTTATCTCCTTCTCCAGGCGTAACATGCGCTGTACCCGAGACGGCGTAGCCGGGTGGGTGGAGAGAAAATCCATCATCTGGCCCATTCGATTCATAGTCTCTTCCACCATCTTATCTGTGTCACGCTTGGCGTTCAGCTTGGTTTCCTGATCGAGCTTGTTCTGCTGTCTGGCGGTTTTCTGTTGTTTGACTTTGCCGTGGGTGTGCTGGGAGGATGTCAGGCGTGCCAGTAGATCGGTAAAGCGGTGAAAGGGAATCTGGTGGCGGCGCATGAAGCGCATGGCGTAGTCGTCGGCCTCCAGCTCAAAGCGTTGGCTGTATCGGGCCTCCATAAGTGCCGCAGGTAGCGCCCCGGAAAAGCCGGTAATAGAGATCACATCTCCAGCCACCGCGGCAATCACCAGCAGCGCCAGAGAAGATTGCAGTACGGAGCGCACCCCATGGCGTTGATCCACATGGCCCGCCTCATGGGCAAGAATGCCCCGCAATTCATCGTCGTGCTTCACCAGCCGCAACATCTGATCGGTGACAATGATGGCACCATTGGGCAGCGCCATGGCATTGGCCCCGATGTGCCCGCCATCCATCACCAGCAGTCGATAGTGCACATGGGGCGTGGAGGGTTTTTCCATGGCATCAAAGAGCGTCTTGAGAACCGTTACCCGTTCTTGGTCCAATTTGGAAGGCCCCAACTTGGCGCTCTTCTCCAGCAGCGCCAGGGTGTGCTCCTCCAGCTCTTTGTTCATGCTGGTTGGAATCACCTTGGAGATGTGCTCCGACGAGAGGGGAATCCCCACCACCACCAACCACCAGACAAAGCCGATGGTCAGCAGCGCCGCCACGGCCACCATGGGCCAGCGTGATTCCAGGGTATGAATCAGGGCGCTTTCATGAACCGTCCCTCCGCTCTGCATCGATAGGGCTGCATCCACGGCGTTGTTATCGTCACAGAGGCACTGCCCGCCATCACTCAGTTCGATTACGCGGGGGGCACCTCCCAGCCGAGAGCCAATCTCCACCTCATGGGGAAGATAGCGCAGGGCGGGTTGGTGGGGCCGGATGAGTAGCAGACCGCCATCTTCGAACAGCGTTACCTGTACCCGATGCTCCTTGGAGGTTTGGCCGTCGAAATAGCGCGCCGTAATGGAGGGTTGGCCTAAGTTGGATTGGGCCATCTCCGGGGTGATATCCAGCGGAGCCAAGGCCTTAACCGCCGAAGTCCAGATCCATCATATCGCCGAACTCCTCACCCAGGGCGCTCACCGCCTCGTTCTCTCCGGCCACAAACTCATCAAGGGAGGCGCTGGAATTGAGGCGGATACTGTTTACCATATAGCGGGTGGCGCGCACTTTGGCCCAAGGATAGAACAGTCCTGCCGTTAAGATGATGAGAAATAGATTGCTGATATTGATCCAGGCCAGCG
>JADFWT010000337.1 GCA_015233785.1 Magnetococcales bacterium
CGAAGAGCTGTGGCGGGTGCTGGGTCATGAGGGGTATCTCATGGATCAAAAATGGCCCGAAGCAGACGCTGAAGCGTTGACCCGTGAGTCCATGACCATCATTGTGCAGGTTAATGGCAAGCTGCGTGGTCGGCTGGAGGTTCCGGTAGATATCGAAAAAGGGGCGTTGGAAGAGATGGCCCGCACCGACGTCAATGTGGTAAACCATCTGCAAGGCAAACAGATTCGCAAGACCATTGTGGTGCCGGGGCGGTTGGTCAACTTTGTGGTGGGGTGAGGCGTAGCAATGAGCATCAACAGATGGTCCAGATTTATCATTTCCATGTTGGCGGTGGCGGCTTTGACGCTGAGCGCTTGCGGGTATCGATTTCCCGGCGAAAAACCAGCGGTTCCAAGCGGCTTTGAGAACGCCTCCGTGCGCATTGTCGGCCAGGGTAAAAGTACCGATCCGCTGCTGGCCCGCATGCTTCGCGAACGGCTTGAGACACGCTTGGGGGTTGGCCAGGGGGCGGTCTCCAGCGATGCGGACGCCGGGGCACTGATTCGTGTGGAGATGGAGCCGGTCAATAAGGTGCTGATCCTGGAAGATCGCCAGGGTCGTGCCAAGCAGTATCAGGTGATTGTCCAGGCCCAGCCGACGCTGGTGCCTGGCAATGATGCCACGCCGCCGGTGAAGTATGCGTCGGTGAATGGTGAGGCCAGCTACTTTGAGCTGCGTTCGGTCACCGCCAGCCGTACCTCGCAATACCAGGCTGAACAAGAAGCTTTGGACCAGTTGGTTGATGCACTGGTGGCGTTGATTGCCGCTGGTGACGCCTGATCACCGGCTGCGCTGTGAGACTGAAAAATTTGGGAGAGCTGCAAGGACGGCTGCGGAGTGGCGAGAAGCTTCCCGCAGCCGTTCTGCTTCATGGTCCGGATCAGGGGCGGATCCAGAAGTTGGCCGACCGGTTAAAGACGTTGGCGCTTGAAGGGGCCGATGCCGACTTCGACGTGGAGACCTTTTTCGGGGCTGAGTTGGACCAGGAGCGCTTCTTCTCAGCTTGTCGTTCCATGCCCTTTATGGCCCCAAGGCGCGTGGTGACGGTCAAGAATGCAGACCGTATCCACCCCGCCATCCGCAAAACCATCGGTGACTATCTTCAAGATCCCTCCCCAGATGCATTGCTGATTTTTACCGGTGAAAATCTTGAAGCCTCCAACCCGTTGCGCAAGGGGATGGAGAAGGCCAAATCGGGTTGGTCGGTGCCTTTCTATGCCATGGAGGGGCGAGATCTGGCCCGGTGGCTGCGGGAGACCCTGCAAGAGGGTGGATACCAGACCGACCCCGATGTGATCCCGCTGCTGCTTCCCCGGCTGGAGGGGAACTCTATGGCTGCTGAGCAGGAGCTGGAGAAGCTAAAACTCTATATGGGTAAGGGGCGTCACATCACCTTGGAAGATGCCTTGGCCGTGGTGGGAGAGACCACCGAATATAGCGGTTTTCTGCTGGCCCGAGCCATGTTGGATGGGGAGACCGGCAAGGCGTTGGCGATTCTCGACCGGCTGCTGCAAGGCGGACTGGAAGCCCCCATGCTGCTGGGTGCCGTCACCATGAAAATCCGCCAGATCATTCGCGGCAAGGAGCTGTTAGAGGAGGGGATGAACCCCAAAGCCGTAGCCCGTAAGCTGCGGGTGTTCTGGAAAGAGGAGCAGTCTTTTATGCGGCACTGCAACCGTTTTAGCGTGACATGGCTGGCTCGGGCGCTGCTGGAGGCGATGCAGACCGATTTGCGGCTGCGGGAGAGTCGGATTCCTACCGAGCAGGTGTTGGGGCGGTTTGTGATGCGGCTCTCTAAGGGGGGTTAATCCTCTTTAGTGGCTTCGGGTTTCAAAGGCTGACCAAGGGTCAACGGCTCGGGCTCATCCGCCGGGATGGGAGTCATCATGGGCGCACCCAGCTCCAAGGGCTCTTCTTTGGACTTTACAGGCGTTTTATTGGGTTCTAAGGGCGCTTCTTGGGGTTCCAGGGGCTCTTTTTTTGGCCCAGGTTTGGTCATCATAGGGGCACCAAGCTCCAGAGGCTCTTCTACAATATCATCGTCTGTTGCACCCAAACCATCCAGCAGCACCGCACCTCCGGTTGCCAACTCCTCCATGGCCTCTTCATGGATCTGATCTTCATCGGCAAACAGCTCCTGATGAAACAGAACGCCGTGGAACTCGATTGCGGTCTCTTTGGGCAGGCAGAGCAGATTGTGGGTATGAATACCGGGGAAGATATTGGTGGACTCCCCAAAGTGATTGCCGGGATTAAACAGCTTGGTGTGGTGCCAGTGGATATC
>JADFWT010000338.1 GCA_015233785.1 Magnetococcales bacterium
TGTTCCCTCGCTCGTGGTAGTGTTAATTATAATTTATCGCTTCTTATCTTCCCACAAGCGATTGCGATAAATATCCGCAAATCTTGCCCCATAGTCCGTTGTACCAGTAGAGTTAAGCCCATTATATAATGTGCTTAACTTTTCTAACCAATATGGATCATCCTTTGGGACTCGACTACTTAACGCCTTGAGCAACATTGCCCCTGCTCGAATGTTATTTTCTGGCTTTTTAAGCTCTTCACGAGTAAAGCCTAAATTTTTCCATTGTTTGTCTCCAGTGTTCATGGGAAGGATGGTCTTGTTGATATCTAACATGGCAAATGGTGCCTCGTAATATCCATGCCCATTTTCAAGATAAACAACTGTCTAAGAAGATCTGGGTCAATGCCAACTTTTTTAGAGACCCGGTTTATAATATTATCATTAGATTTTACTGCTGAGCTTCCAATGCCATGGCTTGCGTACCATGGATCTTCACTCTTTGTATCTTGATCATGTTTCACCTTAAAACTATGAACATCTTTTTTTGGATGTTTTATTTGTTCTAATATTTCTTTTTTTCTCCTTTTCTCAATAAAACTTCTTCTTTCCTTGCTTGTTGGCAAATTGGGTCTATTTTTTTTCATCTCATCATATATAGGTGTATTCAGTGCGGTTTCATAACCTTTAAAATGTTTCCATGCCTGACTACCATCAGTGTTTGGATATCGATTCTTGCTCTGAGGTAATCCTACAGGCACTCGATTTACCATTTCCTTGGCGTCCTGTTCGCTTTTTTGCTGTTTAATGATTCTCTTTTTAGGAAGCATCGATGGTGACGAAGCTGTTTTTTGCCGCGCCTGCCTCTCCCTCACGCCGGGCCTTGATTGAAGTGGGGATGCGTATTGCACGATGGACTATCTGGATTTTGCCGGTCCCTTCGCCAGATCCCGCACCGTCTCCCCCTCCAGCACCGTATCAATGGCCTCTTCGATGCGTTCGATGGTGACCATAGCCTGCGGTTCCGGGTAGAGGCTGTCCCAGGGTTGTCGATTTTGCTCGTTGTGGCGGCGAAGGGTGTGAATCAGGGTGGATAGGGGGGTCTGTTCCGGAGGTTTTCCTGGAATCAGCCCTGGTGGGGCGTCGTTGTTGGGCGTGGCGGGTTGGGTCTCTATCAGATAGCCGCTCTCCAGCAGGGGCTCCATGGCCAACTCCAGGACATCCGGCGGCGCACCCAACTCTCTGGAGAGGGTTTTGGCGTTGAGCGGGGGTTCATCGCGATAGTAGCCCCGCACCACCCGCGACATGACCGAGAGTGCCAGGGTTTCCCAGAGTCTGGGGGCCAGTTGCAGTTCGCCGTTGGTGAGGGTGCAGCGTTCCGGGTGCTGGTGATAGAAGGCCACGCTGGCGCCAAGCAGCAGGATCAGCCAACTTACATAGAGCCAGATCATAAAGAGAATCAGGGTGGCGAAGGCAGAGTAGATGGCGGTGAAGTTGGAGGAGTTGGCCACAAACATGGCGAAGCCCCATCCGGCCCCCTGCCAGAGCGCGCCTGCGGTGACGCCGCCGGTCAGGGCGGAGGTAAAGCGCACTTCGGTATTGGGGATCAGGCCGAACAGGACGGTAAAGGCGGTGATGACCAGAAACAGCGGCATGAGCCGGGCGATTATTTGAAAGAGCGCCCCAAACGGCTCCATGGAGGCGATCCACAGCACCAGATCGGTGTTGGTGATGGAGGCGGTGAGTCCCATGGCGGAGAAGATCAGAATGGGGCCGATCATCACCACGCTCAGGTATTCGCTGAATCGCTGGGAGAGGGGCCGGTGGTGTTTGACATGCCAGATGCGGTTGAAGGCATCTTCGGTTTTCTGGATCAGGGAGACCACGGTGTAGAGTAGTAGGGCCAGTCCCAGAGAGCCCAGCACGCCGGTTTTGATATTCTCCACAAAGCCGATGATGCGTTCGGTGACATCGGCGGCCTGGGGTCCGAGGGGCGAGAGAAAATTGAGCAGAAACGGCTCCACCTGGTTGTGGGCACCGAAGGCTTTAAGAACGGAAAAGCTCACGGCAATCAACGGCACCAGAGAGAGCAGGCTGGTGTAGACCAGGCCCATGGCGCGCAGGGTAATCATCCCTTCAGCGACATCCTTCGAGATCACATGGACCATGCGCAACAGCCGAATCGTCAGAGGCAGTGGCCGCTTCTGACGGGCGCGGCTGGCCCAGATGTAGCGGATGATCTTATCGGCCAGAGCGGTCATGCCGGTGGTTTCTCCCAATAGGGCGTATGGTTAGGGGGTGTGGTTGGGTCTGGATTTTGCATGGATATTTTAAACCGATCCT
>JADFWT010000339.1 GCA_015233785.1 Magnetococcales bacterium
TTAATACAGCCTCTGCCATGAAACCATCTGTTGCCGATGTTCTCACCACTCCAATTCATGAAGGAGCTCAGGATGCTTGGACCCGCTTCGCTGGAGTTAGTGCTGCAATCGGTCACTATATTCGCATGGCCCACTCAGGGCAGATGAGTCGTGAGGAGGCGTGGGAAGCGATTTGCCAATACAATGCCGCTCTGCTCCGACCTCCCTGGCCCCAAGATAGGTTGGCTTCTGAAGCACAGCGGTTGTGGGAGAAGCACTGTGACAAGAATGGTGGGCCTGTCTCCGTATCGTTTTCAAACGACCCACTACCAACGTTCTGGTTGGCTGATCTGTTGGCCGATAACAGCCCCATGCCGAAGGATATCATCTCGCCCCGTCTGCTGACTCCGGGCGGCATTTTGGTGATCGGTGGAGCACCCAAGGTGGGAAAGAGTGATTTTATCATCCACCTGTTGGCTCGAATGGCAGCAGGGATGGAGTTTCTTGGCTTTGCCCCTCCGCGCCCCCTGAACGTGTTCTATCTACAGGCAGAGATTCAGTATCACTATCTTCGTGAGCGCATGAAGAGGATGGATTTTCCAGCCTCACTGATTGGCACAGCGGCTCAAAACCTAGTTGTCACCCCCAAGGTGAGGATGATTTTGAATGAAGATGGGGTGGAGCGCACTATTGCTGCTATTCAGCGAAATTTTCCAGATCAACCTCCTGACATCATATGCGTTGATCCACTGCGCAATGTGTTTGATGGAGGACCCTCTGGTAATGGGGAGAATGATAATAACGCCATGCTATTTTTCCTTCAGGAGCGCATAGAGCAGATCCGGGATGCGGTCAATCCAGAGGCGGGGGTCATTCTCTGTCATCACACCAAGAAGTTGAATAAAAAGCAGTTGGTTGAAGATCCATTTCAGGCGCTGAGTGGGGCGGGAAGTCTCCGCAGCTTCTATTCCAGTGGCCTGATTATGTACCGCACCAATGAAGAACAGCCAGAACGAACACTACAGTTTGAGTTGCGTAATGGGCCAGCCATTGATGCGGTGTTGATCGACAAAATCAGAGGTGAGTGGAGAGAGATTGATGCAAGTGGGGAGCGCATCACTCAGAAATCCATGGGCGATAAATTCGACGCTGAACGGCGTAGAAAACATGATGTCATTTTGCAACTGATTCACAGCGAGGCCCAGCAAGGCAGGCTCTATACCATCAACCAATTTGCCGAGACATTTGAAACTAAGGCAGGGCTCGGTGGGAAGGACAGTATCCGGGATCGGGTAAGTGTTCTTGCAACCAAGGGGCATGTGAAATTTGTAAAAGGGGGAAACGAATATTGGCAACCATCCACACGTTCCCGGTTTGGATATCTGTGTATTGAGTGTATGGAATATCCCACAGAACAGGGGCCAATTTCAGTGCTTCCTACTCATTATAAGTGCCCCCAAAGTGGAGCTTCTTTGCCGGTAGAGAATTCTGAAGTTTGGGTCCATCAGGAGGGGTGAATAAGATGCCGAAACTGGATCCAGTTTGGCCGAAACTGCCAAACTGACCGAAACTGGAATTCAATAGAATCAATAAGATAAATGCCTGCCCAGAATCTGGGCATCCAGTTTAGTCGAAACTGGATAGAATGAAAAAATACATTTAACAACAATATGTTAAGTTGCATTCCAGTTTAGTGGTTGAACTACCCCTCCTTTCAGGAGGGGGTCTGCATAAGCCTGACCCCCCTCCTGTACTGGATGACAAATGGGGATAGGAAAGGGTGCAAGATTAACAATTATACTGATCAACAGAGTTGTTCTTGGCGGGACTCCTCTGATGTTCAGATCAAACAAACTTTCAGGAGGAATACAGGAGGACGGAATAAAAGATATCGGAGGCAGTTTTTGGTAGGAAAACACAAACGAAACGGAAATGGAATAAAACGGACAGCGGCGATGTTTTTGGCGGGACCCCGCCGCTGTCCTGACCACATCAACCCTCAGGAGGAAAAACATGGCTATTAAGACTGTGCCCCAAAACGGGGCCAATGGGAAGCAAACTGTACTGGCTCTGGATCTGGGCAGCAAAACAGGCTGGGCGCTATGCCAGCATGATGGGCAAATTATAAGCGGCATCGAGAGCTTTCGAAACGACCGCTGGTCCGGAGGTGGTATGCGTTTCTTGCGGTTTAAGCGCTGGCTCACCGAGTTGAAGAATTCCGTTGATGGTCTATCGGAGATCTACTTCGAGGAGGTTCGGCGTCACATTGGTGTCGATGCAGCACATGCATATGGTGGATGGTTGGCAACGCTGAGTCTCTGG
>JADFWT010000033.1 GCA_015233785.1 Magnetococcales bacterium
TGGCGAACACCTGGGAACAAAAGGCGCGGAGTTCGGTGCCACAACAGGGCGCTCTCGCCGCTGCGGCTGGTTTGATGCCGTGGTGGTCAGCCATGCGGTACGCACCAATGGTGTTACCGGCGTGGCACTGACCAAGCTGGATGTGTTGGACGGTCTTGAGACGCTCAAGATCTGCACCAGCTACACACGCAACGGTGAGAAGGTGGAGCACCTGCCCGGTGACACTTCAGTGCTGGAGTCCTGCGTTCCGGTCTATGAGGAGATGCCCGGCTGGAGTGAATCCACCGTCGGCTGTAAGGATGTCAACGACCTGCCAAAGGCCGCTCGGGACTACATCGCCCGACTGGAGGAGCTGGTTGGGGTGAAGGTTGCCATTCTCTCTACTGGACCGGATCGGAATGAGACCCTGGTGATCGATAATCCGTTTGATGCCTGATTGGGCCGCAACGTGAAACTCTCTTTGAGCCCGGAGCCTTCTATCTCCGGGCTTTTTGTTTGGCCTTTTGTTTTGGGGACTTCGTCCCCTTGCCCCCTGATTGGGGGCTTTGCCCCCAAACCCCTACCAGAAGGCCTGAGGCCCTCTGGACTCCCCAACACTGTTTCATCATGACACTTCCCTCTTTTCATACGTTTGAAGAAGCGCTTTCCCTATTCGAACAGGGAAAGATTCCCCAAGAGGCCATGGGAACTTTTTGCCAAACCCTGGTCCAGAAATTCCCCTCCCAATGGGAGGGGTGGGTTTTACTGGCGCGCCATATCATCAACCATGGTGCGCCCGATCAGGCCATTGCCCTGCTCACCCAAGCGACCCAACAGATCCCCAACCAGCCCAATATTCTACTGGAGAAAGGCCGCTATCTACGCGCTACTGGGGCTTTCGGCGACGCCGCCACCGCCCTTTCTGCCGCCCAACAAGCCAATCCAGACCAAACCGCTCCTCTGGAAGAGCTGGCGCAACTCTTTCTTCAGCTTGGAAAACAAGAGCGGGCCATGGATCTCTTCAAGCAGGTTCTTCAACGGGATCAGACCCATCTGGTGGCACTCAATAATCTGGCGGTGCTGGCCACCCAACGAGGCCATCTACCCGCAGCGGAACGGTTCTACCGACAAGCCCTCCAGCATCACCCCCATCAAGCCGAACTGCACAGCGGACTGGGTCAGGTACTCAAGGAGACCGGACGAAGCTTCGAGGCTATCGCCAGTTATGAAGCAGCCGCCGCACTTCGTCCTGACTATCCCCCGGCGTGGTTCGGCATCGGTGCGGTTTGGCTGGATCAAGGGGAGCCGGACACGGCACGGACCTACTTCCATAAAGCGTTGCAACTCGACCCCAACTTCACGAAGGTGTGGCCCCATCTGGTAAAGACCAAACGCTATGATCTGGAACAGGACGCACCCGAGATCGACGCCATGGAACGCACCCTGAGAAGTCCGGGCGTGTCACCACCACAACAGGCCGAGCTGCACTACGCCTTGGGCAAGGCGCTGGATGACTGCACCGCCTATGATCGTGCCTTCAGCCACATCCAGTCCGCCAACGATATTCGCGCCGCTGAAACGCCGTTTGATCCCCAGGTGCACCAAATATTGGTACAAAGCATCATCTCCACCTTCACCCCCGATTGGTTAACGCGCTGGCAGGAACATGGTAACCCCTCCAGCAAACCGATCTTCATCGTCGGCCTGCCCCGCTCCGGCACCTCACTGGTGGAACAGATCCTGGCCAGCCATCCCCATGTCCATGGGGCGGGAGAGCTGGAGCATTTCCACCGGGCATCGCAGATACTGCCCAAAACGTTGGATAACCCCAAACCCTTTCCAGGCTGCCTGACCTCCCTGACTCCGAGCCATATCGACCACCTTGCATCGGCCTACCTAACCGAGCTGGAAGGATTGGCCGGAGAGACACCACGGGTGGTCAACAAGATGCCCGGTGATTTTCTCTACCTGGGGCTGATTCGCACGCTGTTTCCCAATGCAACTTTGATCCACTGCCGCCGCAATCTTCTGGATACGGCCATCTCCCTCTATTTTCAGGATTTCGGCACCCGCCACCCCTATAGCGCCTCACTGGAGCATATCGGGACCTATATGGAGCAGTACCTGACACTGGCCGACCATTGGCGCAACCTGTTTCCCGATCTGTTTGAGCTGGTTTATGAAGATCTTATCGACGATACCGAGACTGTCAGTCGGGCCTTACTGCACCATTGCGGGCTAACTTGGCATGCTGGATGTCTCGATTTCCACAAGACCAAACGCAGTGTCAACACCGCCAGCAACTGGCAGGTTAAACAGCCGGTTTATCGTAGCTCCGTGGCACGATGGCGGCGATATGAGAGATGGATTGTGGAGCTGTCGGAACGCTTGAAAAATCACCTTAAATAAGCCCACTATAATATGCAAACGGGCCATTGGGTTATATCTCCCCCTCAAAAATATCACTATTTTTCTACCAATAGTACGATTTTAGTTGACAATCCACCATCCGAGGCGTTAATCATAGCCGCCACGAAATCAATGACAACCCAACTGGGAATCAAAATAGAACGATGAACCTCTCAACTGCCATACACCTCCAATCCTCACTGCCGTGTGTCGGACAGCGTTATGCTGTGGCCGGTGGTGTGTTGTGTGTGGACCAGTGGGCAGCCTATGCAGAATATCAACAGGCTGATGCGGTAGATGGCCGTTGTTCCCAACCATCCCAAGACTCTGCGAGAGGCGTTCATCGAATACCCTGATTGAAATCAACAATCTGGTTTTTCACGAACCCCTCTCAGAGCCAATCTGGGCGGGGTTTTTTTATGGGGAGTAGAGAAGATGAGTAACTTTAATTTTATCGAAGGGAAAAGCGTTCCTATCAAGGCATGGACCCGTGGCGTCACTCTGGACGAGAACGCCGAACAGCAGCTGCACAATGTCGCTTCGCTGCCGTTTATCCACAAGCACATTGCGGTTATGCCCGATGTTCACTGGGGGCGCGGCGCTACGGTCGGCTCGGTGATTCCTACCGAAAAGGCGATTATTCCGGCGGCTGTGGGAGTGGATATCGGATGCGGCATGATGGCGGTGCAAACCTCCCTCACATCCAAACAGCTCCCGGATAACCTTCTGGAGATACGCAGTGCCATCGAAAAAGCGGTGCCCCATGGTCGCACCAGCAACGGACGCCCCGGACGAGATCGCGGTGCCTGGGGTAATCCGCCGGAAGATGTGGTCAACGCCTGGAGCAAAATGCCCTATCGCAAAGGCACACTGGCCAGCGAACTGGATCAGATGGTCGAGAAGCACGCCAAGCTCAAGCGAGCCAGCTCCATCAACCACCTGGGCACTCTGGGAACCGGCAACCATTTTATTGAGATCTGCCTGGATGAAACAGACCAGGTCTGGGTAATGCTGCACTCCGGGTCACGAGGTATCGGTAATCGCATTGGAACCTACTTCACTCAACTGGCCAAAAAGGAGATGACCCGCTGGCATATTCATCTACCCGATGAAGATCTGGCCTATCTGCCGGAGGGGGCTGACCACTTCTACGATTATTTGCAGGCCGTCAAGTGGGCACAAAGCTTCGCCCTGGCCAACCGAGAGGTGATGATGGAACGGGTGCTGGAGATTCTCCGCCGCTCCTTTACCGATTTTGCCCTGGGAGAGGTGGCCGTCAACTGCCATCACAACTACGTTTCCAAGGAGCTGCACTTCAACAAATGGGTCTGGGTAACCCGCAAAGGGGCGGTTCGGGCCGGTGAGGGGGAGATGGGGATCATTCCCGGCTCCATGGGCGCACGCTCTTATATTGTGCGCGGAAAAGGCAATGCCGATTCGTTCTGCTCCTGCTCCCACGGGGCTGGGCGCGCCATGTCCCGTACCGAGGCAAAAAAACGCTTCACGCTGGAACAGCATGTTGAGGCCACCGAAGGGGTGGAGTGCCGCAAGGATGCCGGAGTCATTGACGAAACCCCCATGGCCTATAAGGATATCGACGCCGTGATGGCAGCCCAGGCCGATCTGGTGGAGGTGGCGCACACCCTGAAACAGGTGCTCTGCGTTAAAGGGTGATGAAATGTGTATGGGAGGGTAGCTCTGGCCGGCTACCCTCCATATTCTCCATGAGCTTCACCACTTCATGCAAAATTTTCGTCAGCTTCTCAAGCAGCGCCAACTTAAACTGGCATGGCGACAACCTCCGGGGCCAACAAATTTCTTGACATACGCACAATAAAAAACCTAACCAATACGAATTTTTCTTATAAATATTACAGTTATTTCACCATCATTTCTCAATTAATACCTATAATTGATCTTGCAAAATGACGCGATCCACTCAACTCAAATGGAGAATGCGGCCTTGGGGGAAGCAGCGGTACCCACCGATGTCAGGCAGCCGCTTCTTGACCTGAATCCAGTACAACTCGGGCGGCTACCGACATGTTATTCACTGTTAGGTCCAAAGTTGCGCTTTTCTCCACACTTATGCCTCTATTGGTGATTGTGCAAGGCATTTTAATCACCCATTATCTTAACCGTATCCATCATGAAACCGACCTCTTCCACCAGGAGATCGACCAGCTACTGACAGAAGAAACCCAACAGCCGTCCAAAGAGAATATCCAACGGATATTGGACCAGAAAATGAACATTGAGAAACAGCTGGCCAGCTCGAGTGATGTCGTGCTGGTTGTCTCTCTGATCACCATTCTGCTGAGTGCCTTGTGGGCCCTGCTTCTGAATACCTATCTCACCAAGCCGCTGGGAAAGCTCGCATCCGGCATGCGCAATATCGGTGAGTCAGTGGATAATCTGGGTATGGCGGGGGTGGGCCATCTGGTAAACCGAACAGATCTTCTACCCTTCAGCGGTCGCGATGAATTTCAAAGCTGCGCCAGAGCCTTTAACGACCTGTTGCGAGCACTCTCCAAAAATCATGAACATGACCGAGCCCTGAACGATCTAAGTCGGATGATCTCCTATCATCTGGATCCGGAAAAGCTCTCCCTTGAGGCGCTGATTGCCATTTTGGAGTATCTGGAACTCCCGGCTGGAGCTGTGCTGGTACAGACCAATGGCGAGCTGGAGGTTTTTGCCAGCCACGGCCTGGACGATGTTCGTGAACTTGGCAATAACGATTACGTTCACCTCTGCATGCATCGCAGACAGGAACAGCGCTTGGTGGTGGGCCAACGGGCAAGAATTGCCACGCCCATGGGACTTTATAATCCTCGGGAAGTCCACTTGATCCCCATTGTGTTTAAGGACAAGGCATTGGGCGTTATGGTGTTGGCCTCCAACGCCATTCTCACCCCCTCTCAACTCTGGTTTGCCAAGACATTTTGCCAGAACTTCTCCCTGGCCTTGAACAACGCCCTGACCCACACCCATTTACAGACGGTGGCAGCCATGGATGCCCTGACCCAGACCTACAACCGCCACTTTGGGGCTCGCCGTATCACCGAAGAGTTTCAACGCGCCTCCCGTCTCAACGAGGCCCTGGGCATCATCATGGTGGATATCGACCACTTCAAGGGGATCAATGACCGATATGGTCATCTGTTTGGCGACAAGGTGCTGACCAATACCGCCGATATGATTCGAGAAACGCTTCGGGAAGGGGATATTCTGATCCGCTTTGGCGGCGAGGAGTTTCTGGGACTTCTGCCCATGGCCACGTTGGAGGATTGCCATGTGGTGGCAGAACGCATCCGTGAGGCGGTGGCCGATGCCCATGTGGCGGATCGCGACCAGAAGGTGCATGTGACGGTGAGCATCGGCGTGGCCGCCGTCCCAGATCATCCAGCGGATTGTCAGGAGGATCTAATTAAATTGGCGGATGATGCCCTCTATCAGGCTAAACAGCAGGGTCGCAATCGGGTTATTCGCGCCCTGGCGGCTTAATGCCCCTCAACCAGATTGCGCAACCACACTGCACATCTTATTCATTCTTAAATACATCAAGTAATTTTTGATACTGACGTAGTGATCCTGACCTGTATATACTATGACGATTGATTACCAAAGTATACATATCAGGGGGATTTCATGGGCGAGGAACCGAGAAGAATAATAGACCCTATGTCTAAGGTTGGCATTGGTGTTGGTATCTTTTTGATATGTTTTTGGCTTTTGTCACTCTTTATCAAACTTGGTGGGGGCATCAACGCCCAACTTCTCTTGTGCACCGGACTGAGCATTCTACTTGGAATATTCGGCGGTAATGTCGTCATAAAACTCAATAATGTTCTGGTCTCAGGGTCGGGTATCGTCATTAGCGGTGTCGCTGGAATCACGTTTGCATTCCTATACTTTTCAGTTATCCAGCAACATGTCGTCTTCGGCTTCATCTCTGGAGATGATATTAATAGTGCGCAAGTGGTCAACATTGATTGCGAAGGCTACTTATTACTAGGCTCTCAGCGTTCTAACGGGTATGCATTTGCAGCAAACAGAGCTGAGCTTACCGGAACATCCTGTGAGATTGGTCTCACCTTTCCTGAAGGTAGCCGCCCTCCCGAAAAACTCGAAGAAACGGTCAATAAAATCGATGTAGTAAGTATCAAAAAACATTTTGGAAGCGGTCATAAAATATCGTGGCGACTGGATAAGAATAGCGATGCCGTAGAAACGGATCAGGAACGCTACAACCTCATCGATCAGAGAACAAGCCAGCCTGTTGAAAGGGTCGCCTCGCTGACGATGACGGAGCAAAAAATACGATATGTGGCAGGTGACTGGTCGTTGATCAAGGCGGCCAAGGCGGCTGAAGCGCCAAACGAACAATCCTCCAGGCACAATGTGGAGGCTCTTATGGCTGATCTGACCTCTGTAATCACCCACCGTCGACGCTCTGCCAGAAATAACCTGGCCACTATGGGCACGCAATCGGTTGAGCCGCTTCTCAAGGAGCTGAGAAAAAATAAGCCACACTATCAACTCCGACTTGGAAGTTATGTCGCTTTGGCAAAAATGCTACGGTACGATAAAAACCGTGCCGCTGCAGTCGCAAATATACTCTCAGAAACGGATATCGCCATGATGGTGCGCTCGCTGGATGATTCCAGCCGGACGATCAGAATTTATGTGGGTGAGTTCCTCTTTGATCTGGGAGATCCAAGAGTCGTAAAACCTGCCATGCAGCTTATCACCCGCAATGAGGTTGGGCAGCAAGGGCGCTACAACGCACTGCATGTCATGACCAATGCTCTGTTTAGAGTCCCACAGAGTGAACGGCGTGCTTTTCAAGAAGAGTTAAGGAACGTGCATGCCAGCTTAGGGCCCAGCTTTGTTAAGACCAAAGCACTCATTAATAAACTACTCACGATGTAAGGAGGGAGGGCTGATCACGCCTCCGCCACACCACCCATCAGGTCATACTCAAACGCCTCGGAGACCGTCACCGGTACAATCTCACCGGCAGCGGCTTCTCCCTGGTTGATATAGACCACCCCATCCACCTCCGGGGCCTGTCCGGGGGTGCGCCCAACCAATAGAAGATCGCTCTCCGGCGAAAGCCCATCCACCATCACCGGAATGGTTTTTCCCACCATCTTGGCCAGCCGCTCCCGGCTTAGATCCTGCTGAAGCGCCATCAGACGATCCCGGCGCGCCTCGGCGATCTCAACCGGCACCTTGTCGGGTAGATCATAGGCCGTGGTTCCCGGCTCGTCGGAGTAGGTGAACACCCCCAGATGATCAAACCACCCTTCACCAACCAGCGACTCCAGATGGTCAAATTCGGCATCGCTCTCACCAGGAAAGCCGACAATCATGGTGGTTCTAATGGCCGCTTCGGGCATATGGTGACGAATTCTCTCCAGTATTTTCCGCACCGAACCACTCCGCTCGGCCCGCTTCATGCGGCGCAGAACCTCATCATGGGTGTGTTGAAGGGGTACATCCAGATAGGGAACCACCGGCGCCAGTACGGCCATGCTCTTCAACAGGCGGTCATTGATCAGCGTGGGATAGAGATAGAGGGGACGAATCCAGGTGATGCCCTTAATATTGGACAACCGCTCCAACAGTGCTGCCAAATCGGTGCGCGGGGCCAGATCGCGGCCATAGAGGGTGGTATCTTGAGAGACCAAATTGACTTCCCGCACCCCAGCCGCCACAAGATTACGCACCTCGGCTTCGATGCTCTCCAGCGAGCGGGACCGAAACGGACCGCGCAGTTTAGGGATAATGCAGAAGGCGCATGGATTACCACACCCTTCGGCAATTTTCACATAAGCGGTGTGGGGCTGGGTAGTGAGAACGCGCCCTTCCGGTTCGTCACGAAACAAAGCAGTGCCCAATGGCACCACAGAGCAGACCGGCTCCGACGTCTCCGTCACCGCCTCCACGATAGGAATCAGCCGCTCATACCCCTCCGAGCCGGTCAGCACATCAATGGCGGGCATCTCTTCCTGGAGCTTCTTGCCGTAGCGCTGAGAGAGACAGCCGGTTACCACCAGCTTCTTACCTGGATGTCTGGCTTTCAACTCGGCCATCTCAGCAATGGCCTCCCTGGACTCCGCTTCCGCATCGGCCACAAAACCACAGGTGTTAACCACCAGAAGATCGGCCTCTTCTGGATTCGGCGTCAGCTCGTAGCCGGACTCTACAAACCGGCCCAGCATGGTTTCGGTATCTACCAGATTTTTCGGGCAGCCCAGGGAGATAACCCCTACCCGCTTACCAGCCCCGGTTGGGCGCTCTCCATCTGCCATGACTCTGCCTTACATATAGATTTAATTACGGAAATTGATGTATTGCAGAGGCAAACCGTACGCGCCCTCTTTCATCATGGCAATCACTGCCTGAAGGTCATCGCGCTTTTTGCCGGTCACCCGCACCTGCTCACCCTGAATCGCCGCCTGGACCTTCATCTTTTTGGTCTTGATATCCTTGACGATCTGCCGGGCCGTATCACGGTCTACCCCCTGACGAATGGTCAGTACCTGTCGCACCAAACCGCCGGAAGCTTGTTCTACCGCGCCCAGATCCATCACCTCGGGATCAATTTTACGCCGCACCAGCTTACCCTTCAGCACCTCAATCACCTGCTCCAGTTTATATTCATCGTCGGAGATGATGGTGATGACCGCCCCTTCATGCTCAATGGAGCTTTTGGAGCCGCGAAAATCATATCGGGTACCAATCTCCTTGGCGGCCTGATTGACGGCATTATCCACCTCTTGGAGATCCACTTCGGAAACAATGTCAAATGATGGCATGGAGGATCCTCTCTCGATATTGCGGTTAGGGAATCATCTTGGAAGCACCCAGATCATCGGGCAGCGCCTCTTCTACCACATCCACATCCGGCGGTGGCTTGAAGACGAATTTATCGGCCGGCAGCTTATGGTTTCGCTTCTGCTTGCCGAACACAAAACGGGAACGATTGCCCAGTTGATCCTCTACCGATAGGTTGACCAGCTCCTCCTTGGCAGGGTGCAGCGTGATATCGATCTCCCTGAAGCGGCCCTCTTCACGAGGTTTAAGCTGAACGGTAGGCACGCCCCAAACCGAATCACGAATCACTTTCCAGTGGAAGCTCTTTTTGATATTGCCGCCGGAGATCAGAAAAGCAGCTGGCGTCTTGGCAAGCGTCTTGGCGCTGGTGCGGGTTACCTGCTTCAGATCCGGCTCGTAGAACCACATCCACTCACCATCGGAAAGCAAGAGCTGCTTGAAGGGGGTCTCGTAGTCCCAGCGGAAACGATTGGGACGGGAGGCAAAAAAGTGACCATGCCCCTGTTCCGGCTCACTCCCCTCTGCAGATTGAATGACCGTACTGACAAACTCCGCCTCCAGGGTCTTGAGTTGATCCACAAAACGCTGGAGACGATCCATGGTTTTTTTTGACTCCGAGGCGGTCAGAGCCGGTGCATCCTTATGTTTCAGTGGTGCCACACCACCCGCCGCCATGGTCTCTCCGGCACTAAACGACATGACAGCTGCCAGAAGCGCCCCTATCCAAAGCCCCTCACCAACAACCCCCATCCGCACCAAGCTCTTCCTCGTCCATCCCCACATACCACTACGCTCCACCGGGCATCCAATCAGCCGGGCGTCTATCCAGAGAGAAGCACACCCTGCGACCTCTCCCATACACGCCAACACCGACGCCATCGTCTGTCCCAGCCCAAATTGCGTCGAAGAACAGCTAGAATGGCATAGCCATGACGCCTGTTCAAGCAGGCTCCGAAGGTGGCAGCACACCCTGGCCCCGCAATACAGACCGCGCCTCTTCAATAGAGGTCTCTGGAAGATGACCGCTCTGGACCCCCTGTTGCAACTTCCGAAGATAAACCTGCTGTGCATCCGGCGGGGCATCCATATGGCGCATCACCCCATCCACCAACCGACCGGCATCAGAAATATCCACCCGAAACGACGCGTCGGGCCATATATTGGGGTTGCGATGGCGGGAGAGCTCGACGGGCTTGGTGCGTGTGACAACCGGCTCCTCCAGCGGCTTACTCCAGCCTCCGAAAGAGACGTAGAGGCGTGTCGCCCCAAGCCGCGCCTGCTCAATAAGGGCCGACAGCCCTTCTGCCGCCCTCTGGACCCCCTGGTCGATACGCCGGACCCGCTCGGATAACGAAACCCGAAATGCCTCATTGGACCAGATCCCGGAGCGGCTCGAAGACTCCGAAACCGTACGGTTGCGCAACGACCGAACAGCGTGCGTCCCCTTGCCATCGGACACCGACTGAGGAATCTCTCCAGCCTTAAATGGCCAGACCCCACCAATCTTGGCAATACGCTGCAAAATCGCCACAACAACCTCCCCCAATACGCGATCAAAGGCGCTGAAGGCTGCCAAAATACACAAAAAGCCTCCACTCGACATGAAATATAAGCCACTTTCCATGCCAAGTCGTACTTTTTATCTTTATTACAATATTTTATACGGATTCTATAGAATACAGAACAGGTATTTTACGGAATAATGTGCCGCTTTTACGGATAAACGGCAGGAACATTATTCACCGATCGGCATCTTTTTCCGCCTCAGGAGAGGCAGGAACAGGGATGTCGTGCTCATCCAACAGCTCGTAGAGACGCAGCAGCTCACCATTGAGACGACGGGTGCGGCGTCCTATCTGCTTGAGAAGTCGCAGCGCCATGGAAGGGTCCTCCTGGATATGCTGCACGAACCCCTTCTGATCCAGGGTTAATACTCTTGTATCTTCAATGGCATAGACAGATGCCGTGCGTGGAAGATGGTCAAATATCGACACCTCTCCGAACAGATCGTCCTTCTCCAGAATGGTCATCCGCTTTGGGCTGGAGCCATCGCTTTTCTGCAGCATCACTTCAACCCGCCCCTCCAACACCACATAGATATCACCAGGGGGGTCACCCTGTCGGATGATCACCTCGCCTGGGCGATAGTGGCTTCCCAATGTTCCTTGGGATTTTTTCGTATCATCTTTGAACAGCATGGCAGACTATCTCTCCTTCTCTTCAGGACGAAGCATCAGACGCCGACCTATTCGCCGCCCCAGAGCCTTAAACGAGGCCCACAGATAATGAGACATAATGAGAGGATTAAAGGTTCGCATAAATATGTCGGCATAGGAGGCACTGCCGGTAAAGGTATCCCAGAGCGCCGCGCTCAATGAGTGCCGCCGATGGGGATAGCGCTGCTCCCGCCGCACCGTATCCAACATTCCTTCCCGCAGAAAGTCAAAGCGACTGGAGACGCCATCAATGGCGAATAGAATGTGGCCGACATCATTGTCCAACGACATTTTTCGACACACCGGATGGTAATATTGGCGAAAATCGGCTGCGGACACGCCGTGGGTCACCGCCGTAACGGCACACGCCTTAGCGGTGCGATAAGCAGCGCCGATGCCATCCTTGTAGAGCCGTGATACGCCGCAATCCCCCACCACCACCACCCGATCCGTAAACAGCTTACCAGACGACATGCCAATGTTGATGTGCGGATAACACTGGCAAGGGTGAACGGGAATATCCCAGCCCAGCGGAAACAGTGCCTGCACCTGGGGCGATTTAAAGACCCGCACAATCATATCCCGGTTAATGTCGTCGCCGAGAATGATCAGCGTGGCATAGTGTCTCTTGGGCGTCAGTGCAACAAATTTCAGGCCAGGAATATCAAGCAGGAACACATGCATGGAGTCGCCAAGAAGCTTCTCTACCTGCTCGTTGCCGTAGTAGAGTTCCGCCACATAGGCTTTGGTGGTTTTGGGGGGCTTGTAGCCAAAGTTAAGATGTCCCAACACCTCCATAGAGCCACCGTTAAGCCCGGTAGCGGCCACCAAAAAGTCGTACGTCCCACCACCGCCGCCGCGACTGGTTACCACCGGACGCCCGGCGCTCCAACTCAGATCGGTAATACGATGGGGAACATGGCGCGCTCCCTGCGCACAGGCCCGCTGCAACAAAAACCAATCGAAGCTATCCCAAGGTAGCGGGCGCTGACTTTCGGCCCCTTTGGGACCGCCGCCACGAAATATTCCGGCAATCCGCATCTCATCCTTGGGGGATTGGATCGGCACACTCCCCACCTTGGTATGCAGCGTATAGGTGTTGATGGTGTCGATAATTACCTCTTGAGGCAGTTGCAACCCTTCAGCAGCCAACATCTCCACCAGAGATTCGGAGATGATGCCGCCGCAGAAGTTACAGCCTCGTGGACCGGTAAGGTGAAAACTGCGCGGCTCATAGATATCTATCTGAAGACGAATACCTACCTGCTTGGCCATCTCCAGCATAAAATAGGCGGTCATAGAGCCCGCAGGCCCGCCACCCATTACCGCCACACGGGCGTTGTCGGTCAACTCCAAAGAGCTGCCTGAGCCCTCAAGTCGCATGCGCCGCCCTCCGCTCAAGCCATGCTTCCAATCCCTGGACGTTGAGCCGAATATCCACCCCCAACATACGCCGTAATTCAGCCTGCTCCAGTGAGATACCCATGGCCAGCAAATCCCCCATCAACATCGCCTCAAAGGCTTCGGTGAGATGGCTTCTGCGCGCCTTGGGTTCTTCAGGTGCCGTTTCAGCAAAACCCACCATCCGCTCCACCCCCCGGCCCAACTGGTCCGCCAACGCCCGCCGATAGGGAAGCCGCCCAAAGTGGGTCAGATGGACCCAGCGCAACCCCATGGCATCCACCCGATCAATCACCCGCATCATCTCCTCCGGCTCAAACTGGGTGGGCGTGGTGGAGGGAAAGATCAGCGCATTCTCACCGCGGTCATACACCCGATAAGAGATGCCGAAGGCATCGCCGGTATAGAGGGTCTGCTGATCCTCATCCAGAATGGCCATGTGATGCCGAGCATGGCCCCAGGTCTCCAACGTGGTGAGCGTACTGTTCCCCAGCCGAAGTGTATGCCCATCCGGGGCCTCTTCCACCCGCTCAGACGGGACCGGAATGGTCACACCATGAAGGGCCAGAGATTGGCTTTTTCCATACACCGCCTCGGTCCCCTCCACCAGCCGCATGGGGTCCACCATATGCCGCGCCCCCTTGGGATGGGTGACCAGTTTGGCGTTGGGGCAGTGCTTCATCAACGCCCCGGCTCCACCCGCATGATCCAGATGGACATGGGTGATGATCACCCAACGCACATCTTCCGGTCGCAACCCTTGACGCTCAAGAGAGGCCAACATGCGCGGCACCGAGCGCTGTACGCCGGTCTCCACAAAGGCGGCCTCACCATCACGAACCAGCAGGTAACAGGCCGCCGCTCCAGGTCGATAAAGACCGGAGTCGATGCGGGTCACGCCCCCTTCATAAGTTTCATCCACCAACGGCGTTGCATCAGACATGGCCATGACTCCAAAGCCAAATAATTACCACTCCCGTCAGAGTGCCGCGTTTGGCGACGGAGTGTGCTAGAGTTTCCAGGCCATGAACAAGCGCCCACTATCACCAATTGTGACCCTTCTGATGCCGTTTCGCAATGCGGCGGCAACCCTGACGGATTGCCTGGATTCCATTCGAGGGCAAAGCCTGGCGTCATTTGAGTTGCTGGCGGTGGATGACGGCTCCGAGGACACCTCTGCCGATCTGATTGGTAGAGCCTTCCGGGGGGATCACCGATTGCGGCTCCTGTCGCCGGGACAGGTGGGACTGGTTGGGGCGCTCAACCTGGGCCTGAAAGCGGCACAAACCCCCCTCATCGCCCGTATGGATGCCGACGACATCATGCACCCCCAACGCCTGGAGAAACAGGTTGCCTATCTTAACCGCCACCCCCAAAGCGCTCTGGTGGCCTGCCGCACATCGATCTTTCCCGAAGGCTCCTCCGGGGAGGGATTCCGATTCTATATGCAGTGGCAAAATCGATGCATCACCACCCAGGATATGGCCGATGAGATCTACTGGGAGTCCCCCATGGCTCACCCTTCGGTCATGTTCCGCCGAGGTGTGGTAATGCAGCTCGGCGGTTATAGAGAGGGACTGTTTCCTGAGGATTATGATCTTTGGCTACGGATGGCGGCCAGCGGTGCCGTGATGGCCAAACTGCCGGAGACGCTGCTTCAGTGGCGGGATGGTCCTGATCGCCTCTCACGCACTGATCCCCGCTGCTCCCGGCAGGCGTTCGATAAGCTTCGGGCCCACTATCTGGGCCGGGATCCCCGCCTTGCTTCTGAGCGCCCCCTGATCATCTGGGGCGCAGGACGCAACACCCGAAAGCGAGTCAAACATCTACTGAACGAAGGACATACGCCAGATGGTTGGATCGATATCGACCCCAACAAAATTGGTCAGCGCATCTGGAATGCACCAGTTCACGCGCCAGCCTGGCTGGATAGACCTCATCAGCCCCGCCCCTATGTTCTCAATTACGTCGCCAACCACGGCGCAAGAGAGATGATCGAACGCTGGTTGGCCTCTATGTGCTATCGGCGCGGGCGGGATTTTCTGATGGTGGGATAAAGACAGACCAAAACGGCGCGCCCTGTCTCCAGAAGCACGCCGTGGTAGGTTGGGTATATCTGTTCACTCTATCGGAGTCGGATCCGGCTGAGCGTTACATCCAGATCCGAGGCCAGCTTGGACATATCCTTGGCTTGATCATTGACCTTCTGGCTCACCTCATCCACCGATACCGCCGACTCTTCAATGCGCTGCATGGAGGAGAAGATCGTCTTTGCAGCACTGGAGAGATCGGCCACCGTCTGGGTGATCTCCTGGTTGCCGCTGGTGGCGTGCCCGACATTCTCTACCATCGCTTTAAAACCTGCGGTGGCCTCACCTACATTGTGGGTCACCTCGGCAATGCCGGTGGAGATCTGCCCAACATTAACGTTCATTTCGCTGATACGGTCGGAGGATTCACCCACACGATTGGTCACCTCGCTGGTCTCCTGGGCCACCTCACTCATGGAGCGAGAAACCTCCTCAATGCTGTAACTCTGGTCATCCACCGCTTGCAGAATCTCGTCATTGGAGTGTTTGATGCGCTCAATGATCCCCATCACCTGCTTGGCCACTTCGGCCACTTCGTCGGCGTTGTCCTGAATATCATCAATCTGCTGGGAGATCATATGGGTGGCTTCGCCGGTCTGACGGGCCAGATCCTTCACTTCATTGGCCACCACCGCAAAACCCTTGCCCGCCTCACCAGCCCCAGCCGCCTCAATGGAGGCGTTCAGTGCCAGCATGTTGGTCTGCTCGGCAATGGAGTTAATGACATCCACCACCTTGCCGATCTCCTGAGCCGAGGCAGCCAGTCGCTCCATAACGGCAAAATTGCTTTGGGCCTGTTGAGCCGCCTGATTGGATTCAGAACTGGCCGCTTCGCACTGTTTGCGCACGTCGTTAAGAGATTCCGTCATCTCCTCCACAGTAGAGGCCACCGAACCGACGTTGATGCTGGTACGTTCGGCCGCACCGCGTACATGGCCCATACTGGTACTGGCCTCATCCGATGCGGCCGCGACGTTCTGCAACTTGCCGGTAGCCTCTTCGGAGGCACCCTGAATCCCGGCCATGTTGACACTGGCCTCTTCCAACGCCTTGGCGATGGATTTCATGTTGACATCCGCCTCCTCACCCCAGGCGTATATGGTCTCCAGATTGGTGCTCATATCGCCGGTCGCACCCACCACGCCGCTGGAAGAGCGGTTCATGGTCTCGGCACTATCCGACATGGTATCGGAAATGGTGGCCAAACTGGTGGATGAATCCTTGAGACTGGCGGCATTCAGGGTGACTTCCGTAAACATGCTGCGCCATTGCTCGGACATATGCTGGAGGGCATCTATCAACTCACCGATCTCATCGCCGCGCTTGTAGTCCTCCAGCGACTCCCGAAGATCGCCTTCGGCCATCTGCCTGGCCAAACGGATCGCCTCGCGGATCGCGTTGGTAACACTGATCGTCATGGTAAAAGCCAGCAAGCTGCCAATACCGATCACCAGTATGACGCTGAAGATTGTGGGCACCTTCATTAAATCCAGCAGAATCATCAGCAGGATGATCAGCCCATAACCCAACCCCAGGCGAACGCTGATCTTGATGTTCTTCAAATGCGACAGCATGACATCACCTCTATTTCCTACAGCCTCCAGCTGAGCTTTACACTCAAACAGCCCAACGACCAATCATTACGCGTCGCTCAAGGCTGCGTTATTCGATTCGGCATGCGTAAACACTGATGCCATGAAACGAAGCCCGTACCTACTTCTCGTACTATTTTGCCAGAAACTTAAATGGAATCGAAGTACAATCATCGAAAAACCGAACGGTTCGACCTTGTTATTCGAATACTCCCACCAGAACAATCCCGTTATTCTTCAACTTTTATGGATCCAAGCGACGCCAGACGGAGCCAACCTCCTCCAGCCGATCTCCCATGCTGTTCAAACGATTTTCCTCGCTCTGCATGGTGAACATGGCCCGCTCCACCTCGCCCACCATCTCGCTGATGGCCATAGCCTGATCGGCATCGTCGGGCAGAAAAGTCACACCACAACGCCCCGCCTGTTTATGCCCCTGATTGCCCTTGGGCAACAGATAGCTCACCTCGCCACGCACATCAAAGGTACGCCAGGCATTCTCGCTGCAATCTTCGGCGGGAGGGCGGCCGTGACGGGCCTTCTCATTGGAGACATCCGGCACCCGCAGCGTCAAATCCACCGCCTCGCCCTTACTGAGATGGCCGCCACCATCATCAAAACGAAACGCCATCCCCCCCCGAGACAAGTCGATCAATTCGGCATCAAATGGCGCCGTCATGAATAGCCGGAAACTGGATGCAGCTTTCAGACGATGCAACTTACGGCGCGGTAGCTTTCTGAACCGAAGCGGAAGCTCCAGCCGCCACGCATGGCGGGCCTCGACCAGCGCCTCTTCACGTACCGTGGTGCGGGCCTCAATGCAGTGATCGCCATCCTTCAACAGCAGATGAACCGCCACCTTCGGCGCCATGCCGCGATTGCCGCTCTCCGGCAATAATGCACTGATCAGTAGATATCCAGGCTCTCCAGCCTCATCCAAAATACTGAAATCCAGCAGGGCTGCGTCATGGATAGCCTTGGTTCCGGCGATTCGCAGCTCCAGAGGCCGGCCTCGGGACAGCAACTGCTCCAGAAGCGGCGAGTCCTGTTCGGTCGGCATGGTGGCCACCTGATCTGCGGTATGAGAGACAGAGTGCGAAGAAGCGTGGATATTCATCGTGATAGCACCACGAGTTGAAATGGGTTCACTATAACTCCTAAAATATCCTATTGCCTTGCCAAAATACAATCCCTGATCACAGCAAAACAGTTATTCACCCCCCTTTGTAGCGTTTCAATCCCTACAATCAGACAAACTGGGAACGATACTAGAAGTGCAGTGCATTTCGCAGCCGTCCCCAAAGCGTACCACCCTGTCCCGGAAGCGCCTCCTCCTCCATGCCGCCGGGCCTTTTCTGCTTCTTGGACTGGGTGTGAAGGTACTGACGCTCCACATGCCCGACGATCTCACCCACCTCCAACGCCTTGCGCGCCCCATTGATCTGAAACTGGAGGCCACAACGCAACACAGCCCCCTCGCAGAAGGTGCTCTCATCCCCCATCAACGGGGCATAGTTGCGCACAAAGGCCTTGATACGAATCTCTTCCGGCGGCGGCCGTTCAATGGCCAATCCCGAGGCCAACTCCAAACGACGGAGCCGCTCCTCTTCGGCCAGATCGGGCGGGGCACGCAGCATTACCTGAATCATCGCTCCTGACGAGAGCGGCTCCGACTCCGAGGGATAGCAGAACGCCACACCCCCCTGAGAGATGTCGATCACCCGTGTTCCAAAAGGCTCCAGTAACCGAACATCCAACTCGGGAATCACCTTGGCCCGATGGTGACGACGCATTTTGTGAACCTTGAGATGTTGAGGAAAGGTAAGCTTGATACAAAGCCCCTCCTCCAACCCCACCTGCTCCAGCACCCTGATGCTCCCCTCCACCCCCTTCTGTCCATCAAAAAACAGAAAACGAAAACGTGCCCCCGGCTGAACCTCACTCTCCTCCGCATCCGGGGTGAGTGGGGCCATTATTAGGTGTGATTTCTCTTTCAAATAGCTGAATGGGACATGGGGCGGCGGTTCCTGGGACGCCTCGCCTTCGGGAACCTCCTGCTCCGGCGGGGGATGATCAACAATATGCGTAAAATAGGTCTTGGTGCGGCCATTAATGTGAACTTCAATATAAAGTTCATCGGCGACAGCACGTTGCAGCCACTGAACAACCTGCGGCCCAACCATCCGTTCAGCCTTTCCTGCTCCATCTGTCATGACTCAGCCCCTTAGTACGATGATAAACGCCCTCCCCTGCACCCTTCACCGTGAAATCCACCGCCTCACCCGAAAGGTGCCATATGCACCCAATATTCATTCTCAAACCCACTGCCTTCCACCATCAACACTCAACACCTCCCCGGTGACAAAGGGTGAACTCAATAGATAGTGCAGTGCCGGGATAACCGCCTCCGGCCCAGCTTTTCCCGACAACGGCGTCCGGGAGAGTAAACGCCTAAACGCCTCCCTATCCAGCGCATCTTCCGGGGCCAGCACCCCACCCGGCGCAATGGCATTGACCCGCACCTTCGGGGCCAGATCTCTGGCCATGGCCTGGGTAGCCATCACCAACCCCGCCTTGGAGGCGGAATAGAGTGCATGCCCGGCCAGAGGTCGGAGACCCCAAATATCGGCCATGTTAATAATCAATCCTTCGCCATGGCGCTTCATACGCTCCGCCGCCCGCATACCCAACCAGAGGGGCGCATGAAGATTGACGGTAAGCATCTGCCCCATCACCTCCCAAGAGGCGTTCTCCAACGGGGTGGGCTGAAACCAGGCGGCATTGTTGATCAACAACGTCACCGGCCCTAAAGCGCGTTCAGCCTCGTTGAGCAACCCTTCACAATGGGCCGGATTGGTCAGATCGGCCTCCAGTACCACCGCCTGCCCGCCACCATCGGTGATGGATTGAGCCAACGCATCGGCCTCGTTTCGTGAATGGTGACAGGCAATGGCCACCGGCCATCCCATGCGGGCCAACTCCTGCACCATATGCCCCCCCAATCGGCGGGCTCCACCGGTCACCAGTGCTACGCCGGTGGGGGCTGATGTCATCCTATCTACGGGGGGCTCAACACCCCTTTCAACCTCATCGCCAGAGTGGCTACGCGCCACGATTGACGCTTCTGAAGCAGGGGGATTCACCTCCCCGGAATCGGCCTGTGAATACCCAGACGCCCCGCGAGACTCAACATCTGCCGGATCCCCGCCCTCCTCCATATACCAGAGGGGCCGCCCGGCCTGACGACGCTTAATACGGTAAAGAGCCAACGGTGAGAGAGGGGCCTCACGCCCGGCACGCTGTTCACTCCAGCGATGGATAAACCACAGCGGCGTCAGCGCCAGCAAAAAGGGGGATACAAGCGCCAACATGATGACCCCTTTGACGCCCCCCACCAGCCGAGCAACTGCCGAACGATTCGATCTCTCCTGCCTCGCCACAATCTCTTCCTAAGCCCTTGGATGGTGCTGTTCGTGAATCCGGCGGATTCGTTCGTTGGCGACGTGGGTGTATACCTCCGTGGTAGAGATGTCGGCGTGGCCAAGCATCATCTGCACAGCCCGCAGGTCGGCACCATGATTGAGGAGGTGCGATGCAAACGCGTGGCGCAGCACGTGAGGTGAGATCTTCTTCTTGATATCGGCCTCTCCAGCATAATTTTTGACGATATGCCAAAAATTTTGCCGGGTCATCGCCTTGCCGCGATTGGAGACAAACAGCGCTGTGGCGATTCGCCCATGCAGCAGTCCGCCTCGGGCGTTACGTCGATACTTGAGAATCAGATCAAGGGCACTCTCTCCCACCGGCACCATGCGCTCCTTGTCCCCTTTTCCGATCACCCGCACAAAGCCCATTTCGGCATCAAGGCCGTCGGTGGTCAGGGATACCAACTCGGTAACCCGCAGCCCGGTAGCGTAGAGCAACTCCAGCATGGCCGCGTCCCGAAGTCCCTTGTCGGTGGTGCGATCCGGGGCATCCAGCAGCGCATCCACATCCATCTCGGTGAGCACTGAAGGGAGTTTGCGGCGCATCTTGGGGCGCGATAGTCGGGCACCGGGATCATCCTCCCGCACATCCTGAATCATCAAATAGCGATAGAAACGCCGGATTCCCGACAGCCGGCGTGCCACCGTAGAGGCAGAGAGATCCTTCTTCTCATTCATCCAAACCAGGAACTCCTGGAGCTGCTCCCGCCCGGCATCAAGCAGGTTACGCCCCTTCTCATCCAGAAACTTGGAGAGCATGGTAAGATCGGTACGGTAGGCGGCCAATGTGTTGTTGGATAGGCCATTTTCGATCATCAAATCGTCCAAAAATCTACCGATCCACTGTGTATCCGTCATGAACACTCCTCTCGTCTATTACCTGTATCTCTCATGAACGCTCCTCTAAATGTTTCCACCGACCATGAACGCCTCGATGCCGTTCAGCCAAAGGCATGGTCAAGCGTCGCCCACCGCTGAGCATGGTGACGCCATCAATAGGTGTGCTGGCTACAACAACTTTTTCCGCCTCACAGAGAATCACCCCGCCCATGAAGGGCAACCAACGCTCTCCAGCCTTCTCCATGGCGTCGGCGATACGCAGCCAAAAGCGCCCGGAAATAGGAGGCGTATAGAGGGCATAGGAGGACTGCCTTGGAATAAAAAACGACTGCTGAAGCTGGGTATGGAGCTGCCGAGGCGAAAAAGGTCGTCCCCATCCAAAGGGCGTGGCATCCCGCCGCGCCCAGATACCGCCGCGATTAGGCACCACCGCAAACAGCCGCCCACCCGGCTCCAATATCCGCCAAGCCTCTCGAAGCGCCCCGCCCGGTGATTGCGCCCCCTCCAATAGGTGAGCCATGATCACCAGATCAAAGCTCTCATCGGGAAACGGCAACGCATCAGGACGCACCAACGCCACCCGATTGGAGAGATAACGCGGCCATGTCACAACCCCCATCTCCGCCGGAGAGGCCCCCAGCAGCTTTCCACCCCAGGGGTCTGCCCGATCCAGATAGGGCTGCGTGTAACCAAAGCCCAGAGTGGCAGCAAGCTTACGCTTGCCCATCCAGCGCTTCATCACATCGGACAGTAGCCGCTGCACCATCTGACCCTGAGGGGTGGCGTACCAGCTTTGAAGCTGAATCGCTTCGAAAGGCATAGAGCAGCTCTTTTCTTGGTAATGGCCTGTGGCCGTTAATTGACATAATTAGTTTGTCAAGGTGCAATATCCGGGCCTAGCGCGTGGATTAATCCACGCCCTGGGATGACATACCTCCATTAACACTCTTATGCTTCTCAAGAAACGAATCTATCCCCCCTTCCACCACACTTGATCACGAGGTAACGCCATGGCCCATCAAGCCATACCGGTCACTCCGATTCCCGCCTTGCGCGGCGCGTATGATAACTATGTGTGGCTTTTTCCAACCGGCGAAGGTCAAGTCGCGGCGGTAGATCCCGGCGAAGCAGGACCGGTGTTGGCCCATCTCAAGCGTGAGAATTTAATGCTGACCCATATTCTCATCACCCACCATCACGCCGACCATACCGGCGGGGTAGAAGAGATACAGCGATCCACTGGGGCCTACACCATCGGCTCGGTGCATGATCGGCATCGACTGCCGGTACTGGATAGGATGGTGGATGATGGAGACACGATCCAAATAGGGCCGCACACCATGGAGGTGATGCATACCCCCGGACACACCACCGGCCATGTGGTCTACCTGCTGGAGGATCTACTCTTTTGCGGGGATACGCTGTTCAGCTACGGAGCGGGGCGGCTCTTTGAGGGCACGCCGACGCAAATGTGGAAAACCATGAAGCGGCTGCGAGCACTGCCGGACCAGATGCGCGCCTGCCCAGCCCACGAATACACCCTGACCAATCTCACATTCTGTGCAGATCTTGAACCCGATAACCGAGAGATTGCCGAGCTGAAGCGGTGGGCCATGGGGATGATGGATCGCGATGAACCGACACTGCCCAATCTTATGGAGAAGGAGAAGCGGCTGAATCCGTTTCTACGCTGTGATGAGCCGACCATGGCCGCACTGGTAGGGCTTGAGGGGGTATCACCGCCGGATGTACTGGCGGAGGTTCGAGCACGGCGCAATCAGTATTGATACCCTCGGACACCCCCCAAATAAGCCATAACACCCACCACCATCAAGGATCCCCCAATGACGACCAATCCCAACCTGGATCCGTACACCAACCGCAACGCTTTCCTAATCACCGGCGCGGTGGGCCTGATTGTGGGTACCCTCTACGGCGCATGGCATCTGGGCATGGAGGGAGCCCAGGCGGTCTCCGGCACCATCGACTACCCGCCATGGCTCCCCTACGCCTGGTACTTTCGCAACGCCTGGACCTTTATTCACCAGATCACCGTACCGATCCTCTGGATGGGCCTGGATATGGCCCAAGGCTCTGTACTACTCTCCATGCTCACCGGCCTGCTCTATGTACAAGGCCTGTCCCTCACCGCCTACGGTCTAAGCGGTCGCCTGATCCCATCCCTGCTTCTGGCACTGGTAGCGCTGCACAACAACGCCTTCTGGTACAACCCCGACTACAGCATGGAGGTGTTCTCCGGCTTTTCGAACGGCGTTTTTGGCCAGGGCGTTCTACTCTATGCCATCGGCTTGGCCTCTATAGGTTGGGGACGCGGCGCAGCCATTCTGATTGGCTTTCTGCCCGCCATCCACATCACCAATGGCGCCTGGGCCTGGAGTATCTCTGCCCTGACGGTGATGCTGTTTCAACTCCGCCTGGGCACCCCCCTGCCCCGGCGCATCTGGTTTGGTTTTGTCTGGGGCATGCTGGGCATGCTCGCCAGCTTTCTGCTGTTTCGCCTCAGTCAACCCACCTTTCCGGTGATGGATCCCGACGAAATACGGCACTACTTCGAAGCGTACATGACCACCTGGGAGTTCAAGAGCGGCCACCGCAACATTGGTGGCGACCCTCTGGTGACAGCTCGGAGAGTGCTCCATAGTCTGGCAACGGTTATGGCGCTGGCTGCGGCATCATGGGGACTCTATCAGTTGCGGGCCATGCGCTCCACGGCATTGCTGGCTGCACTGGCCCTATCAGGACTCTGCGCATCGGGGCTGTTTCTGATCTACAAAGGCATGGGCGAACAACTGCCGCTGATGGTTTCGGTACTGATGCCTGGCCGCTTTTTCAACCCGCTTATGCTTCCAGCACTGATGCTCTTTTCCGGCCTGCTACTGGCTCGCTTGGGGAGTCTTGGGGCCATGGGACTACTCTTCTCATTGCATGCCATGGCGATTCTGGCCAACAAGAGCCCCAAGCTGGCCCCAGAGGTCGCCACTATAGCCTTTGCCGCCGCAGCCTTGGCCCTAACGGTGCTACTGCTTCTGGAGCGCCGCCCTCCCCCGGAGCAGGGCGGCTGGCTAGCCCACCTGCACGCCCTCTGCACGCCCTACCCAGGCTATCAACACCTTGCCAAGGGGCTCTATTTGGCGCTGCTGGCCATGGCGCTGATCAACTCGGGGCTGTTTCTCTATCGAGGGGCTCTACACACGCAGGGACCGCGCTATCCCGCCTGGGAGAATGTCCCGGACATTGCCTTGATGCGCATAGCCGGATCGAAGCCGGGCATCATCGCCACGGCAGGCAATCCACGCCACATTGCCGCCTGGACCGGACGAGCTCCCATCATTGAGGGCACCTCACTAAACTTGATCCCCTATGTCCCAGAGGCCGGTCCCTCCATGGCCCGCATACTGACCGATCTCTACGGCATCGACTTTTTCAACCCTCCTGGTGAGGTGTTCAGCGCCGGCGGGTATGGCCTTGCCCCTCAAAGTGGTAAAAAACTCTGGCAAGAGCGCTCGCCAAATGATTGGCAGGTTTTGGCCAATCGCTACCAGCTCTCCTTTGCTCTGACACCGAAAACGTGGGTATTGAAGCTATCCAGGGTAGGCATCGGCGAGCGGTTTGCACTCTACCGGATGCCACCCAGGAACGAAACATCCACACCATAACCACACATCTATAATCCACCCTCCTCATCATGCGCCCCACGATTGAACATAGACTCTATATTCTCGACTAACATTCAGAATTTTTCAGCATTTAATTCATGTTT
>JADFWT010000340.1 GCA_015233785.1 Magnetococcales bacterium
TGCCGTTGGCGAGCGCTACCTCAACCTCATGACGATCGACAAAGCGCGCTCGGCCATGAAGGTATTTTATTTTACGACGATCAACCAGACGTGCCAGATTGTGGGCCATGCTTTTTGTGACCCAATTTTTCCAGGCACGCATCTGTACGCGGTCCACGTGCAGCCCCGAAAAACGAACCCCCATCTCCCGAGCCTCTTTGGCGCGGCTGACGACATCGGTGACGTGGCGCAGCGCCTTGGAGGGAATGCAGCCGGAGTGGAGACAGACGCCGCCGGGTTCTGGTCGTTCATCAATCAGAACAGTCTTAATACCGTTGTTGGCGGCCCGAATGGCGGCAGCAAAGCCGCCCGGACCCGCGCCCAAGATGACGAGTGGGGTTTTTTTACTAGACATATCATCACCTTACCATCCACACCTTCACAGGGATCTGAAGAGATGGAGGGACTCTTATGATTGGCTGTGTTTTTTAGGTTACTCTCTCGAAAAGATCCCTGGAACCGTCCCCGCGTGGTCGTTTTGTAACGGCTGCATTGCGGGGAGGTCATATGAAAGTAACGCGCTAACGATACTCTTTCCGCCGGATGGGATCAACGGTCCCCCATGCAGATCAGGGTCTTTGCCAGGGGGACCGATTGAATAGAGTTTGGTGAGAAGTGGAATAATTAAGAAGTGCTATTGTTTGGTGTGCCGCGCTTTCGGCTCACCTCATAGAGGGCAATACCAGCCGCAACGGAGACATTTAAAGAAGGCATCTGGCCAGAGAGTGGAATGGAAATAAGATTATCGCAGCGCTCCCGGGTAAGGCGACGCAGTCCTTTACCTTCGTGACCCATCACCAGTGCCACAGCGCCATCCAGCGGTGCCTCTCCCAGAGTAAGATCCCCCTCGCCTGCCAACCCCAGCACCCAGACGCCCCGTTCCCGGAGTTGTTCTATGGCCCGTGCCAGATTGACCACCCGCACCAGATCCAGATGTTCGGCGGCTCCTGCGGAGGCTTTCACCGCGACAGCCGAGAGGGGTGCCGAGCGATCCCGAGTGGCGATCACCGCCATCACGCCAAAGGCCGATGCCGAGCGCATGATGGCCCCCAGATTGCGCGGATCCTCAATGCTATCGAGCAGCAGCAACAGTGGCGGAGATTCGTCTCCGTCGATACGCTCCAGGATGTCATCAAAGCTGGGCTGTTTGCGGGGGGCTATGCGGGCAACAGCTCCCTGATGCACCGCCCCATCGGTCATACGGTCCAGCCGGGGGCGATCCTCAAAGCGAAAACGAATCCCCCGCTCACGGGCCAGATCAGCCAGTTCTCCAAGCCGTTGATTGCGTTCACCTTTAAGTAGGGCCAATGACTCCACCGCGCAGGCTGGATCGTTCAGCGCCATAGCCACCGCCTGAACGCCGTAGATCATACCGCTCTCTTCGGAGATTCTATCCCCCTTCCGAGCGCGTTCTCCCCGCTGGGGGTGATCTCTTCTTGAGGAGCCGCCCTCATAGAAGCGTGCATGGCGTTCCGATTCATCCTCTTGGGGCTGGCTCTCCCAATCGTTGCGGCCAACCTGTTGCTTGCGACCCTCTTGGCTCTCCTGGTTGCCACGTTGCTGGCCTCCGCGCTGCTGGTTGCCTCGTCGTTGCTGGCTGCTTTGTTGCTGACCACCCCGTTGGCTGCCTTGTCGCGGGCTGCCCCGTTTGCCGCCTCTCGCACCGGACTCCGGGCGACTCTGACGATTGCTACGAGATTTTCCAGTGCGACGACCACTCATGAACTACGCCTCCATACGGTGCCTTCGGGACCATCCTGAAGGGTGATTCCTTGAGCCGTCAGCGCATCACGGATGCGGTCGGACTCGGCAAAATCGCGATTATTTCTAGCTTGTTGACGGGCCTCTATCAGCGTTTCGATCTCCTGGGCGCTGGGGCCTTGGCTCTCCCCGTCAGAGGGGGTGCCGTGCAGCCAATCTTCTGGGGATCCCTCCAATAAGCCAAGAGTAGACCCCAGGCCACGCAACGCCAGAGCCCCTTCCTGAAGCTCATGGCGCACCGACGCGCCGCCGACGCCCACGGCCCGGTTGACCCCTTTGGCGATCTCGAAGAGCGCCGCCAGCGCCTTGGGCGTGTTGAAATCATCATCCATGGCGCTGAGAAACGCCTCCACCTGTGGGGCAAAGTGGTCCATGCCTGCCTGCTGTTCAGCGTTGAGAGGGGTGGATTCCGGCAGCTCTTCCAGCAGCTTTTCTGCCCCGGATAGCGCTGTGTAGAGTCGATCCAATCCCGACTGGGCCGCATTGAGCAGATCGA
>JADFWT010000341.1 GCA_015233785.1 Magnetococcales bacterium
TGGGGCGTTGATCGCATTCAATGTTGCGACCTGTTTCATGCGCGTGGTAACAGATGCATCTGTAGGGGGGCGTTGACCGCAATCAATGTCTTTAAATGGATGCCTCTGATTTTAAGTGGGGAGCATTGTGTCTGGGTTGCATATGCCGACTGTATACGGTGTGGCGGCTCAGCGCAGTGGAGAACAAGATCATCTAGTCCGCAAGGCCGGCGATAGATCGTGCAGCGTTGATAAGGTAAAGGAAATTTGTCGTGTTGAAGTTTTCAAAAAAATTGCTTTATGCCATTGAGGCAGTGGTTGATATTGCCTACAACTCAGGGGGAGAACCGGTCCAGATTCGTGAGGTCACCAGTCGTCAGGGTGTGCCGCAGCGCTATTTGGAGCAGGTGATGCAACGCTTGGTAAAGGCGGGCATTCTGCGTGGCATTCGTGGGCCTCGGGGTGGCTATGTTTTGGCCCGTGAGCGCTCCAAGATCACGGTGGGGGATATTGCCCGTGTGGTGATGGATATGGATGCCAAGAACGATGTGACGTTACCGGACAATGTCGCCACTGGTCCCATAGGTCAGGCGGTGGTAAGGCCGCTTTGGAGCGAGTTTCAGAGCCAAATTCTGGTGATGATGGATCAGGTATCGGTAGAGGATTTGACCACGCGGGCATTTCGGGCCGGGGTGGCCAGCGAAGTGTATAACCGGATCACCTACTCCATCTGACCGATATGGCGCAGACGGTTTCCCACCAAGGTGCAGGCCAAGGTGCGCTATTGATCGGCGCCGGTGGACTTGGCTCGTCAGCAGCATGGGCGTTGGCGGCGGCGGGCGTATCGCGCCTAGGCGTGGTGGATGATGATCGGGTATCGCTCTCCAATCTTCATCGTCAGGTGATTTATACGGTGGAGGATGTGGGATGCCTCAAGGTGGAGGCGTTGGCGCGTCGTCTTGCTGATCAGGGTTTTTCCGGCGTGGTGGAGCTGTATCGTCAGCGTCTGGAGTCGCCGGAAGAGATGGCGAATTTGGCGCGGGGTTATGGCGTGGTGGTGGATGGTTCGGACAATTTTTCCACCCGTTTTGCCGCCAATGATGCCGCCCTGGCCAGCGGACGCCCTCTGGTGCATGGCGCGGCCATCGGTTTGCGCGGGCAGGTGATGACGATTCAGCCGGGGATTTCCGCCTGTCTGCGTTGTCTGTTTCACGGTCCGCCGGATGGCGATGAACGGAGTTGCTCCGATGATGGTGTGTTGGGCCCGATTGTGGCCGAGGTGGGTGGCTGGATGGCGTTGGAGGCGATGAAGCTGCTACGCGATGTAGGGGTTCCGTTGTTGAATCGGATCTTGACCATCGATATGGGTCGTAGTCATCGTCGGTTGGTTTCGGTGCCGCGTCAGGCGGGGTGTCCGGGGTGTGGAAAGTTGAAAGCGATTTGAGTCGTTAGTCGAAAAGCGTAGACGCTATTTTGGATGGTAGTGTAAGCGAGGGGAACGCTTGCCGGGTCCAGGCAAATTACATAAAATAAATAAAGATATGAGGGAGTTGTGGTATGGGCAGGGTCTTCAATGACATAACCGAGACCATTGGGCGCACCCCTTTGGTGCGATTGAACCGGATCTGTTCGCATGTGGACGCCGAGCTGTTGGCCAAGTTGGAGTATTTCAATCCTATGGCTTCGGTGAAGGATCGTATCGGTCTTTCGATGGTGGTGGATGCCGAAGAGAAGGGGCTGATCGACAAGGATACCGTGATCATTGAGCCCACCTCAGGTAATACGGGGATTTCGTTGGCCTTTGTTTGTGCTGCGCGGGGCTATCGTCTGGTGTTGACCATGCCGGAGTCCATGTCCATAGAGCGTCGTAAACTGTTTCGGCTGTTGGGAGCCGAGGTGGTGCTGACCCCCGCCATGGACGGTATGAAGGGCTCCATTGATAAGGC
This sequence comes from Magnetococcales bacterium, assembly GCA_015233785.1. Taxonomy (GTDB): domain Bacteria; phylum Pseudomonadota; class Magnetococcia; order Magnetococcales; family JADFWT01; genus JADFWT01. Next base: position 1,926 of record JADFWT010000341.1, read on the forward strand.
GCGGGAGATTTTGGAGACCACCGAGCGTGGTTTTATGCCCAACCAGTTTGAGAACCCCTCCAACCCGGATGCCCACGCTCTGACTACCGCCCAGGAGATTTGGGACGATACCGATGGCGAGGTGGATGTCTTTGTCTCCGGCATCGGCACGGGTGGCACGCTTACCGGCGTGGCCCGTTTTCTCAAGGTGCGTCGCCCCTCCTGTCGAATTTTGGCGGTAGAGCCGGAAGATTCGCCGGTGCTCTCCGGCGGCATGCCGGGACCGCATCGTATCCAGGGGATTGGGGCGGGCTTTGTGCCGGATGTGCTGGATATGGATCTGGTGGATGAGGTGGTACGGATCAGCGATGAGCATGCCCTGGAGACTG
>JADFWT010000342.1 GCA_015233785.1 Magnetococcales bacterium
GGCAATAGGTTCAGTTAGCGGGGCCGGATACGGATTCCACTAATTGGCCAGGGTCGATACCCATGGAACGAATCGCCACTTCCCAGCGTTTTTCGTCGGGCTCATCGAATAGAATCCGATTATTGGCTTCGCCTACCAACCAGACATTGGCACGGATCTCCTCTTCCAGCTGCTGCGGTGCCCAGCCAGCATAGCCCAGTACGAAAAGAAATTTACCGGATGTATCCTCGCCGGCCAGTTGGCGTAGGATCTCGGGATTGGTGCCCATGTGCAGGTTGGGTGCCATAGTCATGCTACCTGCGATTTTTTCGCTTTCCAGGTGCTTTTCGTAGAGAATGAATCCACGCTCAGGGGACATGGGGCCCCCTAGGTGCACTTTGGGTTTGTCGGCGCGATGCCAATCCAGTTCTAGCTGTTCGATGATCTCGTCCATGGTGACGCTGTGGGGTTGATTGACCACCAGTGCCAGGGCGCCTTCTTCTGTATGCGCGCACATATAGAGGACGCGACGCTCGAAATTGGGATCATCCATCTGTGGCATGGCGATAAGAAATTTGCCCACCAAGCTCGTGTCCGACATGGTTCATCCCCTTACCCCCTTGCGGGAGAATAGTATCTTACAATTGCAAAATCGCCCCAACATCCTGAGCAACAAGGCCTTCCTGATCTGAACGATCAAGCAAGGGCAGACTGGAGACGCTCATGAATGCCACCAAATCCCCCATTGCTCATAATGATAACATGATCCCCAGACTGAACGTGAGTCACGAGTTGATCGATGGCACCTTTCGCATCTTCCACGACCTGTGCCATACCGGGCTGGTTGGCATTGAGATCATGGACGACCTGCTCTACATCCAATAACTCCTTATCCGCCAGTCCGTTGGCAGCGGGACGTGCCAACAGCACACGATCTGCGGCTTGTAGCGCGGTTGGAATACGATCTTGATGGATCCGCCGCCGCATGGTGTTGGAACGGGGCTCCACAACAGCCCAGACGCGTCCACTCTCACCGACGGCGGCCTGCACGCCTTCCAATGTTGTCGCAATGGCCGTGGGATGGTGGGCAAAATCGTCGTAAACGGATATGCCCTTCGCCTCAAAACGCAACTGCAACCGGCGCCGAACACCCTTGAAGCTCTCCAGACCCGCCCGCACGGTTTCAGGATCCATATTGTGGCTCAAGGCCGCGGCTGCGGCAGCCAAGCCATTCAATACATTATGGCGCCCTAAATAGGGCCATGATACGGAGAAGAGTCTTTCACCATCCCGCATCACCGTCCAGGCACGGCCATCGGGGCGATCCAATCGGGCTTTGAACTCATAATCGCCTTCCAGCCCATAGCGGCGAACCGGACCAAAGGCGCCTTGGGCTAGGGTCTCAATCTCGGGATCATCACCATGCGCCAGAATAACGCCACTCTGTGGAACCAGACGCAACAGGTGCCGGAACTGGATCCGAATGGCCTCTAAATCCGCATAAATATCGGCATGATCAAACTCGAGATTGTGCAGAATCAACGTCCGAGGATGATAGTGAAGAAACTTGGAACGCTTGTCACAAAAGGCGGTATCGTATTCATCCCCTTCCAACACCACCCAGGGACTCTCTGGAAACCGCACGCCCTGATTAAAATTGGCCGGGATACCACCGATGAGAAATCCTGGCTTCCAGCCCGCATGTTCCCAGAGCCACGAGATCATACTGCTGGTGGTGGTCTTACCGTGGGTACCTGTCACCACCACGGGATGTCGTCCCTCCAGCATATGACGATGAATCCACTCGGCCCCCGAACGATAGGGCCATGCGCGATCCAAGACGGCTTCCAATTCCGGGTTACCACGGGAGATGGTGTTACCCACCAATATCATGTCGGGCTTAGCCTCTGCATCCAGATTCGCCGCCCGAAATCCGTCGTGGATGGGAATTCCGCGTTCGCCCAGAAAGGTACTCATGGGCGGATAGACGCCACTGTCTGAACCCGTCACACGCCAGCCTGCATCTTGCGCCAATGCGGCAATACCCGCCATGGCGGTTCCACAGATTCCGATAATATAGAGATGCTTCATGATGAACTCTTCTTGACCGTCAGGAGATAGAACCAACCACCGCGTCTTGCCGCGCTAGGAAAGTGTGGAGTGTGACACGAAAGGAAGAGATATCAAAGGAAGAGAGCACGCCATCAATCCCACACCACCGGCCAATCCAGCGCCGGGTGTGCGTGCGCCAAAACTTGACGAAAATGATCCCAATCAAACCCCGGTCCTGGATCCCACTTGCGCTCGGG
>JADFWT010000343.1 GCA_015233785.1 Magnetococcales bacterium
AGTACCTTCTCCTTTGAGATCCCCATGGATGTTCGGGAGGGGAGTCGGGAGCGTTATGAAGCCAACGACTATTCAGAGCTCTCCCAGGCCAACTGTCTGCTTTTGACGGTGAGTCCGGCGTCGGAGCAGAGTCTACAGGAGATGATGGAGTCGGCGGGGGGCTATCTGACTTCTCGCAGCGATCACGATGGTTTTGTCTCTGAGTTGGAGCAGGCCGCTGAGCGCGGTAAGCCCTATGATCTGGTAATTGTGGATGCTCCGGAGCCGTTTCCGGGTATGGATGGTCTGGACTATGCGGGCCATCTGCGTGATCGGGAGGGGTGTGAGGCGTTGCCGATTCTGGTGTTGATTCGTGGTTTAGACCGCAGCGATATGGACCAGGCCGGTCGGATGGGGGTTGGATTGATCAACAAGCCGGCCAAGCGGGTGGAGTTGATGGAGGCGGTGACTTGTCTGATGGGGGGCGGAGATGCGTCACCTCTGGAGGGGAAGGCGTGCGCTCGGGCGAGTGTGGAGCCTGTAGAAATTCCGCAATTGAAGATTCTGCTGGCCGAGGATTCCGACGATAACGCCGCTCTGATGGAGGCCTATCTGCGTCCCACCGCGCACTTGGTGGAGCGGGTGGAGAATGGTCGAGAGGCGGTGGAGATGGTGAAGAGCGACCGGTTTGATCTGGTGTTGATGGATTCGCAGATGCCGGAGATGGACGGTTTCAGCGCAGCGTGCGCCATCCGTCAGTGGGAGCGGGGCCAGGGTGGGCGTTCTCAGGTGCGTATTATTGCTCTTACGGCCAGTGTTCAGCGGGAGGATCGCCGTCGCAGCATCGAGTGCGGCTGCGATTGCCATCTGATCAAGCCCATCAAGCGGGATGTGCTGCTCCGGGAGATTGAGCGCCTGTTTACTTGATGGGGATTATCGTCCTCGGATGCGGTTCATGGCTCGGCGGTCCCGTTTGGTAGGGCGACCGCTGCCGCGATCCATCTGGATGGTGGGCTGCATGCGGCGCAGTTCCGCCATCTCCTGCCGGGCAGCGCGGCTCTCTTCGTCTTCAAGATAGAGCGTTGCCGCCTCTGTGGCCGGCCCCCGTCGGGTGGGGATGATCAGCACCCGAATGGTCCAACTGTAGATCTCCTTTCGCAGCACGATTTTATCATTCACTTTGACATTTTTGGCCGGTTTGGCGGGGTGGCCGTTGAGTCGTACGTGTCCGCCGTTGATGGCCTCGGTGCTGAGGCGACGGGTTTTATAAAAACGGGCGCACCAGAGCCACTTATCCAGGCGCAGGGTCTCCTGAGAGCTGTTCATGGTGCGCGTTTCCTTATTGGTAGGGGTTGTTGGGGGTCGAGTCGCTGCTTGGAGAGCCTCCAGTCTCCATGCCGGTGCAGAGGGCGCGAAGGGCATCTTGGGAGAGCTCTTTACCGGGCTGGATGGCCTGTAGCATTTTGGCGCTCAGGGAGGATGAGAATTTGGGATCCTGGCGCTCCAGTCCATAGTTGAGGGCTGAGACGCCGCCGATGACCAGCAGCGCCCAGATCAGCAGGGAGATTCCCTTGCCGACGATCTTGATCAGGCCCAGCAGGGTCAGGATGGCACCGGCTACGATAAAGACCCATGGGTCCAGGGCCAGGCCGTCCAGAAAAGCGTTGAGGTTGAGGTTTTCCATAGTGGTGTTGCTCTCCGTTGGTGTGGTTCGGGGTGGATGATTCCGGTTTAGCGCTGGCCAAAATTGTTTTCCCAACCGCAGTCGGGGCAAGTCCAGGTGATGTTGTTACAGGTCATCCCCCAGAGATTATCCTGCATGCACTCTTGGCACATGACAAAATCGCATTTACGGCAGGTCCAGGCGAAGGATGCCTTGGTTTTGCAGGCGACGCAGGGGGGGTAGACGCGTCGTTTGCGTTGTCGGCCCAGGCGGCGTGGTTTCGAGTTGGCCTCATCGGAGGTGGTCATGCTGGGCGCTCTCCCTGTTTTGTCCAGAATGGTGGGGGTTTGCGCTTGTTGGCTCGGCGTGCTGTTTTTGGGGCCGGGCGGGCGCTCTCTCTCCTGATTTGATACCACTGGGACCGGCTTTGTTTCAACGGTGCGGAAAAAAAGCGCCGCTTGATGTTGGGGTTGGGGTTGAAAAGAGCGTATATTTTGTTGTTTTGGTGGGTCTGCTTTATTTTGAGGTGTTGTATGGGGGCTACGAACAAAACCAAGAAACGTCCCATCGATATTTTTAAAATATTGTTCTTTATAAAAATATTAAAAAAAGCTCCATAAAAGAATAAAAACTGCTTAAG
>JADFWT010000344.1 GCA_015233785.1 Magnetococcales bacterium
CCAACACCCCTTGGCTAATGGCGTTGGTCAGCGCCTCCAGAAAACGGCGGTTGCGTTTGGTCTCCGCCTCCAGCCGTTTGTGTTCGCTGATGTCGGTACGGATGGAGATATACTGAAAGGGGCGTCCCTCCTCATCGAGAAAGGGCACGATGGTGGAGTTGACCCAGTAAGTAGATCCATCCAGGGTCCGGTTCTGTATGTCGCCGTGCCAGGTTCGGCCCGTTGAGATACTCTGCCACATCTGCTCGAAGAAGGAGCGTGGGTGGTGGTCGGAATTGACCAGACGGTGATTGTGACCAAGTAGTTGGTCGCGTTGGAATCCACTGATATCAATGAATTTATTGTTGGCATAGGTGATGTTTCCGTCAACATCGGCGATGCTGACGATAGCATGTTGATCCAGTGCCTCTTTGAAGAAGTTCAGCTCACGTAGGGTGGATTTAAGCTTCCGGGTGTTGGCGCCCAACTGGGCAAAGGCGATCTTGTTGTGGGTCACCAGCCAGAGCATCACTGAGAAGATGGCAATGAAGGCGACGATGATGAAAGCAATAAGATAGGAAAGGCCCAGATAGTTCTCCGAACTAATGCGGCTGGCAGGTAGAATCACCACCTGAAGCCCACGGATATCGCCCACCTGCCAATCTCGTTTTGGACTGTCAGGATGGCTATTGTGGCAGCTAACGCACTCTTGATCCATGCGCATGGGTGCGGCATAGAAGAGCGTCTCGCTCCCCTCATCGGAGTGGGTCTCGGAAAAGTGCTGGATAGAGCTGCTCTCAAACGCCCCGAAGGCACGCTGTTCAAAATCGCTGACGGAGCGCGATCCCCTCCACGGAAAGGGATGGCTGCTGACGATGCGGATCTGAATATCCTGCAACTTTCGGTTGATCTGCTTGGCTAGATCGATGGTCATGGTGGCCGGGATGGGGATGGTATGGGGCTGGTTGTGATAGTCGTGGGTAACTGTAATGTCGCTCCCCACGACCCTGGGCAGGATCTCCTTGGAGTAGAAGCTGCGCATCGTACTGACGATGTTAGAGTAGTTGCGGGCAGCCTCAATCAGTGTCTTCTCTTCGATGGTGCGGGTGTGCCAGTAGGAAAGCATGAGCAGCGTTGTACCGAACAGCAGTGCAGAGAGAAAAATCAGTCCTGCTCCCAGGGAACTGATACCACGATAGGGCGCTGTATCCTGTTTGGGATACTCTTGGCTGGGAGGGGATGCGCTCATGACGCATCATCCAATTGCTGAATTCTGATTTGGGCGATATGGTTCGAAAAGCGCCAGATGATAAGTGCAATGGCCAGAAGAATACCGGTTAGCATTGGGATCAACTCGGCCTTGACCGCGATCATCAACCGCTGGGTGTCTTCGAGGGTGGTTGAGCGGTCGGTGTAGAGTTCAGCCACGCCGATGATTTCGTCACTGCGGTCCCGGATCGGGATGTAACTGGCCACCAGATCGCGCCCATACACCTCTCCCGCCAACCCCGAAAAACTGTCGCGATGGGTCACCTTGCTGGTGGGTTTGCCACGCATGGCCGCTTCGAAACCGGGATAGCTCTTTTTGTCGTCGCCAACCTGGGAAAGGTCGCTGGAGTAAATGGTATTGCCATCGATGGTGAAGATCTTCGCTTTGAGAATGTCGGTACCGAACATGAAAGCCCGCACCCGCGCATCCACCCGCCCCAACTCCTGTTCGGTGAGGGCCGATTTGACCGCTCGGCTGTCTGCGGTCAGATTCAGATCCTCCCGGAGCGCCGGGTAGACCTCATTGATAAAGATCCGGGTGATCGCTGCATTTCCGGCCTGAGTAGCGCGGGTGACGGAGCTGTTCAATGCCTGCCACACCGATGCGGTGATGACAAAATAGATACTGATGATCAGAACCAGGGCGAAGAACAGAGAGAGAAAGGGAAATTTCAGCCTGGGATGAGCCCGAACTTGTTCTGTCGTCATGGTTCACATCCTTGTGTGTATGAATTCTGATTAGATAGTGTAGTCACGAGATCTTTGCCCAGATGGCAATGCATCTGATTTAAACGAGCGTACAGGCTTCGTCAAATGAAAGCCTTGGACTTCGAGGGAAAAGCTTGCCGGCATCCCCATAGCCAAGATTACAGAGGAAATTTGATTTGATGCATCCTTCAGGGAAAAATTCTCGATCAATCAAGTCGTTGTCAAAGCCAGACATGGGGCCACAGTCCAAACCTATGGAACGGGCCGCGATCATAAAATATCCTGCCTGTAAAGTTCCATTCAGGAAGGCAG
>JADFWT010000345.1 GCA_015233785.1 Magnetococcales bacterium
CAACACCGACGTTAGGAGTAACCAATGTCGTGCAAGATCAGACCAATCTGGGTCAGGTCTCGACGGCTATTCGCACCAATAATGCGGAACAACTGCAAGGGTTTCATGTCAAACAGGCGGCTGAGATTGCGGCCGCACACGGGGCACGTTCCGAGAGAAAAAAGGAGCGTGAAACGGGACGTTTCAACGAATCACCATCGCTGAACAGTGCCACAACGATGGAGGAGCTGAAACAGGAGGCCGCTCAGGCTGCGCGTGAAAATCGACAGATGGCCAATCGAGCCATGTTGGGGGTTACCCGTCGTCCGAATCCAGGTGGAGAGGATGGTGAAATGCTTGTCTCAGTCGATATAATGGCCTAACCTCTGGGGCTCCAATAACGTCCCAGCGTAGTACAAGAGTTCCATGTCACTCTCCAACTATCTGAACAAGATGGTCAGCCGCGATCGCAGTCCTGACCGCCCACCCCTTGACGAAATTTTTTGGTCCTGGTGTGGCTCTTTTCTTGGGATTGCGCTGATTGCCCTGTTGCACGTTCACTTTTTGACCCCGCAGGATCTGATCCTGGTTATCGGTTCGTTTGGTGCCTCCGCTGTTTTGATCTATGGCGCGATAGCCAGCCCTTTGGCTCAACCGCGCAACCTGATCGGTGGCCATTTTCTCTCGGCCCTGGTGGGTGTGGCCCTGTTTCAGAGTTTGGGGGATATCCCCTGGCTGGCAGCGGCTCTCTCGGTCTCACTGGCCATCGTTGTCATGCAGTTGACCAAAACCCTTCACCCCCCCGGCGGCGCTACGGCCTTGATCGCTGTCATCGGTTCAGACCGGATTCATGATTTGGGCTATCTCTACGCCCTTATTCCGGCGGCGGCTGGCGCTCTGCTGATGCTGCTGGTTGCCCTTTTGATCAATAATATTCCAAAAACAAGACGCTATCCTCTCTATTGGTGGTAGGATTATTGCATCTTTTCTTGCCAAGGCTGGTGAGTCTGTTAATATTGTCTCGACAGAGTTGGCAAAAAAAGAGGAGCCATCGAGCGTCTATCCCATGAATCGCACGGCACAAAAGCATAAAGAGCGTGTCTACTGTACACGTTGCAAGCACTATTATGTGACCTGGGATGTCCAATATCCCCGAGGGTGTCATGCCCTCTCGTTCAAAACTCAGTTGATGCCGTGTCAGGAAGTGTTACGCTGCTCTGGCGAAGCGTGCATGCTCTTTGAACCCAAACCTCACCTTCTCCAAAACACTCGCTCTGAGAACCTGGGACGACCAGTCGATTCCGATACCTGCACACTCGGTCAGGGTGGTTTTCACTGGCAAGCCTGATGGCGGTTTTGATTCCCCCCCTCCTGTTATACCCTACCTGAGATCAAATCAAATTCGATGGATCATTGCGAGCTGAGGCAGCTTTTGCCCCGCCCCTGGAAAATTATTCCCCTCTTTCGTGCCGGAGATGGTTCCCATGACCTCTGTTGAGATGATGAAAGTGGCTCAAAGCCTGCTCGGACTGACTCTCTTGACGGCTATACCGTGGCTGTTGAGTGAAAAACGCTCTCATGTTTCACTGCGCCTGATTGCGGTCGGTCTTACCATTCAGCTCTCTGTTGCCGGGATCCTGTTTCATTTCCCCGTTGTTAACGACCTCTTTCTCAAGCTGAATTATCTGGTGTTGGCTCTTCAGGAAGCGACCAAGGCTGGTACCTCATTCGTATTCGGCTATCTGGGCGGTGCTCCGCTGCCCTTTTCGGAGAGCTTCCCCGGCGGCAGTTTTATTTTTGCCTTTCAAGCTCTCCCCTTGATTTTGGTCATGAGTGCTCTCTCTTCCCTGCTCTTCTATTGGCGTATTCTGCCCCTGCTGGTCCAGGGGATCGCTCGACTGTTGCAAAAAAGCATGGGGATTGGCGGTGCCCTCGGGTTGGGTGTTTCAGCCAACATATTTGCTGGCATGATCGAAGCCCCTTTGCTGATTCGCCCCTATCTGAACCAACTGCATCGTAGTGAACTCTTTGCCCTCATGACCACCGGAATGGCCACCGTCGCCGGAACCGTCCTCGCCCTCTATGCCTCCATCCTCGGCTCCCTCATCCCCGATGCCCTCGGCCATCTCATCGCCGCCTCCGTCATCAGCGCACCCGCCGCCCTCAGCATCGCTCTCGTCATGAGCCCCCCCGCAAAACCCACACTCAGCGCCACATGGAATCCCCCCTCCGATGGCCCCCGCTCATCCATGGACGCCATCACTCAGGGCACCACGGATG
>JADFWT010000346.1 GCA_015233785.1 Magnetococcales bacterium
CTCATGGGGTATCTCGGACAAAATGTCCGCTACGACCGCCGGATTTCTCCAGGAGTCGCACGCCGCCAATCTCCATGGTCTTGTCCAGGGCTTTGCACATGTCGTAGATGGTGAGCGCCGCAACGGAAACAGCCGTTAGAGCTTCCATCTCCACGCCGGTGGGGCCTACTGTCTTGGCGCGTGCCGTGATGCGTATTTGGGGCTGGCCTTCCACAGGCTTCAGCTCCATTTTGACCCCGGTAAGGTTGAGTTGATGGCAGAGGGGAATCAGCATATCCACCCGCTTGGCGGCCATGATGCCCGCCAGACGAGCCACTTCCAATACATCCCCCTTATGCATCGCCCCTTCCAGAATACGGCTCAGGGTCTCCGGCTCCATGGTCACCAGCCCTTCGGCCACTGCAAATCGTTCGGTATCGGGTTTAGCGGATACATCCACCATTCGAGAAGCGCCTTTGGCATCAAAATGGGTGAATTCCTTGGAGTCAGGCATAGTCGATCAACAAGGTTTCCACCTTGTCTCCCTCTTGAATGGTGCGGATCTGTTCCGGGAGAACCATCAGCGCATTGGCTTTGGACATGCTGGAGAGAATGCCTGAACCTTGAGGCCCTGTGGAGGTCACCCATAGGCCATCTGGCTCAAAGTGGAGTTGCGCCCGCACAAAATGGAGTCGTCCCGGCTTTTTCTTGACGTCAGGCCCGCGATAGACCGCCGTGACCTGTCTGAGGGATTGGGGCTCGGTGCCCATCATCTTGAACAGCGCCGGGCGCACCATGGTCAGGTAGGTTACCATGCCGGAGACAGGATTCCCTGGTAGACCAAAAAAAGCGCAGTTGCCGAGCTGGCCATAGGCTTGGGGCTTGCCCGGTTTCATGGCCACCTTCCAAAAGTGAATCTTGCCAAGCTTGGCCAGGGCCACCTTGACCAGATCGTAATCACCCACGGAGACACCCCCGGTGGAGAGCAAGGCGTCGCTCTTCTCCATGCCCCGCTTCAAGGCCGCTTCGGTGGCCTCCAGGTTATCTCCCACCAGTCCCAGATCCACCACCTCGACCCCGAGTGCGGTGAGGGCCGCCAAGAGCGTGGTGCGGTTGCTGTCATAGACCTGACCCGGTTTCAGTGGGGTGCCTGCTTCCACCACTTCGTTGCCGGTGGAGAGTACGCCGACGCGAATTTTGCGATAGGTGGGTACTTTGGCAAAGCCCAACGAGGTGAGAAGCCCTAAATCAGCAGGTTGCAGACGCGTACCACGGGTGAGAACCGTCTCGCCGGCCCTGAGATCCTCGCCGGCCGGACGCACGTGGCCACCGGGGCGCGCTCCGGGCGCGATGGTTACTTGGTCGCCGTCGCGCTGGGTGACCTCTTGCATCACCACCGTATCGCATCCCGGTGGGATGGGGGCACCGGTCATGATGCGTACCGCTTCGCCGGGCTGGATGGTTTGCGTCAGACGATCTCCGGCGGGCAGGTCTGCGATCACCGTCAAGGTGACCGGCGCATCGGTAGAGAGGTCCGCACCGAGAGTGGCGTAACCATCCATGGCGGAGTTGTCGTGATTGGGCACATGGAAGGGTGCCGAAATATCTTTGGAAAGCACCATGCCCAGGGCGTCTCGAACGGGTGTCTCCTCTGTTTCGGAGAGGGGTCGCACCTGCTCCAGCACCCTTACCCGCGCCTCCTCATAAGGAATCATCCCAGAGTTTTTGCCATGAGATTGATGGGGTTCATCGTCGCAACAACCGTGGGACATGCGCTATCCTTTCCAATGATGATGGTGATGGAATCTAAAAAAATACAAAGCGATCATGTTCTGTTAATGGCCGCCGCCCTGTGCCATTCGTGTGACGTGCGGCAATAGATCCGCCACCACCTCCAAGCTGAAGCGAGCGCCGCGTGTGGAGCCTGGCAGATTGACGACCACGCTGTTGCCGCGCATGGCCACCACGCCCCGCGTGAGCAGAGCGGAACGCACCTGTTCCAGGCCCCGCAAGCGAATCTGCTCCGCCAGACCCGGCAGCTCCCGGTCACACACCTCCCGCGTCGCTTCGGGGGTGACATCCCGTGGGCCTACCCCTGTGCCGCCGGTGGTCAGAATAATATCAAGTTTTTCGTTGTCGGCGTAATCTTCCAGCGTGCGACAAATCTGCCCCCGCTCATCGGGCAGAATCACCCGCTTAATCACCGACCCGCCCCAGGTCAGGGCACACGCTTCAAGGGCATCTCCACTTAAATCCGTGCTGCGATCACGACTGTCGG
>JADFWT010000347.1 GCA_015233785.1 Magnetococcales bacterium
CCCGGCGGAGCCAGCACCCCTAGCGCCAATGGATTCACCACCCCAATCACCAGTGCGCCTCGCGCCCTGGCCCTGTCGGTAAGGGCGTCCACCTCTTCCAGAATACCAAAAAAATTCGGCTGGGGAATCACCAATGCGGTAAAGTCACCCTCCACCTCATCCAGTGATTCCGGGGCAAAGTGCCCGCCCTCTGGATCATAATCGGGCTCTACGATCTCCACACCCTGAGCCTCTACCAGCGTGCGGACTACCTGCCGATAGTGGGGATGAACCGTGCGGGGAATCACCACCCGCTTGATCTTGCGATTGCGATGGGCACGAACCGCCATCAGCACCGCTTCACCCAAGGCTGTAGCCCCGTCATAGAGCGAGGCGTTGGCCAGATCCATGCCGGTCAGCGCCGAAATCATGCTCTGAAATTCAAAAATGGTCTGAAGCGTCCCCTGGCTTGCCTCGGCCTGATAAGGGGTGTACGCGCTATAAAATTCCCCCCGACCCGCCAACTCCCATACGGCAGCTGGTATGTGGTGCTCATAAGCCCCAGCCCCGATAAAGCAGAGCCCGGCACGATCCATATCTGCCCGTTCTCGCATCAAGCGGCTGATTTCCATCTCCCGTAGAGGGTTTGGAATCGCCATGGGGTCCCGATACTGCAACGGTTCGGGAATCTCATCAAACAGCGCTTCCATGTCCAGCGCGCCGATGCTCAAAAGCATCGCTTCACGCTCCTCTTGGGTGTGGGGAATGAACGGCACGGATGCTCTCCGGTATCTCTAATAATGGAAAATCAGGAGGCTATAAAAGGCGGCTTGACCAGCTTTGCGGTTAGTTTACGCCCTCTCTGGTTGACCTGACAAAGATCACCAACCTTTACATCGGCCCGCAGTCGGGCCAGCCCGATGCCCTTACCCAGCATCGGAGAAAAACTGCCACTGGTAACCAATCCAATCAGACGGTCACCCTCACCACTCAAAAGCTCCTGGCCATCGCGCAAAACACCGCGCCCCTCCAGCACCACACCGAGACGCTTCCAGGCACTTCCAGACAGCCGTTCGGCCTCCAGCGCCGTTCGACCAATAAACAGACGATCCTCAGGATCCCAGCACACCACCCAGCCCAGACCGGTGGCCAGCGGTGAGGTCTCCTGATCCATATCGGAACCATAGAGATTGTAGCCCGCCTCCAGACGCAATGTATCCCGCGCCCCAAGACCAACCGGCTGCACACCAGCCTCCATGGCACCATCCCAGATGCGCTCAATCTGCTCTCTAGGGGCAGAAATCTCAAAACCCCGCTCACCGGTGTAACCGGTACGAGCAATCAGCACATCTCCGACCATCAGAGCGTGAAACGGCTTTAAGGCCACCGCTTGCTCACCCAGCGCAGGATTGGTGATCTCCATGAGCCGATCATCACTCTCCGGCCCCTGAAGCGCTAAAAGCCCCAGATCGTCCCGCATCTCCGCCGTCACCTTAAAGCGCACCATCCAGCGACGAATCCAGGCCATATCCCTGTCGCGGCCACCGGCGTTGACCACCAAACGAAACCAACCCGTTGCCATGCGGTAGACAATGAGATCATCCACCACACCGCCCTGTTCGTTGAGCATCAGGGTGTATTGTGCTCGGCCATCTTCGGGAATCCGCGCCACATCGTTTGAGAGCAAGTAGCGTAAAAACAGCTCCACCTCCGGGCCGTGCAGATCCACTACGCCCATGTGAGAGACATCAAACAGGCCACAACGCTCCCGAACTGCTTTGTGCTCCTTGATCTGAGAACCATAATCGATGGGCATCTCCCAACCGCCAAATGGTGCAATGCGCGCCTTTAGCTGCTGGTGTCTTTCGAACAATGAGGTTCTATTCACGCGGATTTGCTCACTTCATCCAGGTTTTTCAGGGTCTTAAGAAGCGCTTCCAACTGGTCAAACGGAATCATGTTGGGACCATCACACGGGGCCTTGTCCGGGTCGGGATGGGTCTCCAGAAATACGCCCGCAACGCCCACCGCCACCGCAGCCCGCGCCAATGACGGAACAAAGCGGCGCTCACCACCTGATGAGCCGCCCAATCCACCGGGCTGCTGCACCGAGTGGGTGGCATCAAAAATCACCGGATATCCGCTGGATGCCATCACCTCCAGGCCGCGCATGTCCACCACCAGATTGGCGTAACCGAACGAGGCACCCCGTTCACACAACATAATCTTATCGTTGCCGGTGGCAGCGGCCTTTTCCGCAACGCGGGCCATG
>JADFWT010000348.1 GCA_015233785.1 Magnetococcales bacterium
CTTTTGGGTCTCATTCAGGGGGGTCTCTTCCAGCAACTCGCCCATGCCGAGAATGGCATTGAGGGGGGTGCGTATCTCATGAGACATGGCGGCTAGAAATTCACTCTTGGCCCGGTTGGCGACATCGGCGGCCAGTTTAGCTTCTCGCAACGCCTGCGCCGTCTGTTGCTGGGGGGTGATGTCGGTGATAAAGGCGAAGGCGCTGGTGGGTTCGCCCTGGCTGTCACGGATGGTGGAGGCGTTGAACAGCGCATGCACCTCCCGCCCGGTGTTGCCGAGCAGTGTGATTTGGTAGCTTCGATGGTCCGAGGTCGGGATGCGTGAGGTTTGCCGTTTAAAGATGGCCTGGTTCTCCTCGTCCACAAACGCCATGGGGGTACGCCCGATGATCTCTTCAGCACTGTAGCCCAACATAGCGCAGAGGGCCGGGTTGACCTCCAAGGTCTTCTTGCTTATTGGATCAATGCGCCAGTATCCCTCGGTGGTGGTCTCCAGGATGGAGCGCATGTACTGTTCATTGGCCTGAAGCCGTGCTTCAGCGCGTTTGCGCTCGGTGATATCCCGTACAATGGCCACAAAGCGGGGATAGCCGCTTTTCGGGTCGATATATTGCAGGCCGATCTCCACCGGAATGCGGTGCCCATCCCGATGCTGGTGAAGGGTTTCAAAGAAGAAGGGGCGATCCGGCAGGGTCACCAACGGCTCGACCATGGCGCGGAAGCTCTCTTCGGTGAAGGTGGGTTTGATTGCAAAGGGCGTCATCTTCAGGAGCTGTTTTCGTGTGTATCCCACCTGATTGACCGCGCCGTTGTTGACGTAGATAAATTGGAAATCTCCCGGCCTGAACATGAAGACGCAGTCCTGGGTTTGGTCCAGCGTGGCCTTAAAACGGCTTAGATCCCGCTCGGTCTCTTTACGGAGCTGCACCTCTTTGGCCAGACGCCGGTTCCAGTAGATCACACTCAGCAGGATCGCCATGGCCACCGCCAGTATCTTGGCCAACAGTCCATAGTTCAGCTGCTGCTCGACCTTTAACGAGAACCAGCGTTGATGCATGCGTTCCCGCTCTCGTTCGGAGATGTGATTGAGCGCTTTGCGCACGATATGTGCCATCAGGGGCCAGTCGGTGCGTATCGCAATGGCTTGGGGGCTTACATAGGGGGTCTTGCCGGCCACCCGGATGTTGGTGTGACCAAGCTTGGAGATGGTGTAACTGGTGGTGAGCATATCGCCCATAAAGGCGTATACGTCGCCATCGCTCAATAGCTGTAGCGCCTTCTCGGTGGTTTTGGCTACCACCAGCTCAAGGCTGGGATGGTGTTGGCGCAACAGATGGTCTATCCCTCGATTGGCGACAACGGTCACGCGCTTTCCTTCCAGTTCATCCACGTTGCTTACATAGGCCACCTCCTTGCGGGTGAAAATGGTGATCGGAAGGGAGAGATAGGGGGGCGTGTAGAGCCAAGTGGCCTGTTTTTCAGGTGTTGAGGGGCGCGCTATGGCGGCCAGCATATCTATCTTTCCACTTTTGGAGAGCGCTTGAACCTGTGACCAGCTCTGGCTCTTCTGTACTTCAAAACGCACCCCAAGCATCTCTTCCAGGCGGGTCAGATATTCACTGGCGATGCCTGCGTGTCGTCCTTGATGATCGATGAACTCCAGAGGGGGCCAAGCGGGATCCACACCGACCCGCACCACTGGATGTTCCACCAGAAAGGTGCGCTCCTCCGGGGTGAGCGGGATGCGCAATGCCTGTTGGGCGGTGGAGTATTCGAACCATTTGGCCCGCAGTTGGCGACGCTCTTCTTCGCTGATGGTAGCCAGCGCCTTTTGCAAAATACGATGTAGAAGCGGTTGTTGCAGGGCGATGCCGAAATGTTGCTTAGAGTGGGGGAAGTGGGCGTTTTCCTGGAGCGGTATGACCTCCAGATTGGTTAGAAAATGTTTGCGAATCATATGGGTAAAGACGGCATGGGTATCGATGACCGCATCGACCCGTCCAGCGGCCACCGCCTTGAGTCCTGCCATGCCGTTTGCAACGGGTATCCGTGTGATGTCGGGATAGTGGCGGCGTAGGATCTCCTCATGATAGTACCCTTTGATCACCGCAAGTTTTTTCCCTTTCAAAGTTGCCAGATTGGTCGGCTGGGTGCCCCCTTTTCGGGTGGCAATGCCGTCAAGAATGGTGAGGATGGGCGGGGTGAAGAGGGTGAATTTCTCTCGATCCGTCGTG
>JADFWT010000349.1 GCA_015233785.1 Magnetococcales bacterium
CGGTTCAACCGGAATGGTACCGCTAACCTTTATTCCCTACTATGCCCGTTTCGAAAACTTTGCTGCACCAGAAGAGTATTAAGGGGGTGCCTTCCGGGCGTCCCACATGGCTAAAGGTCGATCTCTCGGCGCTGCGACACAACTATCTTCAGGCCCGTAACGCCTCGGCTGCAACCGTTGAGACCTGGCCGGTGATCAAGGCCGATGGATATGGTGTGGGAGCTGTGGCCGTGGCTCGGACTCTTATCCGTGCTGGGGCCGATGGTTTTTGTGTGGCGATGGTGGAGGAGGCCGAAGCGCTTCGTATCGCGGGCATCGATGCCCCTTTGGTGGTGATGTCCAGTATTACGGCAGCCTCGGCCGAGCGGATTGTGGCGGCCAAGGCGCACGCATTTATCTCCGATATCGGTGTGGCCAAAGCGTTGGCGCACCATGGTTTGGAGTCTCACCCGACTCCCATCTATCTGAAGGTCAATACGGGGATGGGGCGGCTTGGGGTTGAGCCTGGTGAGGTGGATGATCTCTTAAAGGAGCTGGCCCGATATCCGAGCTTAAGAGTCATGGGGTTGGTTTCACATCTGGCCTGTGCGGATCAGCCAGAACATCCTGAAAATGGGCGGCAAATCGCGCTGTTTCAAGCGTTGGTTGGCTCATCTACGGTCCAGCAATTAACGGCGGGGCGACACTCGCTTGCCAACAGTGGGGGCACCGTTAAAATCCCTACAGCCCATCACGCTTGGACCCGTCCAGGCATTATGCTCTATGGAGCCTCTCCTTTTTTTCCGCACAGCAGTGCACACATTGATGGTCTACAAGAGGTGATAACGTGGCACTCTCACATCCTAAAACAGCGTACCGTTCCAGCCGGTACCTCTTTGGGGTATGGCCACAGCCAGACCACAGCGTGTGTCAGTCGTTTGGGGGTTATTCCGGTGGGGTATGCCGATGGCTATCGTCGGCGACTCGGTAATGGGGGGGGTGCGGTGCTGATTGCGGGGCAGAAGGCTCCACTCTTGGGGCGGGTCTGTATGGATATGATTACCGTTGATCTCACGCACCTCCCTCATATAACGCCTGATGAACCTGTTCTGCTCTTGGGTAACGCCTTTAATATAGAGGATTGGGCAGGGACTCTACAGACCATTCCCTATGAAATCCTCTGTCAAATTGGAGATCGGGTTCCCAGGGTTTATGGGGACTCACCTTCAGACTCTTAGGTTACAATCGTAATCGTCTTTCCTCACAATGATTACAGCTTAAAAATTCATATAAAACATATCGTAGCGTTTTGAGTGGCGGGGAAGATAGGATTAATATCTCTCTCGGTTTGGGCGACTGGCTGGGGTTTGATGCGCGCAAGACAACGACACTCTGGATGCTCCACACCTCTCTTCTGGATTTTGTCCTGATTTTAGGCGCTTTCTCTGCGGCATAAATCTCACGCCAGTTTGCGCTCCGCGTACCTCTGTTCCAAGGGATGGTGACAGGGGCCATAGGTGCTTGCTTATGGGGGGGGCTTATTAATAATCCGACCAACGTTTATATGATCATCGGTTATCGAATCCTTATCGGAGACCTTGACGGTAAACACAAAAAAGCCATCGGCAAGAGAGATTGCCGATGGCTTTTTTGTGAACGGGTGAGCGGGGATCTGCTACCGATGATTAGGATGATTTAGAAGGTCTCAAAATCATCATCATTGCTCATATCTAAGTCCGCCCCCTGAGATGCTTTTTGTGCAGGCGCTGGAAGTTGTCTTGCGGCTGCGGCTGGTGCTGTACGTTTTGCTGTGGCAACCGCGGATCGCTGTCTACCACCACCACCGCCACTTCCTTTGGCAATGTTGAAGAATCCGATGGCCTCATCCAGGTGACTCGCTTCCGAGGAGAGCTCTACGGCTGTTTGGGTCATCTGGGTTGCCGCACTGGCGTTATTTTGGATCACCTGGTCAAGCTGCTGGATGGCCTGGTTAATCTGGGATGCGCCTTGATTCTGCTCCGTACTGGATGCGGAGATCTCCTGGATCAAATCAGCCGTTTTTTGAATGTCGGGCACCAGTTGGTTGATAATGCCTCCAGCCTGTTCTGCCACCTCGACGCTAGAAGAGGAGAGCATGCTGATCTCTCCGGCGGCGGTTTGGCTTCTCTCCGCCAGTTTGCGTACTTCGGCGGCCACCACTGCGAACCCCTTACCGTGTTCACCGGCGCGGGCCGCTTCGATGGC
>JADFWT010000034.1 GCA_015233785.1 Magnetococcales bacterium
GAGGCAGGAGCGAAGAGGGCTATCAAGACTGTTTCTGCTCCAGTTTGGCAAGACGAAGGCTGAGCGCTTTCAGCTCTTTACTCAGCGATCCGGCATGCTCCTGATCATCAAGCAATCGCTCCAACACCAGAACCAGCCGCTCTTTCTGCGCGGCCTCCAGTCGCTGCACCCTCTCCCACAGCGCATCCAGCCGATCTTCAACAGAGGCAGCCTCCAGTGCGAATACAGAAAGAGACGCTTCACCCACGGCCAGCCACTCGGAAGAGACTTGCAGAGCGGCGGCAATTTTAATGATGTGTTTGGTGGACTCCCCTTTGCCGGACTCCAGCTTATTTATCAGCTGCTGACTGACCCCGGCTTGCAGCGCCAACCCTTTCTGGGTCAAACCCTGCTCCAGACGCAGGCGGCGAATTCGGGCACCAATGGTCACACGCAACTCCAACCACAGGCAGCATGGCGATAAAGAGAGAAAATTAAGGCATCAAAAACGGGGGTTACGCTCTCCTGCTTTTGAGCTGGAACGACCTGCACCACTCTCCAGCATCTTGCCGGGAAGAGCCAAATCCAGAATCGTCTTGCGCAGTCGGGCACGTCTCCAGCCAAGAAAGGCGATCACGCCATAGCTGGCCAGCACGCACCATAAAAAGATCATTTCGGTGGATATTGCGTTCATAGGGTCAGCCTGTTCATCATCAGTGAATCATGGATTCGGCCCTTGACCATACCGTCAGAACTGTGACGACCAATGGATCCAATAAGGCCGAATATGCAGAAACCACCGTTATTCTCGCAAAAGTCGGGCCAACCTTTGGCACCACCTGCCTCCACCACACCGCAATTATGGTTATCAAATCAATCTCAACGCACCCTTTGTTCTTCCATCACGGGCTCAATAACGCGCACCGACCCGGATATCATTGTCAAATCATCATGGTATCGCGAGAGAGAGAAGGCCATAATAGCTGGATATGACTAGGCTCGGCTTAGCCTGTCGCTACATTTTCGAGAGAAGAGGCGCTGGACCATGACGTTGTTAACCGACACCTCATTAGCAGAACAGCTTAAAATCACTGAACGCTCCATTCTTGAACGTAAGCATCTGTTTAGTTTTTCGGACGAAGATGTAACCAATCTTCTGGCCGCCAAACCTTACATTGAGGAGAACCTTGACACGATCGTCGAGGCGTTCTACGAGGAGCAGTTGCGCCACAGTGATGTTGAACTGGTGATTGGGGACGCAGATACCCTGATGCGCCTCAAAAACGCCATGCGCGGCTATATTCAGGATCTATTCAGCGGCACTTACGACACCATCTACATCAACCGCCGACTGCGGGTGGGGAAAATCCACCAGCGAATCGGCGTACCGCCCGCACTCTATATGTCGGCCGTGCAGCTCTTGCTCTCCCATTTGGTGAGCTATATGGAGACGCAATGCAACGATGGGGCCTGCTCCCGTTACGAGGTGGAAGCGCGTAAAGTGAGCCTCACCAAATTGCTGATGTTTGATGTGCAACTGGTATTCGAGACCTATACCAGCTCCCTGGTCTTCGAGGTGGAGAAGGCCCGCAACAAGCTGGAGATCTACGCCGAAGAGCTGGAAGCGACAGTGGCGAAACGGACCCAGGAGTTACAAGACCTTTCTCAGCAGGATGGACTCACCGGACTGCTTAACCAACGAGCCTTTTATGAACATCTGCGCAGCGAGCTTTCCCATGCAGCTCGTCGGCACTGGAAGGTCACCCTGGTCTACTTTGATCTCAACAGCTTTAAGAAACTCAATGATACCCAAGGCCACCGAGCCGGTGATCTCCTGTTGGCCCATGTGGGCGAAGCGATGTTGGGGACGGTGCGCGATGTTGATTCTGCCTGCCGCTACGGCGGTGACGAGTTCTGCATCATCATGCCGGAAACCTCTGAAAAACAGGCCGAAGAGGTGTGCCGCCGTCTGGCAAAGCGCTTTATTGCCAAGGCGGGTATGGATGTCACTTTCAGCATCGGCATTGCCGAGACCGGGACCGATACCTACCTCTCGGAAGATGATATGGTAAAGCTCGCCGATAAATTGATGTACAAATCCAAAAAAGGCTCAAAGGAGACCCCTGGACACTGGTGCTGTTGCGCGCTATCCGGGGAGGCTGAGCCACTGCTGAACACCCCGGCAGAACCCAATGCCAAGCTGGAGGATCCCACATCCGATCCCGAGCCCCCTCCCAGCGACACAACAGAGGCGTCGTGACGAAATACGTCCGCCAAACCATTTAATTTTCAAGGATCATACGCTATTATGGGACAGAAATAGCAAGCTCTCTCCCACCCTTTTCTATTAAGAGGTCTAGCATGAAAAAGAGCGCGATTTTTCTTCTTTGCACGCTGTTGTCATGGCCAGCCGCTGAAGCGATGGCGGCGGACACCAATAACTGGTCTCGGTCTGGCGGCGGGCAAGGATATGGGCCTCCTGGCGGTATGCAGGGCGGACAACAGGGCGGCATGATGCGTGGTGGACAGGGTTATGGTCCTCCAGGCGGCATGCAGGGCGGACAGCAAGGTCACCGCCCTCCTCCGCCTCCTCCAGGCGGCGGCATGCAGGGCAGCCAAGGCTATTATGGACCCCCCGGCGGTATGCAGGGTGGACAACAGGGCGGCAGGATGCACGGTGGGCAGGGCTATGGATCCCCCGGCGGTATGCAGGGTGGACATCAGGGCGGTATGATGCGCGGCGGGCAGGGCTATGGATCCCCCGGCGGTATGCAGCAGGGTGGACAACAGGGCGGTATGATGCGCGGCGGGCAGGGCTATGGGCCCCCCGGCGGTATGCAGGGTGGGCAAGGTTATGGCCCTCCCGGTGGCATGCAAGGCGGGCAAGGCTATGGCCCCCCCGGCGGCATGCAGGGTGGACAAGGTCAGGGATATGGCTATCCGCCCCCACGGCGCGGTGGACAGAACTAGCCCCCCTCGATCAGAAATATTAACAAAAGGGCCTGGAGACACCAATCCAGGCCCTTTTTCTTGACATGCGTGCCGACCACCAGGGGATAGCCGTATCCAGCACGCACTTTAGATGGAGTTGGACGCCCGGCGTGACGGGAGAAGGAAGGCTCAGTCACATTCACCAGGCGTCCTCTCCAGAGAGAAGAGACATCGGAGCCCGAGGGAACGGAGAACGCCCCAACAACACCCCCCTCTGAAGATTGGATCCGCCCTCACAGGACGGATATCAGTGAACGTAGCGAGCGCTTGCCCCACACCCATTGGGCCAACATACTCCCCGTGTGCAGCATACTTTCAGCACGTCTCGCTACGTTTAACGCAATCACGAAAAGTATGGTACGTATTGAAACGCTATTTCCTGTGATGAGATGGTAACTTGTTGATGACTTTTTCGAGATTCAGCGCATGAAGCCGTAATAGAGATTCTAAATCACGATACACAGGCCCCGTAACACCTTGACCGATTGGGTCCAATGACGCTTCTTTGAGGCCTGGGGTGGATTTGAAATGGGTACGGACTGGAGACGGACCAACACGCAAGGAGCCGCAGCATGACACAACATCGTTCGCCCCAAGAGGTGGAAGAGGATATTCGCCAAGCCCCCGCACGTCTGCAACTGCTATGGCGACTGGGGTGGGGCAGCCTGATCGGCCTGATGGTAATTGGCTGGATTCTGTTTCTGGGGCCAAACATGGTACAGGTGCCGGATCTAACTGGTGAGATTCGCCCTTATGAACGCACCATCAGTATGGCGGTACTCGGCTTTCTACTCTCCGACATCATGATCACACTCTGGGGACGTGGACGCCGCCGAAAGCTGCAAGATCAGCCGGGAGAAGCACAAAAACGGATGGTGGCATTGATGATGACCGATCTGCTGGAAGTGATGACCCATATGATCATGATGGCTGCCGGGTTGGCACTCTCCGTGGTGGCCGGCAACGGGCTCTGGATGCTGATGTTGGGCGTGGCCACCATGGTCGGCACACAGCTCAACTGGCCCCGTGGGGATCGTTCGACACGCATTATCCAGGGCGCGCACTATAAACCACCCACACAATAGAGTCGCATAAGAGGGAGGGGACAGAAGCAGCCATTGCGCCTGGAATTACCCCTCCTCCGGCTTCTCCATACGCCCATATCGATCCTCAAAGCGAACGATATCATCTTCGCCCAAATAGCTGCCGGTCTGCACCTCTATCAACTCCAGAGGAATCTTGCCGTTGTTCTCCAGCCGATGCTTCACGCCAAGTGGAATGTAGGTGGATTGGTCCTCGGAGAGCAGAAAGGTCTCATCCCCTTTGGTGATGGATGCGGTCCCTTTGACAATCACCCAGTGCTCAGCCCGGTGGTGATGGAGCTGCAATGAGAGAATGGCACCCGGATTGACGATGATACGCTTGACTTGAAACCGTTCGGAGGTCTGAAGACTCTCATAGGATCCCCAGGGACGATAGACCCGACGGTGCGCCAACGCCTCTCCCCGTCCAGCCTTGCGAAGTTGCGTCACCACCTTTTTTACATCCTGAGAGCGATCCAGAGGCGCCACAAACACCGCGTCGGCGGTCTCCACCACAATGTGCTTCTCCAGCCCAACAGCGGCCAGCAAACGGCTTTCACTCCTTAAATAGCAATCATGGGCATCGGCCAGGGCTACATCGCCGCTGACGACATTGCCCTGATCATCCTTCTCCGTGACATCCCAAAGCGCCGACCAAGCGCCCACATCGCTCCAGCCCGCCTCCATGGGCACCACAGCTGCGGAATCGGTGCGCTCCATCACCGCGTAATCGATGGAGTCCGAAGGACAGGCAGCAAACGCCGTTGGATCAAGCCGCACAAAGTCGAGATCCCTTGCGGCCTGTTCCACCGACTCCCGGCAGGCACTAACCATCTCGGGATGAAAGCGTTGCAGCTCCTCCAGATAGGTGTCGGCCCGAAATAGAAATACGCCGCTGTTCCAAGAGTAACCGCCATCGGCCAGATACCCCTCTGCCGTGGCCAGATCCGGCTTCTCTACAAAGGCATCCACCTTGAGCGCTGCACCGGAACCCAGCGCTGCACCGTGGCGAATATAGCCAAAGCCGGTCTCAGGTCGGTCGGGCGTGATGCCGAAGGTGACCAATCGGCCCGCTTCCGCTTCAGGACGACCCGCGGCAATGGCGCCATGAAACCCCTCAGGGTGACTCATTAGATGATCAGCAGGCATTACTAACAGCAACGCCTGCTCCTCCTCCTGAAGCGCAAAAAGCGCCGCACACGCCACAGCCGGGGCGGTATTACGCCCCATGGGCTCCAGCAGAATACCCATCGCCTCGGAATCCACCTTGCGCATCTGCTCGGCTGCCAAAAAACGGTGCTGCTGGTTGCAAACCAGAATCGGCAAAGTGGTCTCCGGGATCCCCGAAAGCCGCCGAATCGATGCCTGAAACAGCGTGCCGTTATCCACCAGAGGGATAAACTGCTTCGGGTGGCTGGCACGGGAGAGTGGCCACAAACGGGTACCGGAACCACCGGAGAGGAGCACAGGAATCAGTTTCAAAGGAGCCTCCAGAAGATCAGAGCGGTCCAAGCTCTGCGCAGACCATGCAAAATGAATCATTTATTCCGCACTATTGTAACGCCCCCCAGCCAAAGCGACCACCCGCCAGCATGGAAAATAATCCAGCGCCGATTCCAGCTGATATTTGCTATGCTGGAGATGTGGGTCGTTCGTACAATGGCGCACAATCCGGTTCAACGATTTCGATCCATGGAGCACAGCCTTATGCGTCCGTTGAGAGCTGCCGCACGTACGCTACACGCACAGATAAAGCCATCTACAACGGCCCATTGCACCCTTTCCCTGGCGCTGGTTGGGATGCTGCTTATCCTCCCACACACGGCTCAAGCTATCGAAGGTCAAACAGCCCCCGAATGGCAGATCTCCGAGTGGCTCAATGGTCCCGGCATCGAGCTGGGGCAGCTAAAAGGACAGGTGGTGATCATCGAATTTTTTCAGCTCTGGTGCCCCGGCTGCAAACGCTTCTCCATCCCACTGATGAAGGCTTGGCACAAACGCTACGCCAAGCGCATCCGTCAAAAGAAAATGTATCTGCTCAGTATCCACTCAGTGTTCGAGGGACATGAGGCGCAATCCCCAGCCCGCCTGCGAGCGTTTGTGCTTGAGGAGAAGATTAAACATCTGGTAGGCATCGACCGCCATCCGCCGGATCGGGAGATTCCCATGACCATGCGCCTCTATCGCACCCGCGGCACCCCGGAGATGGTGGTGATCGACAAGCAGGGCGTGGTTCGCTTTCAGCGCTTTGGCGGTTTCGATCCCGACCTCATTGAGAAACTAGTGGAAAAACTACTGGTCGAACCTGATCCGTCATAACGCCACCCGAATGGGTACCCGCTTGATGTAACGGCGCACGTCCCAGCGCCTCCAAATGGACGAGGTCCGCAATGATGCGACTGCTAATCATGATGATGCTCTCCACCCTTACGATGCGCATCGTCGATGCCTCCGAGGGGGTTGGACCGCTGCCCCGCTACCCGGAGGCATTACAAACCCGCTTGCAAAAAGTTCTGAAAGCTAAAGGGCAGAACTACCAGCCTCGCACCGAACATCTGAATCCAGATGGATCCCCCCTCTACACCAACCGACTGATTCTGGAGAGCTCCCCCTATCTGGTGCAGCACGCCCACAATCCGGTGGATTGGTACCCCTGGGGA
Source organism: Magnetococcales bacterium (assembly GCA_015233785.1). Classification (GTDB taxonomy): domain Bacteria; phylum Pseudomonadota; class Magnetococcia; order Magnetococcales; family JADFWT01; genus JADFWT01. The sequence continues at coordinate 6,713 of JADFWT010000034.1, forward strand.
GGTGAGGCCTTTGAGAAAGCCCGACAGGAGAATAAGTTGATCTTTCTCTCCATCGGCTACGCCACCTGCCACTGGTGCCATGTCATGGAGCGGGAGAGCTTTGAAGATCCCGACGTGGCGGACTATCTCAACCGCCACTATATCGCCATTAAGGTGGATCGAGAGAATCGCCCGGATGTGGATGCGGTCTATATGCGGGCGGTGAACATGCTGACCGGTCGTGGAGGTTGGCCACTCTCAAGTTTTCTGACCCCTGAGGGAAAAACCATCTTCGGCGGCACCTACTATCCCAAACCCGCTTTTCTAAAGATATTGACGCAGGGAACCGAACTGTGGCGAACCCGCCAAAAGGACCTGCTAGAACAGGCTGAACATATCGCCCTTGCCGTCCAGGACTCCATGAAGGATGACGGCGAAACCACATCCATCGGCGAGAGGGCCATGGAGCAGGCCATCGCCCAAATGGCCAAAATGCATGACGAATTCGATGGAGGCTTCAGCACCGCGCCAAAATTTCCCAACGAGCCGCTGCTGCATCTCCTCATGGTCCAGGCGATACGCAAGCCCGACAGCCCTGCCCTGGAGATGGCCCGACGCGCCCTGGACGGCATGGCCGCCGGTGGGATACACGACCAGTTTGGCGGCGGCTTCCATCGCTACTCGGTAGATAGCCACTGGACCGTGCCCCACTTTGAAAAAATGCTCTACAACCAGGGCCATTTAACACAACTCTATCTGGAAGCCTACCGGCTGACCGGCGATCCCGTCTATCGCCATGTGGCGGTTCGCACCCTGGAGTATGTGCTGCGAGACATGACCAACCCGGATGGTGCGTTCTACGCGGCCACCGACGCCGATAGCGAAGGAGAAGAGGGACTGTTCTTTCTCTGGAACCCGAAGCAGATTCGTGCCGTACTTCCGGCAGATGATGCCGAACTGATCCTCAAAACCCATGACATCACCGAGGGCGGCAACTTCGAAGGACACTCCATACCGGTGCGTAGTGATTCGCTGCCCAAGCTGGCCAAAGCACACGGCATGAAGCTAGCTCCCTTTCTGGCCCGTCTGGACAGACTCCACACCCTCCTCTACCAAACTAGAGAGAGACGCGAACACCCGCTACTCGACAATAAGATCGTCACCGCATGGAACGGCATGATGATCACCCCATTCGCCCAGGCCGCCGAACTACTTGATGAACCGCGCTATCTGGAAGCAGCCCGCAAGGCGGCAGAGAGCCTCTGGAAACACAATCGCCCGGAGCCGGGACGACTGCTGCGGAGCACGCTGGCAGGGCGTCCCTCCCAAATTCCGGGGGGACTCACCGACTACGCCACACTGGCCGAGGGGCTACTGCATCTCTACGATGCCAGCGACGATGCCCTCTGGCTGACCCGCGCTCAGGAGATGGCCGATGCCATGCTGATCCGCTTTGCCGATCCCCAATCCGGCGGGCTGTTCATGAATGAGCTGACCGCTACCGCCCAAGCCATGGCAAGACCCAAAGATGGCGAAGATGGCGCGACGCCCTCCGGCAACTCCACAGCGGTTCACATGCTGGCCATGCTGGCCGCACGCACCGGTGAAGATCATTATCGCGAACAGGCCCGGAAGATCGCCGCCGCCTTCGGCAAGAAAATCAGCACCAGACCCTCCGCCTTTTCCTATATGCTCACCGGCGTTGACCAACTTCTGCATGGCGAAACCACATCCCGCCGCTATCTGGCTCGGGGCAAGGTAACCGCCAAAGCCCGCATCCACCATGAGAACAACCAACATCATCTCACCGTCACCCTGACGACACAGCCACACTGGCACATCAACGCCCACCAGCCATTGCAACCGGACCTGATCGCCACCAAGCTCTCTCTAGAGGTCAAGGGGTGGAAGCTGGGACCGGTACACTATCCCAAGGCGGAGACCGCCACACTGGGCTTCGACAAAGAGCCTCTGGCACTCTACCAGGGCAGGGTACATCTTCGGGCCACCCTGGAGGAGATTCCCAAGCAGCAGCCAGAGCAGGCATTGCGGGTGATCCCTATCCGCCTGAAGCTCCAGGCATGCAGCGATAAAATCTGTCTGGCCCCAGAGGATATTCAACTCTGGACGTCGGTAGATCTCCACAGTTTATAAGGCACAGAACAGGAACTTCATGGCCCCACTTCCACCCGACGACACCGCCGTCACACCCCAGGAGCCGCTCACCATGGAGCACGCCTGGGCCATGGCCGTTGATCACTTCATTCAAAACCGCCTCCAAGAGGCCGACCAGCTCTGTGGGGCGATTCTGGCCACCGACCCCCGGCAGGCCGACGCCCTCAACATGCAGGGGGTGATCGCCCAACGATTGGAGCGACCTGATCTGGCGGTGCCGCGTTTTCAGAGTGCCATCGCCATCACCGATCAACGTGGCGACGACAGCACCCCCATGCGGGATAACCTGGTGATCTCTCTCTTTGACTGGGCCGTACGGGCCACGGAACAAGGTCATGTTGAGCTGGCGGAACAACACTATCTGACGCTGCTGGAGATCGAACCGGAACATGTGGAGTCCCTGGTCAAACTCGGCAACATCATCAAAGATCAGGGACGACTCACCGAGGCCATCGCTCGCTTTCGACAAGCACTGGCACTTCGTCCCGATCTACCGGTGATTCATAACAATCTGGGTAACGCCCTCAAAGAGCTGGGAGATATTGAAGGGGCAAGGAAGAGTCTCAACCAGGCCCTGATACTGAAGCCGGATTATGCCCAGGCCCACTTCAATCGCGCCCTGGTGCACCGCTGCCGGAATCAGGCCGAGTTAAAGATTTTGCAAAACCTTCTGCCCCAGGCTGAAACTCGGGATGAACAGGTTCATCTACACTTTGCGCTGGGCAAAGCACTGGTGGATCTCAAGCGACATCGGGAGGCATTTCCCCACTATCTGGAAGCCAACCGACTGTATCGGGCTGGAATCGATTTCGACATGGAGCGGGAGGTTCAAGTGTTCCAACACTTTCGCGCCCTCTATGAAGCGACCACCTCCATGCCGGAGAACCAGGAAACAGAAACCGGCCATGCGGATGAGACGCCCATCTTTATTCTCGGCATGCCCCGTTCCGGCTCCAGCCTCATCGAGCAGATTCTCGCCAGCCACCCGGCGGTACACGGAGCCGGTGAGCTCAACATATTAGGGCGGGTTCTGGATGCCCACACCCCCTCCCCCGGCTATACAAGCGCGCAACTCCGTGAGATGGGCCAAAGCTACACCACCCAACTACGCCTCCACGCCCCCAACGCCCGACGCATCATCGACAAGATGCCGCACAACTTCATGTTCATCGGCCTGATCCGCATGATGCTCCCCAAGGCCACCATCATCCACTCAGCCCGCTCACCGCTGGATACCGGCCTATCGATCTTTCGCACCTTCTTCACCACCGGCCACCACTACGGCTATGACCTCACCGAACTGGGCCGCTATTTCCATCTGTTTCATGAGATGATGGCCTACTGGGAACGTGTGATTCCGGGGACGGTCTACAACGCGCACTATGAAGATCTAACCGGCAATCAGGAAGAGGAGACCCGCAAGCTGTTGGGCCACTGCGCTCTGGAGTGGGATGCCCATTGCCTGGATTTTCACACCACCAAGCGGGTGGTTACTACCGCCAGCGCTATGCAGGTACGTCGGCCCATCCATCGCAACTCCGTGGCCGGCTGGCGACGTTATGAGCAGGCGTTGCAGCCGTTGGTGGCGGCACTGGGAGATCTGGTTAAGAGCTAAAAACCGACCATCCGACTCACGATCCAGTTTAATGCCAAAATAATCCACCATCCCACTTTTTTCACCCACCCCACTTGCAAAGCAGCTCTCCTATCCCCAACTACAGGTCAACAGCGGCTGAGACGCCACAACAAATTGACCTTGAACATATTTATCCATACAGGAGACCGACCATGACCGCACTGATTCACGCCGACCCCTTTCGCCAACTTCGCGCCATGCACGATGAATTCAACCGCATGTTCGACCGCAGCTACTCAGAAGGCCAGGGCATGATGACCGAATGGCCGCTCCGGGTGGATATTCGCGAGGATAAAGAGGCCATTACCATCCGGGCCGATGTCCCCGGCATGCAGCAGGAGGACATCACCGTCCACCTGGATCAGGGCCAACTCACCCTCTCCGGCGAGCGCAAATTTGAGGATGAAGCCCGCCAGGAAGATTACCACCGCGTGGAGCGGGCCTATGGACGCTTCAGCCGCACCTTCCAGCTCCCCACCACCACCGATGTGGAGAGAGTGGACGCCAGCTACACAAATGGCGTTCTAGAAGTGGTACTGCCCAAGAAGGAGGAGGCCAAACCACGGGCCATTGAAGTAAAGGTAAAGTAACCAAGCCCGCCAGATCCCTGCCGCCGGTATACCTCTCCCGGTGTGGACCAACCAGGGAATCTGCGCCGGACAGGTGCGCTGAAAAACAGGCTATCCCGTTACTTCATAGGGGATAGCCTGTTTTTTTGTATGAACAACTAACGCCGTGTGTTGAATCATTTCGATGTCTCAACACTTTTGAGACCATCATGCAATCACTCTACACATAAAACAGGATTGTCACTTCCTTAAGAACCCTATTGTTCATGATAATCTATTTGATTGAACGCAAAAAAAATAAGATAGAACAAAGTGAACAAAGAAGAATCTAAAAGTCATGCCACTCAATCCACCCAGGTCAATCTCTTTCCTACCAAAGGAGAGGTCATTCAGAAAGATCATAACGGGAGGTCATCATGAAACGCATGAAGGTGATTCTGTTTGGAGCCATTGCTGGTTGTGCGATGCTCACTCTTCCCTTGGATGGGTGGGCGTACAAAACCGATGAATGCGGCCCAATGTGCCACACCCCCAACGTGCAAAAACCCCACCCAGGGGGATATGCCAGTCTGGGCAGCCGTACCGGCTCATTTTATGATATGAAGCAAAGATTTCATATCACACCGGCCCAGGAAGAGGCATGGAATCGCTTTCAGGTGGCTGTATTGACCCGGCTCTCTCGCGCTTTTGATACCGAGAATATTGCCTTTGACCGCAGCCAACTCACCAAGACCCCCAAGGATTACAATGAAGAGACTTTTGAACCCGCGCTCTCGGATGAGCAGATCAAGAATTGGAATGCGGTTCTCAAGGAGTTCCAGGCCCTGCGTACCGTGCTGGATGACGATCACAAAAAAGCGGTTGATCGCATTCGTTCCATCTGTAAGGTCGTAAAATAGTCTGCTCTCCAACCGACAGAGCCGGATAATTCAGAAACTCGACAAGAGAGTAGACAGGCCGCCCCACTGCTGGATATGGGACGGCCTTTTTCTATTGCGGCGTGATGGAATCCCCCAACCCCAAGCCACCTCAGCCCCCTCAGAGAAGTTTGGCCTCCAAGATGCACCAGCTTCTTTCCATTAGAGATCCAATAATCCTCACCCATCATGGCGCGTGAGGCATGAGAGAAAAGACCCCATGGAAGAGATGAGCTACGTCTATATATTGGGCAGTGATACAGATAACAGACGACGCACCTATGTTGGCTGGACCACGGATTTGGAACGACGCCTGGCGCAGCATAACAGCGGCAAAGGAGCCCGCTCTACCCGTGGGCGCAGGTGGTCGTTGATCTATGCTGAGCGATTCTCAAGCCGTCGGGAGGCAATGAGTCGGGAGTGGTATTTGAAGAAAGATCGAGGGTTTCGGCGAGGGTTGTGTTGGTAAACCATTTATTGAAGCCGAATACTACCAATCCGACTCAGAAACCCGCCGCTTCTTCTTCACCTTGGCCCGGCGGGATTTACCCTCCAGGCGGCGCTCCTTGGAAGCCTTTGTAGGCCGTGTCTTGCGGCGCGGTTTGGGCTTGAAGGTAGCTTGCCGAATCAGCGTCACCAAACGATCAAGGGCATCCTGACGGTTACGCTCCTGGGAACGAAAACGCTGGGCCTCAATCTGCAAGATTCCCTCCCGAGATACCCGCCGACCCGCCAGACGGATCAACTTCCGGCGCACATCCTCCGGTAAAGCCCTGCATCGATACAGATCAAACCGAAGCTGAACCGCCGTCGCCACCTTATTGACGTTCTGACCTCCGGGGCCTGAGGCCCGCACAAAGGAGAGCTCAAAGTCCCTCTCTTCGATGGAAATAGTATCGGTGATGCGAATCATCTCAGTCACTCGTGCAGCTTCGAAGCGGGCAACAACCCGCACTGGGTGTCTATCTCAACCTCAACCACGAAGAGGCTACGATAAGCGAGGACATCATTTGCAACAGCCTCAACAACACACCAAGCTCTGTTTGGCTATGAGCAGCGCAATTCGCGCCTAAAAATTCACTATGCCACTCACGGAGAAGAGATGGGCATCGGTGGATCCAAGATTGTTGGGATCGCCCACCTCGCTGAAGTACTCCCACTCGCCGCGCAGGCCCATGTCGGGGGTCATAAAGTATTCGGCCCCAATGCCCAAGATGGGTGAAAACCCCTCATCGGTGCCGGTGAGATTCACTGAACCGCTGGTACCGGAGACGGCAAAGCTGCTCTTTTGTTCCCAGTAGTAGGCCCCGGCTTTGGCGAACACCATCATTTGCGGGCTGAGCGTACGCCCACCGTTCCAGGTTAGGGAGACACCACGAATTTCATTGGTAAGCTGGGTACTGACCGCAACCGGCGAGGTGATTTTTACGTTGGCATTCAGCTGCCCTAAATCCACATAGGCCACCTCTACCGCCTGTCGGTCGAAAAAGCCCCAGTAGCGCTCGGCACGATATCCGGCAAACGCCTTGAAACCAACATCATCGGTATCATGGGCCGCCGATCCGGCGATCCCGGCATTGGCCATACGGCTATCAAGGTCGGCGGCGGTAGGATTCATCTCGGCATAAAGCACGCGCCCAGCCCCAGCCCCAGCGTAAAAACGGCCCATTCCAGGCGGTGGTCCGGCATCATGGGGCGGAGGAGGCTCGTTGGGACCGATGCTATCCACCTGCCCGGCGGCTGGCTCCATGGGAGGAACCGGCTCCATAAAAGGCTGTGCCTCTACTGCCGTAGGGAGTGAGACCATCCAGGCCAGAGCGGCGGCCAAGGTGAGTTTGGACAGGGAACATTTCATCCGCAGCACTTCCATCTTCCGAGAGAACCATTCTCCGAAGAGGCCGTAACCACAGCCCCTTCACAGAAAATTGGGAGAGGGCGTCATAAGATCGACAACCCCGCTTTTCATCTCAAGAACAAAGCAAGCGCCATACCAGCCACTCATGGCATCTCTTTCATGATGATCGACGGATCTTGCGCTAACTTGAAGCGTTCTCCGCCTTTCTTTTCTGCTCCTCGGCCTGCTGACGCATGTAGGCGTCTATCTCAGGACTGTAGAAGCCAACATTGACATGACGTCCCTCACCACAGGTACGGCACTGGGAGTTGGCACCAGCCCATCCTTGATGTTGGCGCTTACTGCCGAGACAGGAGCTCAACCCACAACGGATCTCGTCGCAATGGTTGCACTTGTAAATGCGGGCCGGACGCCCTCCACACACTGGACACCGAAAGATGCCACCTTGGCTTGCCACGAATACACTCTCCTCTAAATCATTACTATAAAAATCGGATCCTACCCATGCCCGCTGCCGTGCAAAACATAGGGATGGCGTATAAACATCCTATCTCGAATTATGGTGCGCGAATGGCCGACGTGGCACGTAAGGCCATCTCCTGTTGCTCCATCTCCACCAGAATCTGCGAGAGCTTCTGATGAAGAATTCGCGCACGTTCCGCCTCCTCTCCCTCGCCCTGCCCATCTCGCTTCAAGTTAGCCATCAGATGGGCACCACTATTCTGGTGACGAAAAAACAGCTCCCAAATGCGCTCACGATTGCTCTTCTGAACATGAGGCCAGATGAGATCATGGAACGCCTTGGCGGACAGCTCATCAGCTTTCAGCGCAGGCGACCCTTCTTCATCCATGGGCTTTTCAGTACGCGCTTCAGTGGCGTTTTCGGTACTCTTTTCAGCGGACTTCTCGACAGGCTTTTTGGCCGCTTTAATCCGCTTTACCGCCTCATCCAGAGCGGGGGTGCTCTTCAGGACAGGCCGCTTGGGCTTCTCCAGCCCTTGAATTTGCTCCATCTCTCCCTCTTCAACCGAGGGCATCGACAGACGCGGCGCCAGGAGCCCCGGTGCCGGTGGGGCCGATGGAGGAAGCGATGCCATGGGCGGAAATGGTTCGGCAGACCGACGTGGAGCCGATGATGCGGCAGGCGGCTCGGAAGCAAACGGCCTCATAGGCGGCGCATGGCGACGAGCTGTCATCCCCTTAGGCGGCAAGTTGGGTGCCCAAGGGGCGGGCTGGGCTTTGGGCTCATCCGGCGGCGCAATACGAATACCGTCTCGGGCTTTCCCCCCCTTTGGAGGCGGTGTGGCGCGCCGCCGGGAATAAGGCACACCGGCATGACCTTGATCACGAAAAGGATCCATACCATGACCGCCAAAACGGAAACTATCGGACCTGGAGCGTCGATCTCCTGTCACGCGCAGACTGCCCGTAGGGGCACCACGATCCATCTGATGACCCTGTGGAGCCTTAGAATCCTGATGACATGGCGTTGAGCGTAACGTCTGGCGTCCCGATTCAGTGACACATTGATAGAGCCGTTTGGCATGCAGTTCACCAGCACTCAACAGACCAACGCCAAGCAGCACAGCCCAGAGAGCCTTTCCCACAGGGGCCATTAAAGGGGCTTTTATTCCTGTTTGTCCCATGTCACGCCGTATGATTCAAATAAGTTAGAAGCATCCCGGATACCATTAAACAGCAGCGCCTTCTCAAGAGCTTGGCAACGGGATTCCGATAGGATTGATCTCCTAATGTAATGGGTATGGAGACAGGACGCAAAAATCTTTCCAAGCTGCCAAAACCGCCCCCCTCTTCAAGGACGGATCAACACCTTGATCACCCCTTTTCGGCCGGCATGCTCAAAGGCCTCTTCAGCCTTGTCCAACGAGTAAACCGATGCCACCAACGGCAACACATGCACCGCCTTAGTGGCCAGCAGACGCAACGCAGGAGCCATGGGGCCACAGCGTGAACCGGCCAGCGTCACCTCTTCAATCATCAATGCCGTGAGATCCAAAGGCGGCGGCTCGGTCAAGGCGCTCTTTAAAACCAACGTCCCCCGAGGCCGAACCAGACGACGCGCCAACTGAAACCCGCCCACCGCCCCGGAACACTCCACCACTAGATCCCAAACCGCATCTACCGTGGATAAATCGCGCGCCTGAGCCGTCTTTAGGCCCACCCTCCGGGCCAAGTCGAGTTTCTCCTGGTGGCGACCAATCAGCACCGTCTCTGCCCCGGTTAGGCGTAACGTCTGGGCCATCAACTGCCCAAGACGCCCGTCCCCCACCACCGCCACCCGTTGGGTGGGACGTACATGATGATGCGCCAACACCTCCAGGGTCGCCGCCAACGGTTCGGCAAACACCGCCTGAAGATCGGCCACCTCTTCGGGAACACGTAATAAATTAATCTCAGGAAGTACCAGATATTCGGCCATGGCGCCAGACCAGTCACGGATACCCAACACCCTCCGGAAACGGCAGTGGGCATGATCTCCACGCAGGCAAGGATCACAACGGCCACAGGTGATATTAATCACCCCGACCACCCGCGCGCCGATCCATGCGTGGTCGTCCGCCGCCTCCACCACACCGACAAACTCATGACCGGGCACGCCCTGATAATCGGCATACCCCCGAAGCATGGCCATGTCGGTACCGCAGATGCCTACCATGGTGACGCGAATCAGCGCCTGACCGGGTGCACGTTCAGGGCGTGCAAGATCGTCACGTAAAGCCACACGTCCCTGCTCCAGCCACACCCCTTTCATAAACACCCTCTCACCCTGCACGACCACCATATGCAGTATCGCCGTGCAAGCGCATAACCACGCCTAGCCGATATCGGCGCACATCACCCGGTTTCGCCCCCCCTCCTTGGCAGCATAGAGCGCCTGATCGGCCATTTCGATGGTCTGTTCCACACTCTTAAAGCGATCCATCAGCACCACACCAAATGAGGCCGTCACCTTTAACTCCTGACCATCCGGCAAGGTCAGAGTGCGACTGGCCAACCCCTCACGGAGCCTATCCAGAGTCCGCTCCGCCGCTTTCAACGAAGCATCGGGAAGATAGAGCAGAAACTCCTCACCACCATATCGAAACACCAAGCTGGTAGAACGCAATCCACAGGCAAAAAACTGTGCCGTTTCAGAGAGCACATGGTCCCCAGCTTGATGGCCGTAATTGTCGTTGACGCGCTTGAAGTAATCCAAATCGGCCAGCGCCAAAGCACACGGCTCGGAGTTGACCGAAAGCTGCTTCTGCTTGTGCTCCAAAAACGGCAACATCTTCTGACGATTCAGAATCCGGGTCAGCGGATCAATCTGAATCAGGGCATCCTTAAGCTGCTGCTCCAAAATACCGACCATCCAACGAAAAGCCGCCTGCTTATGAAGCACCTCATCATACTCATCTGGAGTGATCGGCTCCCGCCTTTGGGCCTGCAGAGCCAGATCCCGGGCTGCTGCATGCATTTTTCGATGGATCAGCTCAATATCCTTGAAAATCAATGTCTCTTCAAGACTATCGGCACCCTCTCCATAGAACCAACTACCAAATGCACACCGACGATGCGCATGGCCATCCATATGGGCCGTCTGGAGCGGCTCTTGACACACCATGGCTCGGTTCCAACGACTCAGCCAGTCGTGATGGGTCCATAATGCCAGATCCAACTGGTGCAAAATATCCTGTATGCGTTCACTGCTGAACGTCTGAAACAACTCAATCATCAAACCCTCACATCAAGACCACCCATCATGGAACTCACCATCAACGATTCCACTCCCCCGTGGAAAATAGCCTTAAACGCGCCTCTCTTCTTCACAAGTAATCCTACAACGTGGAAAACTGCGCCAACAAAAACGCCCTCTTGACATTTCCATGACGCCATCGTGACACCCCCCCTTTATCGACGCTTCTCTCACCTCCAATAATTATGAATTATTCACAAATTAAACCATAACTATCAACTATTAGCCAGAGCCTATGCATCCATTGCGATTTCAAGATGATTTTTTGATACGCCAGCTTCAATGATTGCAATTGTGATACGCCGGACTCCCGCTCCAGGAGAGCGGTTCACCGTTGGCTCCTGGCGGATAGACCACCTCAATCCATGACCAGCAGCGCCAGCACTCGTAACGAAAGCATGTCACCGCCTCCCCTTCTCGCTCACCATTCTCAATCTTCTGCTCAACACTGGAGTGAACCTGATAGAATAGCTCCAATGCCTCTTCCAAGCTTCTCTCTTCCATTCTTTTCACTCCACGTATTCGGCCTTGACCTTGCCGGGGTGACGACACCTTTTGTAGTCCAAACTGCCAAAATGCAGGATCCTGGCCTATTTGGGTGAATATCGGGAACCTCACTGCATTTTTTTCTGTCAAATCGCCACGGCGTCTGTGATATCTTGGGAGAGGGGCAAGCAGATTATCTTTTGGTTATTGCCCACTGAATCTTCAAGCGATGTTGTTCCTTGGCCCACAACACTAAAATCTATTGATCACCCAATTTGAGGTCGTACCATGGCAGTGCGAGGTGTTGACAATTCGACATCGAAGGAAGCGTTCCGGTTCCAACCGGACCTGATTCTGAGCGCCGAGAGTCGATCGGTGTTGGAGATACCTCGTGGAGACCTACTGCTAAAAGCGTCGTTTGAACGCCATGGACAAGACGATCTTCTGCTGGTCGGAAACGGAGCCAATGCTGGAGAGCAGGTGTTGGTGCGCGGCTTTTTCGCCCAGAGCGATCCACCAGTCCTGACAACCTCTTACGGTGCCCAGATCACCCCCAATCTGGCCCGCATGCTGGCTGGCCCCCTCGCCCCCGGCATGCGTGCCCAAGAGGGAGATGCCAATACGGTATCCGATCTCTCCGGTATCGGCACCATTCAATCCCTCTCCGGTAATGTCAGCGTCAAACGGGCGGACGGCACCACCGTAAAAGCCGAAGAGGGCATGGCCCTGCAACAGGGTGATGTGGTTCAGACCAGCGGCAAGACTTCCAACGTCGGCATGGTGATGGCCGACGAGACGGTCTTCAGTCTAGCCGAAGATGGCCGTCTGGCGTTGGAGAAGATGGAGTACAACCCAGAAGCCAATACCGGCGCTGCCGAATTTAACGTCGTACAGGGTGTCTTCTCCTTTGTCAGTGGCAAGGTGGCCAAAACCGGCCAGGATGCCATGACCGTCAAGACGCCAGTGGCGCTGCTGGGCATTCGAGGTACCACCGTTGCGGGAAAAGGTACTCCGGTACCAACAGAGGGAGACGATCAGCAGCAAGGCGGCGGCTCTCTGGATGGCAACGACAACACCTTTGTGCTGGAACCGGATGCCGATGGCGGCGTCGGCAAGTTGGCGGTGACCACCAAGGGCGGCACCGTAGTACTGGACAAACCCTACCAGCAAACCACCATCACGGATCCGAACCAGGCCCCCTCAACCCCCACCATCACCTCACAGGCGGAACTCAACAGGCAGTTCGGCTCAGCCCGCACTACCCGCGCCAAGACGGTACAGAAGGCGGAAGCCAACAGAAACAACGAGAACAATGCCGAAAACGGTGAGGGTGAGAACACCGAAGAGGGTGAGAACACCGAAGAGGGTGAGAACACCGAAGAGGGTGAAAATGTCGAGGGCGAAAATGTTGACGGTGATCAGCAGGATGGTGACCAACAGCAAGACGGTGATCAGCAGGATGGTGACCAACAGCAAGACGGTGACCAACAGGATGGTGACCAACAGGATGGTGACCAACAGGATGGTGACCAACAGCAAGACGGTGACCAACAGGATGGTGGGCAGCAAGATAGTGGGCAGCAAGATAGTGGGCAGCAGGACAGCGGCACCAATGACGCTGCAACCGATAGTGGTTCAACGAATGATGGCGCCACTGATAACGGGGTAACCGACAGCGGTGTCACCAACGATACGCAGACCCTAAACTCGACGACCAACTCCCTCACAAGTAACGACAGCGGAACAACTAACACCTTCAACAACGAGGTCTACACGCCCCCCGCATCCACCACTGAAACCACCACGACAACATCCAGCAACACCAATACCGATACTGAAACGACGACAACGACCACTACGACCACCTCATCCACCACCGGCGACAACACCGTCAGCGTCACCGCCACACAACTGGCCAGCGGCGGCAGCTACGACGGCGGAGCCGGCACCGATACGTTGAGCATCAGCACCAGCGGCAGCGTTAACTTCTCTAATGCCACCATCACCAATTTTGAGATCATTGATGCCTCTTCGGCAGGAGGAACAGTCACGCTTCTAATGCCGGATACGCTGCTCACCAGCGGCGGGGGTTCCGTCACAACGCTCACCGCCAGCAGCGGCTCCACGCTCAAATCCACCACCAGCACGCTGGATGTCAGCTCCTTGACCCTGAGCGGCTTCACCACCCTTATTGCTACCGGTAGCGCCAACTCTACCCCCAACGCCTCGATAACGGTTACACAATCCCAGTTCGACACGATCGGCAACTACACCGTCAATACCGGCACCCTTACAGGAACGCTGAACATCAGTGGCAGCGGTCCCATCGACCTCAGTAGCAAGACGCTCACCGATTTCGATACAGTAGCCGTCACTGGGGCCGCTCAAATCACGGCCACTGAAAGTCAAATCAATAGCGGCCTTTACACGTTTACGGCGGCCAGTGGCAGTACACTAACCGTCGATGCCGCTACACAACATGTACCGATGTACGCCCTGACCGGATTAAGTGGAATCTCCACCGTAACCAGTAACTACAGCTCCTCCGTTGAGTTCGATTTTGGTGCCGCCAATACCGGGGCTACAGGTCTCGCCAGCCCCTATTCCGGTGGTTCGGTGGTCTCTACGACCAGTATGGATTTGAGTGATATCGCAACATTCACCAATATCAGCACCATCACCCTTGATAGTGATGATGACGAAACAGCCACCCTCACCATCAACGGCAGCACCAATCTCACCGGTCTCACCATCAACGGCAGCTCGTCTGCCAACGACACCATCTCCAGTACCGGCAATGTCATCCTTAACGATGCCACACTCACCAATATTTCCAGTGTCACCGTAGACTCTGCCGGAACCGGCGGAACCAGCTACCTGTTTCTCAACAGTAGCTCCGCCATCTCCACTGTCACCACCTTCAGCGGCAGTGGCGACGATATGATCAGCCTCGCTTCGGGAACGACGCTGGACTTCTCCGCCATGACCGGCACCACCTTCTCCAACTTCACCTCGCTGGAGATTACCGGCTCTAACAGCGGCTCGGTCATTTCGCTCTCGAACACCATGGCCGACACCATGACCGGCAGCTTCACCGGTAGCAGCGGCACCGGCGAAACCCTCACCATCACCGGTGGCGATCTGGATCTGACCGGAAACACCATCTCCGCTTTTGAGTACGTCACCATTACAGGCTCTGGAACCGATGACACCATTGTCATTGGCACCCAAACCATCGACCTTTTGGATGGTCAGGCCGGTACCGACAGCCTTACCTTTGCCTCAAGCGGCGGCACGGTATCGAATCTGCTCAACATGGAGACCGTCACTGGTGGAGCAGGATTCGACAGCATCACGCTTAACTCCGCTGGCGTCTCTATCACGGTCAGTAACAGTATTGAAACCATTACTGGCGGCACAGGATCCGACACACTGACTCTCAGCTCGACAGGTGCCACTATCGGCAATGTCTCCGATATCGAAATCATTATCGGCGGCAGTGGATCCGACTCCGTGACGCTGGCCTCCGGCGGCAACACCATCGCCGTCAGCGGCACCATTGAGAGCTTCACAGGTGGATCCGGTACGGATGTGCTCAACGCCGGCAGCGCCGGCATTACCCTCTCCAACATCAGCCTTATCGATCAAATAGTCGGCAGCACCGGCAGCGATGTCCTCACCCTGGCCAGCAGTGGCGTCTCCCTGACCATTAACGGTTCTATCGAGTCCATCACCGGCGGCTCCGGCTCCGATACCATCACCCTCGGCAGCTCCGGCGTTACACTCAGCAACTTCAGCAGCATCGAAACCATTACTGGTGGAACAGGATCCGATACGCTCACGCTTGCCTCTGGCGGCGTCACACTCACCCTGAGCGGAAACATCGAATCCGTCACCGGCGGATCAGGGTCGGATACCATCACCTTCGGCAGTGCCGGCGGCACCCTGGCCACCGTTACGGATATTGAGACCTTTGCCGGGGGGGCCGGGTCCGATGCCATGACCCTTAGTACGGCGGGCGAAACCATCACCGTCAGCGGCTCCATTGAGGTGCTTACCGGCAACTCAGGATCCGATAGCGTGACCCTCGGCAGCGCCGGAGCCACCATCGGCCGCCTGGGCAATGTTGAGACGCTCATCGCCGGTTCGGGCTCCGACTCGGTATCCTTCGGCTCCACCGGACAGACCCTAACCATTCAAGGCACCTTGGAGTCCCTCACCGGCGGCAGTGGATCCGACTCCATCACTCTGAGCGCCTCAGGTGCTACCATCTCCAACCTCTCCGGGATTGAGGTTCTGATCGCGGGTTCCGGAACCGACACCATCTCCCTCGCCTCCGGTGGCGTCACGCTCCAGGTTGCAGGCACTATTGAATCCATTACCGGCGGTTCCGGCTCCGACACCATTTCGTTCGGTAGCGCAGGCGGTACCATCAGCAGCCTCGGTAATGTGGAAACCATCACTGGCAGTACCGGTACAGACATCATCACCCTGGCCAGTGGCGGCCAATCCATTACCATTGACGGAAATCTTGAAGGCATTACCGGCGGCTCCGGGTCCGACACCATTACCCTCGGCTCCGCAGGCGTCTCATTGGGCAGCTCCGCATATAGCAGCATTGAAACCATCGTCGGCGGCTCTGGCGTCGATTCCGTCAACTTCAACTCTGGGGGAGGCACGCTGACCCTCACGGGTAGCATCGAAACAGTGACCGGCGGCACCGGAACCGACACGCTGGTCTTCGGCTCAGCCGGCGCATCCCTGACCAACGTTTCCGCTGTGGAAAACATTGTCGGTGGCTCGGGAACCGATGAAATCGACCTGCTGGCCGGTGGCCAGACCGTTACAGTGTTCGGCTCCATTGAATTGATGGACGCCACCAACGCCAGCGATGTGGTGACCTTAGGTTCATCGGGGGCCACCATCGCCGATCTGGCCATCTCAGGCACCCTCATCGGTGGTTCAGGGAGCGATACCATCACGCTCTCCTCTACCGCCAACAGCTTTACCATTGCAGGCGATATTGAAACCCTGACCGGCGGCACCGCCTCCGATACGGTTACCATCAGCTCCGCAGGGGCGACACTCGGCAATGTCTCCGCAATCGATTCCATCACCGGCGGTTCGGGATCCGACGCCATCACCCTGGCTTCCGGCGGGCAGTCCCTCACCATGCAGGGGGAGATTGAGAGCATCACCGGCGGTTCGGGATCCGACACCATCACCTTCGGCGCTTCCGGCGCTACGCTTAGCGGTGTCTCGGCGGTTGAAACGGTGGTGGGAGGCGCTGGT
Source organism: Magnetococcales bacterium (assembly GCA_015233785.1). Classification (GTDB taxonomy): domain Bacteria; phylum Pseudomonadota; class Magnetococcia; order Magnetococcales; family JADFWT01; genus JADFWT01. The sequence continues at coordinate 23,379 of JADFWT010000034.1, forward strand.
GCCGACCATCTGATTCTTGCTTCGGGAGGACAGTCCCTCACCATTAGCGGCAACCTTGAGTCGATTGTCGGCGGATCAGGATCCGATACCATCACCCTGGACTCCAGCGGCGTCACCATTTCCAATTTTTCCGACATTGAAACCCTCATTGGCGGAACCGCTTCCGATTCGGTGACCCTGGGCTCCGGCGGGGTCTCCATCACGGCGGACGGCTCCATGGAGGCCATGTTCGGCGGTGCGGGCAGCGACACGGTCACACTTGGAGCGGCGGGCGGTACAGTC
>JADFWT010000350.1 GCA_015233785.1 Magnetococcales bacterium
GTGGCCTCTTCATTCCGAAAGATGGTCAACCGACAGGGAAAGGGGCAGCGGCCTGTCTATGAGAGTACCATGGTCTGGCGGCACAGTGTCCAGAGTGCTATGAAACACAACATGCTCACCGTCCGCTATGAGGATCTGGTCCACGATCATACCGGCAAGATGGTGGAAATATTTGATTATCTGGAACTCGATTTTGATCAAAAACAGCTAGAGCGCTTCGATGAGATCGCCCGCTATACCATTCCATCCGCCCACGATCATTTTCGCCACAACAATCTAACCGGTGACATCAATCAAAAGAGCATCGGTAAATACAAGCAAAATTTAACCCCGGAAGAGATCGCCATCATCGATCATCTGACCAGAAAAGAGCAGGATCTACTGGGCTTTTCTGCCGCCGATGAAAGTCAGAACAGCCCCCCGTCCGGCTATTTTGCTCATGTGGCTCGTTATCTGTTGGTGCGGGCTAAGACTTGGGGGCACTTGCGTTTGTGATGTTTGGCACCGAGGTTGGTTGTCTGAATCCATATTGTTAACTTCTACGGGAGCTTGAACAGCGTGTATTGAATCCGCCTACGGTGGATGATGGGCCGGGCGCGGAAACTTCGTTTTTGCTTTCTATAAAACCGGCTCAAAAGCGTTACATTTAGGGCTTTCAGCCCTACGACCCGACCAGGAGTCCAGACTCCTGGATTTGCAATAGTTACTTACCAACAGGTCCGACCCCCATCCATCGAGAGCACCGACCCGTTCATGTAGCTGGAAGCCTCTGAGGCCAAAAACTGCACCGCACCCCGATACTCCTCCCGCTCCGCCATACGGCCCATGGGAATCAACCCCGCCAGCTTATCGATAAACTCCTCCGGCTGATCGGTGCGGATACCTCCCGGTGCCAGCGCATTGCAACGTACCCCTTTATCCGCCCAATAGGTGGCCAGATAGCGAGTCATGCCGATTAGACCCGATTTGACCACCGAATAGGTCACCGGCTTAACTGGCTGCTGGTCCTCTGGGAGCCCCGCTTTGCGATAGAGTCGCTGGTCCGGCGCAATCAAGCCTAGGTCAGAGGCAATGTTGATAATCACACCACCACCCGCCTCGGCCATATGGGTACCAATGGCTCGGGCACAGAGAAAAGCTCCCGTTAGCCCCACCGTAATATCTTGCTGCCATACCTCTATGGGAAAATTTTCCAAGCGGGAGAGGTTCACGCCACCCTCTGCCGTCATCTTGGGATCGTTGGCGGCATTGTTGACCAATACACTGATGCGACCAAAACGGGAGATAAGATCTGTGACGGCAGCTTGAATCGCCCCATCATCGGTGATATCCACCGTGGCTGTAACAACCTCTGAAGCGTACTCTGCCTTAATCTCCTCCGCCACCTGTTCAAGACGGGCCTTGTTGATATCCCAAAGCACCACATTGGCCCCCACTTCAGCCATGGCCATGCCGTGCTGTAGCCCTAAAAGCCCGCCGCCGCCGGTGATCACCACGGTCTTGTTGTGCAGATTAAATCGCTCCATTCCCCTACTCTCATCACCGCTAAATGTTTGATCCATTCATCATAAATCCGATAGCGCTCCGGTTACGATGGTGGCGAGTGTCTGCTCATAGGGCTGCTTGTCCATCCCCAGTTGCAGATGTTTGCGCAGCTTATCCACCTCTTTTGGGTGCGGAACCGTCTCTCCCGCCATGAGAGATTGCAGAATCGGCTGTAGATCACCGATCCGGTAACACCACTCCCGCAGCAGCAGCGGACCCAGGGTGTCTGGAATCCACTCATTCATCAGGATGACCGGTTTTCCGACCCACAGGGCATGGGTGAGAACCGACGAGCCATGGGTGATCAGCAGATCACACCCCTGCACTAAAATACTGGTATCGACAGAGGGGTCGTATAGCTCCATCCTGTCTAGATGAGAACTATATTTTTTGAGCTTTTTGACGTTGTACTGATGGCCGCTCCTGGGATGTGGTTTGACCATCAGCTGCAAGTCGGAGAACTGGTCCAGCAGGCCGATAATCTGCCGGTCAGACTGCTCGTGCCAGGTCTCTTTTCCAGGAATGTAGGAAAAATGTTTGCTGGGCAGGTAGAGCACGACGAACGGCTGATCTTTCACCCGACTCTTTCGATTGATAACAGGATGATCTAAAGCTGCAATCTGTCGCGCCAGCCGCTCAGCCCAATACTCGGTGTAACGAGGTGAGCCGATA
>JADFWT010000351.1 GCA_015233785.1 Magnetococcales bacterium
TTGATTCAGACCTTCGACCCGGAGCACTACGCCATTCAGGCGGCGTTAAAGCAGGATATGGCCGGTTTCTCCACCCAGGAGATGACTTTTCGCCAAGAGGCCGGATATCCCCCTTTTCAGCGGCTGGCGGTGATTCGTCTTTCGGCGCTGGTAAAGCGGGATGGAGAGGCGTTCTGCCGGGAGATTATCGAAGGGTTTCCCAAAGAGCAGGGGGTGATGTTTCTAGGTCCGGCACCTGCGCCGCTCTCCAAGCTTCGGGGGCGGTTTCGCTGGCAGATTTTGGTGAAGGAGCGGCAGGTTGGGGTGCTGCATGGGGTGGTGGCGCGTTTTATGGGCTGGGCGGAGGCGCGGGCCGGGAATCGGGTGCGGTTGGCGGTGGATGTGGATCCTTATTCGTTTCAGTGATGCTCCCCTGAACGGTGGGATAAATGGGCCAAAAAAGGGCGCTTGTCACTTCCAACCGTTGCAAATCGCGCCGAAGCCTTACACATATAGTGCGAACCCGGTGTAATGAAAACGGTTGCAGAGGGTCGGATTAAAGGATGACGGCACGCCATGAAGGTGGGCTGAAACCCCGTGGATAAGGAAGCGAAATGGCCATTTTGCCAATCCTGACTGCCCCGGATAAGCGTCTGAAAATGAAGGCGGTTCCGGTGGATGTGGTGGACGATGAGATTCGTCGGTTGATGGATGATATGCTGGAGACCATGTACGACGCCTCGGGCATTGGTCTGGCGGCCCCTCAGGTGGGGGTATCGAAGCGGATCATTGTGCTGGATGTCGCCTACGCCCGTGAGCCTCATGAAAAGATCCCCATTTTTTTGGTTAACCCGGAGATTGTTCAGCGGGAGGGGGAGCAGAAGGGGGAGGAGGGGTGTCTGTCGGTGCCGGAGTACACCGCCGATGTGCCCCGTGATGAGTATATTCGGGTGCGGGGTCTGGGGCGTGATGGCGAGCCTCTGGAGTTGGAGGCGGAAGGGTTGCTGTCGGTCTGCTTTCAGCATGAGATTGACCATCTGAACGGCACGCTCTTTATTGACCATCTCTCCCGCCTCAAACGGGCCATGGTCTTAAAGAAACTTAGGAAGGCTAAAGAAGAGGAGGCGGCGTGATGGCGGCTTGGCGAATCGTTTTTATGGGTACGCCGGAGTTTGCCGAACCCTCTCTGGCAGCGCTGCTTGATGGCGACGATTCGGTGGTGGGGGTCTTTACCCAGCCGGATCGCAAGGTGGGGCGCGGTATGAAGATGAAGCCGCCTCCCATCAAGCGGCTGCTGATGGAACACGCCGAGGGGGGTGATATTCCTGTTTTTCAGCCGGGCCGATTGCGGGATTCTGAACCGCTGGAGGCGCTGAAGCGTCTGAAACCCGACTTGGTGGTGGTGGCAGCCTACGGGCAGATTCTCTCCAAGGAGGTGTTGGGGACCCCTCGTTATGGCTGTCTCAATGTGCACGCCTCGATTTTGCCTCGCTGGCGGGGGGCGGCCCCTATTCACCGTGCGTTGCTGGCCGGGGATGAACAGATTGGTGTGACCATCATGGGTATGGATGAGGGGCTGGACACCGGCCCCATGTTCTCCAAGCGGTCCATTGCCGTGCCCTCTGGAATGACCGGAGGCGAGGCGCACGACCGTATGGCGGCGCTGGGGGCGGAGCTGCTGATGGAGACGCTGCCCGATATCAAAGATGGCTCGGTAATCCCTGAGACCCAGCCGGAGCATGGGGTTACCTACGCCCATAAGTTGAGTCGGGATGATAGCTGGATCGATTGGCAGCGCCCGGCGGCGGAGATTCGTCGTCAGATTGATGCCCTGGATCCCTGGCCATCCGGCCAGACGCTGTGGAAGGGCAAGCCCTTGAAGCTGTTTACCCCGAAGCCGATGGCGGGGAGCGGCGCTGCGCCGGGAGAGGTGACGGCGCTGCACAAGGATGGGTTCGAAGTAGCCTGCGGTGACGGTTCGCTGTTGATCACCGGCGTGCAGGCGGCAGGCAAACGGCGCATGCTGGCTTCCGACTGGTTGCGAGGTCGGGCGCTCAAGGTGGGTGAACAGTTCGAGATGAGTGCAGGTGGGGGAGACAAAATATCATGAACAATATGGCGCAAGGGGTGGATCCCATATGGGCACCCAGATGGCGGCCATCGCTGTTGCTGGGGTGTGTGCTGGCGGGCCTGTTTCTGTTGGGAACCTGGCTGTTGCCCGCCACCCGCCCGGTTT
>JADFWT010000352.1 GCA_015233785.1 Magnetococcales bacterium
CTCACCTCTTTTTGCAGCGAGAAGAACCGAAAACCCTCCAGGTCAAGCAGCGGCCCCAGTTCCCGCAGGGGCAGGGAGCGGTTGCGATCATTGTGATGTTGAGGATTGCCGGACCAGACCACTCCCACACGGATTTCATCATGATTTCCTAGTCGTCTCCGCCAGTTGTCGATGGTTTCGACGGGTGGGGCCAGATAGGGGACCGTGGCTGGGATACTCTCCAGGGTAGTGCCGAATGCGTGGGGAAGGCTCAGCAGCGGAAAGTGTAGATCAAAGGCGGGAGGTGGTGATCCTTTGCGGGTGATTTCCGCAAGGCCCTCAATGCTCTTAAAGAGCGTGCAGAGCGATGCCGGGCTCTCCAGAATCACCGTGGCCCCCTGCTTGGCCAACCGGGGCACATAGCGGATAAATTGCAGCATATCCCCCAGCCCCTGTTCGCCATAGAGCAGCAGCCTTTGGCCATCCAGAGAGGCTTTGCCGTCCCATTCGGGTTGGGGGTGGCTCTGTTTGGCGTGGGCCAACCCGGCGTGATGCCAGCGATGTTCGTACTTCTCCCATCCGGTTTGCAGATCGCCCGTGAGCAGCAGTACCAATCCTTCATTGTAGTGGCCGGGGGGAAAGTTGGGGCGTAGCTCGATGGCGGCTCTCAGGGCCAGTAGTGCTTCCTCCGGCCTGTTCAATCTGAGCAGCAGATTCCCCATCTGGTTCAGCGCCTCCGGGAAAGCCGGACGCAGCTTTAAGGCTTGATGTATCGCCTCCAGCGCATCAAACAGCTGGTTTTGATCCTCCAGCGCCTTGCCCAGATTGTAGTGCAGCTCCGGCAGCTCCGGGTCCAGGGCCACGCCTTGCCGATAGTGATGAATCGCCCCATCCAGATCGCCCAGCTCATAGAGCACCACGCCACGATTAATCAAGGTGGTTATTTCATGAGGCGCCAACTGCATGGCGCGTCGGGTGAGGGCATCGGCGGTATCGTTGCGTCCGATACCGAGGCAGATCATGCTTAATTCAAGCAGTGTCGCCACATGGTCCGGCGACTGCCGCATGATGGCTTGATAGAGGTTTAGCGCCCCCTGCTGATCGCCGCTTTGTTGAAGCGCTCTGGCGTTCTGGAATATCTGGTCGATGGCGGCATCTGGTTTGGACATGGCATCACCGGCTGAGAAGACGGGGCTATGAGTGGATGCAAGCGCTGTGGTTAGATCTGATCGTCAAGCCAGCGTTCCAGTAGGCGAACCGCATCTGGGCAGAGCTGGGTTCCCGCGACTTCGTTGATGATCTCCAGAGCGCGGGGAATCGGCATCCCTTTTCGGTAGGGGCGGTCGCTGGTGAGGGCGTCATAGGTATCGGCGACGCCGACAATGCGTACCTGGATTGAGAGCTGATCCCCCTTGAGGCCGCGGGGATAGCCGGTGCCGTCCAGCCGTTCATGGTGGCTGTGGACAATATCGGTGATGTCGCTGAGGCTGGAGATGGGTTTTAGAATGATGGCCCCCATGTAAGGGTGCTCTTTGATCTGCTCAAACTCATGGGCTGTCAGCTTACCGGGCTTGAGAAGCACTGCATCCGGCACGCCGATCTTGCCGATGTCGTGGAGTCGAGCACCCAGGCGGATGGTCTCCACATCCTGCTCACTGAATCCCCCCAGCGAGGCCATGCCGGTGGCGATAATGGAGACGCTCTCGGAGTGGCCCCGCGTGTAGGCATCACGGGCCTCCAGGGCGGTAATCAGGCTGCCGATGCTGCCCAAGAGAAGATTGCGTTCGGCATCGAGAAGCGCTCGTTGGGCATTGACCCGCTCTTTCTCCTTGAGCATCAGCAAAAACTGATCGGAGAGCAGTTTTTCGATGAGGAGCGTCAACTGGGCGAGGTTGAACGGCTTGTGAATAAATCCGGCAGCCCCCATGCGCAGCATGCGTTTGATGGCAGCCTGATCGCTATGAGAGCTCATCACCACAAACGGCTTCTGTTCCCACTCCGGGTGGTCACGAATCTCCCGGCACAGTTCAAGTGCTTCGAAGGGTAGGCCCCGTTGGATCAAATCATCTGCAATTTGTTCCTTGAAATAGATCGAGGTTCCTTTTTCCGCGACCAGTTGTATCGTGACTTTTCGGCGTTCAACATGAACGGCTGGACCCAACCCTTGGGATTCCGAGCCCGCTGCTTGGGGCAGTAGATCTCCCACCGGAC
>JADFWT010000353.1 GCA_015233785.1 Magnetococcales bacterium
CAGCGCCCCTGACGGATCAGAGAGGTGGCCCGCGCCCCCATCAGATAGCGGTATCCTCCAAGAATCTCATCCGCCCCCTGACCATCCAGCCTGCTTAAGCAAAGGAATAGAACACTATGATCTGTCTGGTCACAGGAGGCGCAGGGTTTATCGGCAGCCATCTGGCTGAGATGCTTTTGGCCCAAGGCCATAAAGTGCGCATCGTCGATAACTTCGCCACCGGGCGCGAGGCCAACCTCTATACGTTCTCGTATCACGATCAACTCAGCGTCCATAAAGTGGATATTCGGGATCGTGAAGCCCTTCAGGACTGCTTTCGCAAGGTGGACTGGGTGTTTCATCTGGCGGGCCTTGCCGATATTGTGCCCTCCATTGAAAAACCCGACGACTACTACAGCGCCAACGCTCAGGGAACCTTTCAGGTGCTGGAGTGCGCCCGAGCCGCCGGCGTCAAACGGTTTGTCTATGCCGCCTCCTCCTCCTGCTACGGCATTCCGGATGTTTATCCTACCCCGGAGAGCAGCGCCATTCGGCCCCAATACCCCTACGCCCTGACCAAATATCTGGGCGAAGAGATGGTGATGCACTGGGCCCAATGCTACAAAATGCCCGCCCTGGCCCTGCGACTCTTTAACGTATACGGTCCCCGCTCCCGCACCACGGGGGCTTACGGCGCGGTGTTTGGCGTGTTTCTCTCCCAAAAGATCCACGGCAAGCCCTTTACCGTGGTAGGTGACGGCACCCAATCCCGAGACTTTACCTACGTTACCGATGTGGCCGCCGCCTTTATTCGCGCCGCCGAGTCCGATCACTCCGGCATCGCCATGAATGTCGGCAGCGATAAGCACCAGAGCGTCAACCGACTGGTGGAGCTGCTGGAAGGGGAGGTGGTCTACGTCCCCAAACGCCCCGGCGAGCCGGACTGCACCTTTGCCGATACCACCCTGATCAAAGAGAAACTGAGCTGGAGCCCGGAAATCTCCTTTGAAGAGGGTGTCAAGAAGATGTTGGAGCATATGGACGATTGGAAATCCGCCCCGGTCTGGGAGCCGGACTCCATCGCCGAAGCTACCGCATCCTGGTTTAAATATCTCGGAGACGGAGACGAGTCGTCCCAATGAACAACGTGCCAAGCCTTACCCAACAGAGCGGCCAACTGGACGCCTTGATTCACAAGACGGTGGTTTCCGACCGTCAACAGCAGCCCATGGCCCTGGAAGCTGGGGTGCAAGCCTGCTGCGATCTACTAGCCGATACCCGCGAAAAACGCGGTCAGGTGTTGATCATTGGCAACGGCGGCAGTGCGGCGGTGGCGGGTCATGCCGCTATTGACTTTCTAAACGTCGATCAACTGCGCGCCTCCACCCTGCACGATGCCCCTACGCTGACCTGCATCAGCAACGACTACGGCTATGAAAACAGCTACGCCCACTCGTTGAAGACGCTGGCCCTGGAAGGGGACCTGTTGATCGCCATCAGCAGCTCCGGTCAGTCGGCCAACATGACCAACGCCGTGGCCGTGGCCCGTCAGGTGGGATGCCGTGTGATGACTCTCTCCGGCTTCAAGGAGGATAATCCTCTGCGACAGGTGGGGGATCTCAATATCTGGCTCCCCTCCAGCCACTACGGACTGGTGGAGATCGGACATCTGTTCGTACTGCACCATTTTTCTGAACGTATATCTCTAAAACCCTCCACACAGGAATAGCCGCCATGGGGCATCCCAAAATATGCTCTATCGAACAGCTGGCCAACACATCACGGCAGCTAAAAAAGCAGGGGAAGAAGATCGTTCTGTGCCACGGCACCTTCGATCTGCTCCATCCGGGCCATATTCGCCATCTGGAGCGCGCCAGTCAGATAGGTGACGTGCTGGTGGTGACGCTGACAGCGGATGTCTACGTCACCAAAGGCCCCAACCGCCCGGTCTTTACCGAGGCCCTGCGCGCCGAGAGTATTGCCGCCTTGGGATGTGTGGATTATGTGGCCATCTGCCATGACGTAACGGCGGTTCCGGCCATTGAGAGCGCCTGCCCCGACTTTTACGTCAAGGGGCAGGACTACCGCAAATCGGAAGATGATCTCACCGGCAACATTGAGCTGGAGATCAGAACCACCGAGAGCTGCGGCGGGAAGATTTTCTTTACCGACGAGGTGGTATTCAGCTCCACCAATCTGCTTAAC
>JADFWT010000354.1 GCA_015233785.1 Magnetococcales bacterium
ATCCATTTCGCCTTGTTGGCTGTGTTAATGATGGTGGTGGCTGGTTTGGTGGTGTTGGCGCTTAAACGGTTGCAACGTCATGACGCCGAACAGATATTTGAAAAAAGCAATCTGTGGCGGGTGGGCATCGCTGTTGTTTCGCTGTTTCTTGCTCTGGTGGTGGGGGTGGCCTGGACCGCCTTTGAGCGGATGGATACCCAACTGCGTCAGGAGTTGGGCGATACGCTGGTTGCCATCAATAAGTCGGTCAACCACTCTCTGGAGATGTGGCTGGAAAGCCGAACGCGGGAGATCCATCATCTGGCTGGGGATCGCACCTTGCTACCCCATATTAAAGCCCAATTGGCGCTCCCGAGAAAAGCGGCTCCATTACGATCCAGCTCCGCTCTGGTCCAACTGCGTCACCTCTATCAGCAGCACATGGAGGAGATGGGGGCCAAGGGATTTTTTATCATCGCCCCAGACCGAATCAGCGTCGGTTCCATGCGCGACGCCAATATTGGAACCGTCAATCTGATCGCCCGGCAGCAGCCTGAACTGATGGATCGCGCCTTTGGCGGCGAGATCGTGTTTATTCCGCCCATTCACTCCGATGTGCCGCTACGCAATGCCGAAGGCCTGTTGGTAGATAAGGCGGCGACCATGTTTCTGGCGGCGCCGCTGCGCGATGCGGAAAACCGGGTGATCGCCGTGATGACACTGCGTTTCGACCCCCACACCGATTTCTCCCGCATTAGCCGGCACGGTTTGATCGGTGAGACCGGCGAAACTTACGCCTTTGATCGCCATGCAAAGATTCTGAGTGCATCTCGTTTCAGGGATGGATTACAGGCGATTGTATCCCATTACAAGGGCGAGACAGAGTTGTTGAAGCTTCAGATTCGAGATCCTGGCGGTAATCTTATGCAGGGATTCCGGCCTACCCAAGACGCCACAGAGTGGCCATTGACCAAGATGGCTGCGGAGGCCCTGGCGGGACGTGGCGGGGTGGATACTCAAGGATATCGGGATTATCGGGGTGTCCCAGTGGTGGGTGCCTGGTTCTGGTCGAGTCGGTTGGGTGTGGGGCTGGCCACCGAGATCGACCTGGATGAAGCGCTGGCATCTTATCATGGCATGCGGCGGTTGGTTCTGGGGTCCCTGCTGGGTATCGCCCTGTTGGCCCTGTTTTTGACCGCTGTGAGCGTATGGATCGGCGGGCGTACCAGAACGCAGCTACGCCTGTTGGTGGATGCGCGAACCAAGGAGCTGGAGAAGCTGACTCGGGCGGTGATCCATAGTCCGGCCACGGTGGTCATCACGGATATTCATGGAAACATTGAGTACGTCAATCCAAAATTTTGCGAAGTAACCGGGTACTCCAGTGAAGAGGTGGTCGGCCAAAATCCGAGGGTTCTCAAATCGCCGGATACCCCTCCAGAAATCTATAAGGAGCTTTGGCAAACCATTACACAAGGTGAGGTGTGGCGGGGAGAGCTGAAGAATAAGAAGAAAAATGGGGATAATTATTGGGAGATGGCTTCCATATCATCGGTCAAAGACGACTCCGGCCGGATTACGCATTTTGTGGCAGTCAAAGAGGACATCACCAATCGCAAGCATGCCGCCCAGGCGCTGGAGGCGGAGCAGAGGCGGAATCAACTGATTCTTAACTCCGCAGGGGAAGGCATTTTTGGTCTGGACACAGAGGGGCAGGTCTCCTTTTGCAACCGCGCCGCCGCCCGGATGCTGGGCTACGAGACGCAAGAGCTGTTGGGCGTTTTCATGCATCCGATGGTACATCACTCCTATGAAAGCGGAGAGGCGTACCCGGTGGAACTGTGTCCAATGCGCGCCTCATTTACAGAAGGGAAGGTCAACCAGATCAGTAACGAGGTGCTGTGGCGCAAGGATGGGAGCCACTTTCCGGTTGAGTATACGGCGACGCCTATTCGCGAAGATGATGGCCTGATTGGTGCCGTTGTCGTATTCAGGGATATCAGCGAGCAAAAGCGTGCCTCCCTGGCCCTGCTTGAGAGCCAGGAACGGTTGGAGTTGGCCCTATCCGGCGGGGATCTTGGGTTCTGGGATGTGGATCTGAATACCGGCTTCACCGTGGTTAATCAACGCGTTAAACAGGCGGTCGTACCGCCGGATGAGGTGCTCTCCGATGGCGATATCACCAACCAC
>JADFWT010000355.1 GCA_015233785.1 Magnetococcales bacterium
ATGAGCGGACTCGACCCGAAAAGTCGTGTGTTGCTGAAAGAGAAGCTTCTTGAGATGAAGCAACGGGGGCACACGCTCTTCTTCAGTACCCACCTGCTGGCCGATGTGGAGGAGCTTTGTGATCGAATGGCCATTCTTCATGGTGGGCGGATCTGCTTTATCGGGACGCCTGGGGAGTGTCGGGAGCGCTTTGGGGGATCTTCACTGGAAAGGGCGTTTATTCGGTGTATTGAAGGTTCTTAACTCTTTTTTGGGCACTCTCCCAGACCCCCGCCAGAAGGGGTAACGCCCTCTGGAGATACACCAATACTTACTCTAGGGGAAATTTTCCGTGCCATAGCTTCATTAATTTGCGGATATCTCTGACGTACGGTGATCGGCCCGGTAGCGTCTTGGGTAGACGTTTTGATGCCTTGACCGCCTCGCTATATCCTGCATAGCGACCGTAAAAGATCAGATAGGTGGGCTTCTTGCCTGGGGGCTTTAAAAGACGAATAAAAATGTGATCCCGCCACTCAGGATGGCCTACCAACCGATTTTCCAACCACCTAACCCGCACCGGATCCATGGTCATTAACAAGATACTGTAACCGTTCAGCCGATGATCGTACCCCCAACTGCGCATGGCAACTATCCGCGACTCAATCCATGGCTGGGGACCGCTTCCTGGCTTTACCACCACGGCTGGCGTCTCTGAAAAGTGTGGCTTATTGGCCTCTGGTTGGACATTTTGTGTCGGGGATTCAACCGTTTGTGCCTGGGTCTGCCCTGTAGCAACGGAGGAAGAGGCCATCGCGGCAACAGTTGCGTTGGGTGTTGGCGTGACGGAGGCCGGTTTTTTGACTATATCAGCTGGTTGCATGGTAGTGGATCGTGTGGTCAGAGCCGCTGGCATCCCTTTGGCAGCCGGTGCAGAGTCAGGCTTAGCCTGTTTCGATATGACACGGGCCACACCCTCTTCAGAGGAGAGGGAAGAGCTGGATCTGGAAAGGCTCTTTCTCGAATCACGACGCACTGAAATGACATCCGCCACACGGGTGGAAGACTCGCCAGTTAAACTGGGATCCATCCTGGAGGCCGCTACCTGGGCCCCTGCCCCAAACCAATTGGGACTCTTCTGCCCTAGCCATTTTCCCAGATCGGTGAACGCCAACACCCCGACCAGCACCACCAACACCCCCAAGGCTGCCAACCAGGTCACACCCTGATCACTCCGCAACCAGCGAAGCGCTCTTTGGCTCCAGGATTCACAGCCGGAGAGATCATACTCAGTGTCGATGGCCGCTTGCAAAATATGCTTGGAGCGCACCCGATCCTCCTTCTGTACGTAAGCCAGCAGTAAAGCCTTATCGGCTAAAATATTGACCCGACGGGCCAAACCATGGGAGCAGCGCGCCAGTCGTGCCACTGCCCTGCGATCAAACAGCCTGGGGCCCTTGTAGCCGCAGGTACGAAGCCGATGTTCCAGATAATCGGAGATCGCCTGCTGGCCAAACGGCTCCAGGTTGATATTGTAGGCGATGCGCTCTTTTAGCTGACGGATCTCCCGCTGGGCGAGAATCTCATTGAGCTCCGGCTGGCCAAACAGCACAATCTGCATCAGCTTGTCGGTGTGGGTCTCCAGGTTGCTGAGCATCCGCACCTCTTCCAGCGCCCCCACCGGCATGTTCTGGGCCTCTTCAATCAACACCACCACCTTGCGGTTGCGTGCATGACGGTCCAGAAGAAAACGGTGCAGCCGGTTGAGCTTCTGCAAGCGGTTGGGGCTCCCCTTGAAATCCAGCCCCAACTCTTCGGAAATGGCGTCCAGAACCTCCTCTTCGCTAAGACCTGGATTGAGCAGAAAGACCGAATCCACCGATGCAGGCATGGCGTGGGCCAACATGCGGCAGAGCATGGTCTTACCGCTGCCCACCTCACCCACCACCTTTACCACCCCTTCACCCTTCTGGATGGCGTAAATCAGCGCCTCTAGAATCGCACCGCGATTGGCCCCATCGTAGAAAAGGTCAATATCGGGCGTGTTCTGAAACGGCTGCTGAGTGAGTCCGAACAGATCCTGATACATTCTGATCTCCGGGAAAATCCGCCGCATCCCCCTCCGGTGCAACGCCCTATCCCAAATGATGATTTCTTATGATTTCCAACCAA
>JADFWT010000356.1 GCA_015233785.1 Magnetococcales bacterium
ATCTTTGTTCACCGCAACATTGCCAACATTGTCGCCCATGCCGATCTCAACTGCCTGTCGGTGATTCAGTATGCGGTGGAGATTCTGGAGGTGAATCACATTGTGGTGTGTGGTCACTTCGGTTGCGGCGGCATCATAACGGCGTTGGGAGAGCGACAACACGGCCTGATCGATAACTGGCTCTGTCACGTCAAGGATGTGATGCGCTTTCATGCCGACCTGCTGGATGGAAAAACCCTGCTCGAACAGCAAGACCTGCTCTGCGAACTCAACGTGCGCGAGCAGGTGAAGAATGTCTGCAACTCTTCGGTGGTCCAGGAGGCTTGGCGGCGGGGGCATGATCTATCGATCCATGGCTGGATCTACAGCATTGAGGATGGAATTTTACGGGATCTTAAGGTGGGGTATTCCACGCCCCATAAGGCGATCAATTCATGATCCATGCCCTGGAAATCCAGCATCTTACCAAATCCTACGATAGCGGCGTCAAGGCCCTCACCGACATCAATCTGACCATTGAGGATGGCGAGCTGTTTGCCATACTTGGGCCCAATGGGGCGGGCAAATCGACTCTGATCAATATTGCCGCCCAGGTGGTGCGCAAGAGTGGCGGGCGGGTATCGATCTTCGGTTGTGATATCGACCGGCAGCCCCAACAGGCCAAGATGTTGTTGGGCTACACGCCTCAGGATATCGCTCTGGATATGTTTTTCAGTGTGCGGGAGATTTTGCGCAACCACTCCGGTTACTACGGTCTTCGCCACAACGATGCCTGGATTAATGAGCTGCTGGAGCGTTTGGGTCTGGCGGAGCACGCCGACAAGAACAGCCGGGAGCTATCCGGGGGCATGAAGCGCCGCCTGACAGTCGCCAAGGCGCTGGCCCACAAGCCGAAGTTGTTGATTCTTGATGAACCCACCGCCGGGGTGGATGTAGAGCTTCGCCACGCGTTGTGGGTTTTTGTTCGCGAGTTGCACGCGACCGGGACCACGGTCATTCTCACCACGCACTATATCGAAGAGGCTCAGGATCTGGCCGGACGGGTGGCGATCATGAACCACGGCCGGGTGGTGGCCTGCGAGGAGACGGAGAAGCTGCTGGCTGATTTCGGCTCAAGGCAGGTGCGGGTGAAGCTGACCGAGGCGGCTGGTGGAGCCATGGTGGATCTCCCCGAGGGGCTGCGGATGGGTGAACAGGGCGGCGAGGTGATTGGCGAGCTCTCCACCAAGGGGTCCCGGCCCTTTTTCGAGTGGATGGCGCGTCATTCGGAGCGCATCGAGGATCTTCAGATTGAAGAGGCGCGACTGGAGGATGTGTTTCTCCAGTTGACCAGGGCATCATAGCGTCTGCCGGGATTTTCCGAACGACACGAATTTTCATCCATTGAAATCTACTTGGATCACCCCTGGCGAGAAGTGTGTTGGTGGCAGTAGCATTTTTTCTTCAGGCCGGGGAGGGCTATTTTTCAGCTCCGCCGACCCACCGGGGTCCTGCGGGTGAAGAACAAATATTTGCAGCGGTTTCTCATAATCAATGTTGCGCAGTATCAGCCCGATTTTTGTGATGAGATGACGTTCATCAAACCATCCTGGTAATGCCAGACTCGCTGAGTGCGAGAATTCAAACGGCAATGTGCAGCGACGGGTCCGGCTTGCATCGTCATAACAGATGCGAAGCGGATTGCGCCAGTTGAAGTGCATGGCGATGGTCTTTTGCGGGATGATATTGTCTGAGTAGCGTCTGATAATGATAAACCGCCCCAATCCCTGCTTGGCCAGCTTAAGCGTCTCCTTGTTGATAAAATCCATCTCCATTTTATGGTAGAGCGTCGTTGCGTATATATTGCCGTATGAGTGATAAACCAAACAAAGCATCACGATGACCAAGATGCTTTTTCTTAATGCTAATAAAGTGCGTTTTTTTAGCAGTAAAGCTTTGTAAATAAGATAGATCAAAAATGTCGCCAGTAACATACTGCTGACTGTGATGGTTCTGTATCCAATGAAATGTGAGTTGGATGGTAGTATAAACGGGGATGAAACAACAGCAACGATAATCCCACCCAATAATAACCTCTGAATATGGAAAGCTTTGATGGCTGCGTTCTTGCGCTGGTTGCTGCCCAGGTTGGCATCCAGATGGGGGTC
>JADFWT010000357.1 GCA_015233785.1 Magnetococcales bacterium
TTCGAGGGTTAGCGGGTTTTGCAGATCTTCCGATTGTTGCCATGACAGCCCATGCCATGGTGGGTGATCGAGAGAGATGTTTGAACATGGGGATGGATGACCACATCACCAAGCCGATTGATCGCAAGGCGCTCTTCAAGTCTCTCATGCAGTGGATTAAGCCGCTGCCGCCCGAGCGTCGTCAGGAGGTCAAATTGCGCCCGGTTATGGAGCCTGATTCGGAGGAAGAGCGGCCATTGGTGTCATTTCCCGGACTGGATCTTCCAGGTGCGCTGGAGCGGGTCAATCACAACCGCACGCTGCTCTTCTCCATTCTGGAGGAGTTTCAGCGGGATTTTGCCACGGTAGACAAGGTGATCGCCAAGTCGTTGGAGGGGCGGCGTGATAACGATCTGGAGAATGCCACCCGACTGGCCCATTCGGTGAAAGGGATGGCGGGCAATCTATCGGCCCGTACGCTGTTCCAGGCGGCCAGGGCGTTGGAGTCGGCCATTCGTAGTGAAGAGCAGGCGCGCTGGCCGGGGCTGCTGGAGGGCTTTTCCAAGGCGCTGCAAGAGGTGAACGATGCCATCTCCGAGAGCTTGACGCGATATGCCACGCCCCGTTTGGAGCCGAAGACCCCCATGGAGGCGTGCTCGCCGATGGATCTTCAAGCACTTCCTGATTTGGTGAAGCCGTTGGAGTCTGCGCTTGAGGAGTCCAATATTGCATCGGAGGCGCATCTTTCAGCTCTGAAAAGTGGGCTTGCAGCACATCCATCAGCCGAGATTCAGGAGCTTCTGTTGCATATGGAGGAGGCGCTCAGCATGTTTGATTTCAGTAGTGCCTTGGTTTCTCTCCAGGAGTTGAAGCGGGTATTGGAGATTGCACCAGATGCATGATTTTCGTGTCGGAGCTTGGATGGAGGTATGAAAAAAGCACGCATGGTCATATGGGCATTGATTCTTCTTTTGATCCTGGGGCCGCTCTGGCTCTGGTATCGCGGTGAGGTGCGGCTGGATCAGGATTGGCGCACGGCCTCCCGAGCCAGTGCAGGGCTGGCGCCCTTGGCCAAGGATTATCAACCTGCCCTGGTTCAGGTTTATGGTGCACGGGCCTTTTCCTGGCGTGGGGCCTATGGAATTCACACGTGGCTGGCCTATAAACGTCGGGGCGAGAGGCAGTTTCATACGCTCCAGGTGTTGGGGTGGCGGGCGCGTCGGGGTCAGCCGGTGATTGAGCATGTACAAGCGCCGCCGGATCGCCTCTGGTATGAGGCCCGCCCCACCTTGATCGGTGCGTTGTGCGGTGATGCGGCCTCTTCTGCGATTCCCACCATTCTCAAGGCCGTTGCATCCTATCCCCACAAGGATGCCTACCGGGTTTGGCCCGGCCCCAACAGCAACACCTTTGTGGCCCATTTGATTCGGGAGACGCCGGGGTTGGATGTGATTCTTCCGGCTACGGCTATCGGAAAAGACTATCTGCCGGGCGGGGCCTGGGCTTCGACTCGCAAAGGGGTGGAGCTGTCGGCTAAAGGGCTGGCTGGGCTCTCGGTGGGGCCTGGGGTGCGGCTGGATATTTCGTTGCTTACGGTGTCGTTTGGGTTCTCGTTGCGGGGGGATTATATCCGCATGCCGGTGTTTGGCGGTGTTGGGGGTGAGGGTGCCTGTGGATAGCGCAGCCTTCCCTGTATGAAAGCATTGGCCCCTTTCGTCAATTCCTGTATCCTGACCCATTGCATCATCACCTGTCATTGTCCAACATGCTTGGAGGTCTTCCATGAAGCGCAACCCATTGATCTGGATCGCTCTATCCATTCTATTGAGCGCCTGTGCCACCCAACCGGGACCGGAGCCTACCGAGTGGCGTGGCGGAAACACCTCATCCGGCATGACGCGTAACATGATCGTCACCTTCAGCGGTTTTAACGGCGACCAGATGATGAACATGGAGATGAGCATGGAGGAGTTTCCCGGCTTTGTCTCCATGCGCACCAGTGAGGCCATGGGCCGTCGTAAGACCATGCAGTACAAGAGCTCTGCCAACATCGCCAAACTAGAGCATAATCTGCGTTTGATGCTGCGTAAACACGGTTATCGTGGGCGGATTACCTTCCAGGGGGTGCACTTCACCATTGAGACTACCGGCGGTGGACGCACC
>JADFWT010000358.1 GCA_015233785.1 Magnetococcales bacterium
ACCCCCCGGCCAATCTTCCCTTCGCTCCTTTACTCTACAACATCGTCGGAGTCCATATCCATCCAGCCTCGTATGATCTCTCGGGCTTCGTCGATATGTTCGCCAATCATCTGCTGAGCGAGTTGTACCTGACGATCCGGGACCACCATGCGCATCGGCTTCTCGGCCGGGGCACTGCCAACACCTGCGGCCAGCAGTTGCTGCTCCAACTCGGCGACGGTAGTGGGCAGGGTGTCGTCGGTATCCTCCGGCACCATCAGCTTCTTCACCAACGGACGGAGTACGAAGAACAGCAGCGCCAGAATCACCAAGCCCATCAGGATTTGCAGATAGAACTCGGGATGGGTCCAGAAAGGATCTGAAAGCATCTCTTCGGCATCGGGCAGCGGTGCAAAGCGAATGTTCTTCACCTCAATGGTGTCGCCACGGTCTCTCTTATAGCCTACCGTCTCTTTGATCAGCGCGATCAGTTGCGCCATCTCATCTTCGCTACGAGGCTTATAGACCGCTGGTTTGCCCTCTTCCTTGGCCTTCTCATAGGTGCCATCCACGGTGACGGCAATGGCCAAACGCTTGATCTCACCAACCGCTTTTTGAATGCGCTTGGTCTTCTTGGAGATCTCGTAGTTGATGGTCTCTTTCTCAACATTACGACTCTGGTTGGAACCGGCGCCACCGCCTGCGGCCTGCGCATTGGGATCATTGGGCTGCACGCCGGGCACTCCGCCGACACCAAACACACCCCGACTCGCTTCGGTCATGGTCTGTTCGCTACGAGGAACCTGACCTTCAGGATCAAAGGTCTCCTCATTGCTCTCCTCACGGGAGAACTCCAGCTCTGCGGTCACCCGCACCATGCTGCGATCCGGCCCCAAGAGACGATCCAACAGAGTCTGCACCGCCTGTTCGCGCTTCTGCTCCTTGGAGCGCTGAAGCGCCAGGCTCTCATCCATGGGCATACGGCCATCTTTGGGGGTGTTGCGACCACCGGCGATGAGATTGCCTTTGCTATCGAGCAGCGTAACGTTGCCCTCATCCAACCCTTCAACGCCGGAGGCTACCAGATGCACTACACCTTGGAGCTGGGCCGCCGACAGAGCGCGGGACAGATCCATCACCACCGAGGCCGAGGCATGCTGGTCGCGATTGACAAAATTGGATTTACGCGCCATCACCAGATGAACCCGCGCCTTGCGAACCGCACCGAGGCTCTCAATGGATCGGGCCAGTTCGCCTTGTAAAGCGCGCTGGTAGTTGGTGTTCTGCATAAACTGCGTCATGGAGGTGAGATCGGTCTTATCGAAAATCTCAAATCCTACGCCGTCGCCCTTATTGCTGGGCATCCCCAGAGTGGCCATCTCCAGCCGCACATCCGCCACCCGATCCGCCGGAACGCGAATCGTGGTGCCGTTGACGCCCAACTCATAGGGGACGTTCATCTGGGCCAACTGCTCGACAACACGCCCCGCCTCCGCTTCCGGAAGACCAGAATAAAGCATCTTATAAGAAGGCCGCGTGGAGAAGAAGATCAGCGTCGCCAGAACCAAGATCACCGCCACAGCGGCGATAATCATGCCGGTCTTGCCAGCCAATGGCAGATCCTGCATGAAATTGGAGAGATCAAATGGCTCTTTTTTTTCAGCGGCGCCCGGTGCGGCGGCGTTGGTTGTCGGCATTTCGGCCATGGGAATACCCTGTCTTAAGCTATGCGAAGTGTGACACGTTTATACGGGTGCGTCCGAAAATCAGACGCGAATACTCATTACCTGCTTGTAGACCTCAACAGCCTTATTGCGTACCGACATCAAAAAGCGTAAATGCAAGTCGGCTTTGGCGGCGGAGATCTGCGCCTCATGCAGGCTGACGTCGGCATTGCCGAGCAGCGCCCGCTGGGCCATGGACTTGGAGTCCTTCTGCAAACGATCCACCTCTTTAATCTGTTTGGTCAGCATGGAGGAGAAATCCCCCCACCCTTGAACCTTGGCACTTCGGCCCGATGACGCCAGTGAGTTCAGCGACGGCAACGGGGGTAAACCTTTTATGGGTGCAGAAGACATGTCTGACTCTCCTCTTTAGAACGGTCTCATCCCAGGGGGGACGCAACTTTCAATCCAATCTTTATTTACTGCCTATTTCCA
>JADFWT010000359.1 GCA_015233785.1 Magnetococcales bacterium
CTGTCCTGATCCACCAATGGCCGGTAGCGGATCTCCACCGGGTAGGTGCGTCCGGAGACCTCGATGATGGGGCAGTGGTCGAAATGACGGCTGAATTTGTCGGTATCGATGGTGGCCGAGCTGATGACCACTTTCAGCTCTGGCCGCCTGTTCAGCAATTGTTTCAAGTAGCCAAGCAAAAAATCGATATTCAAGCTTCGTTCGTGGGCTTCATCGATGATAATGGCCTGGTATTGGAGCAGGTCCGGGTCGCCCTGGCATTCAGCCAGCAGAATCCCATCGGTCATCACCTTGATATGGGTCCGTGGTGAAGTGCGTTCGTGGAAGCGGATTTTGCTGCCTACCGCACCGCCTACATCGTCTTTCAGCTCATCGGAAAGGTGGGCAGTGATCCCCAATGCAGCTATTCTACGAGGCTGGGTCAGGCCGATGAGACCGCCTGTGGACAGCCCCAACTCCAATAGAATTTTGGGCAGCTGGGTGGTTTTGCCTGATCCGGTTTCACCGCACAATACCACCACCTGATTCTCCTCGATGGCTTGGGCAATTTCGTCTTTGGCCCCCACCACGGGCAGATGGTCCGGGAATTGGGGAATCGGTCGCTCGGCGTGGCGCTGTTCATATAGTTTGCAGGAGTTTTCGATACGGCTTTGGACCTCCTGAAGCAGCCTGTCCACCGGCTGGGAACGGGCTGAGCGGCGCTGAATCAGATCCAGCTTGCGGTTTATGCCGGGACGGTCCAGGATCAGACAGTGGCGAAGACGGGTACGCAGTTCGGTAGTCGGGTTGGTTGGCGGCATTTTTTGTATAGTGGCAAGTAGGCTGTCTACAGGGGCAGGGGGCAACAATAGGCTGTGTAACGACTGAGGGCAACATGCTTCTGAACACTCTGGAAAAATGGATGATGAACTCCCCGGCCCGTCTGGCCACTCAACGCTGGATGGATGTGCGCCTGTTCAAGCGCCATTGTCGCGGCTTGCAGGGGCGCAAAGCGCTGGAAATGGGGATTGGCCGTGGGCGGGGTATGGGTCTGATCCTGGAACATTTCGGCCCTCGGGCGGTGGATGGGTTTGATCTGGACCCGGATATGGTGGTCAAGGCGGCACACTACTTGAAAAATAAAAAGGGCCAGGTATGGGTGGGGGATGCCTGTCACATGCCGGTCAAAACCGCCAGTTATTCCGCCGTGTTTGATTTTGGGATCATTCATCATATCCCAAACTGGCAGCAAGCCTTGGCGGAAACGGCCCGGGTATTGGAGCCGGGAGGCCGGTTTTTCAGCTTCGAAATGCTCAGTGGGTTTATCGACCATCCATTGAGCAGGGCCCTTTTGGATCACCCTCAACAAGAACGCTTTGACCATGCAGCCTACTGTTTGGCTCTGCAACAGGAGGGCTTTCGGTTGATCGAACACTCACACCTGGGCCAAGTGTGTGGCTGGTATGTGGCCGAGCGTCAACAGGACGACAATGGCTGATTGGGCAGGGCGTTTTGGATGGCGATAAATTCATCCAGGTGCTCCAACAGTAAATCCACCAGAACAGGATCGAATTGGGAGCCACGGCCCTGTTTGAAATGCTCGGTAATATCCGCCAACGGCCAAGCCTTTTTGTACACCCTGTCGTGATACAGCGCATCGAAAACATCGGCAATGGCGGTAATGCGGCCAAAGATATGGATCTGCTCTCCGGCCAACCCCAAAGGGTATCCAGTGCCGTCCCAGCGTTCGTGGTGCGGGTTGCAGATAATGGCTGCGGTGCGCAGTATGCGTCGTTTGGAGTGGCGGAATATATTGTGGCCGATCTCGCAATGGGATTTCATGATTTGAAATTCATCCGTGGTCAGGGCTGCAGGCTTGTTCAATACCTGATCCGGAATGCCGATTTTGCCCACATCGTGCATGGGGGAGGCAAAACACAAAAGCTCCGCCTCCTCCTCTCTCAGACCATGCAATCGGGCCAATAACCGGCTGATTTCGCCGACTCTGCGCACATGCTGTCCGGTCTCCTTGGAGCGGGTTTCCACCACCTCCCCAATGGCAAAGATCATCTCTTTCTGGGTGTTGCCGATCTCTTCATTGAGTGTCAAATTCAGGTAGGCGGCGGCCGCCTGGCGGGAAAACACCTGTTCCAACTCCT
>JADFWT010000035.1 GCA_015233785.1 Magnetococcales bacterium
CACAAATCGAAACATTCCACCTTCTGCCGCCCCAATGGTGGCTTGATAATTGCATTCAATAGAATTCTGCTATATTTCTGCCCCCATACAATTTACAGTGGAGCGGGGTCACGAATCGAGATCACACAACCGACTGAACGTCGTACAAAACAGGCCATATCAAAAAACCAAACCGCTCTTATCCATGAGCGACTGGCCATGTGCGGGGAACAGAGGTAGAATGGGGCCGCTATACGAGGTCGCTTTCTCTAAGGCATTCGCTGTTTTCACCTTTGCTAGATTGAAGAGTCGCCGACGATGACCGACGAGATGGATGAAAATGATGAGCTATTGGGGATGTTCGTTCAGGAGGCTTCCGAGCACCTGGAGACCATCGAGCCGGACCTTCTCTCCCTAGAGGAGAACGGCGAGGACACCGACCCGGAGATCATCAACCGCCTGTTCCGAAGCGTTCACTCCATCAAAGGATCCGCTGGATTCTTTGGGCTCACCAACATCAGTAAGTTGAGCCACACCATGGAGAACCTGATGGGAAAGGTGCGCGATAAAGCCATCGTGCCCGGCCCGGAGGTGAGCGACAGCCTGCTTTCGGGGCTCTCCCGACTCGAAACCATGATCGAAGATGTGGCTGAGAGTGAATCGGTGGACGCCTCCGAAGTAGTGGACCTCATCAACGGCATCATGGATGGCGGCGACGGCGCCCCTGCGCCAGCACCAGCAGATGCGGCAGCCCCAACTGAAGAAGCATCCCCGGCCACAACGGGCGATGCAGCGCCCGCAGCCCCACCCCCCCCAACAGCCCCTGGTCTCGATCTGAGCAACCACCTCACGGAGGTGGCCGATGCCGCCGCCTTTGGTCGCCAGTTCTTTATCGTGGTTCTCAATCTGCCGGAAGAGGCAGAAGAGAGAGTGGCCCACTTCAGCAAAACCAAAGCGCTGCTGGAGTCGGTAGGCACGGTGGTGGCCAGCGATCCTGACTCGGCGGATGAGGGAAAAGTCAGCGCCTCCCCCCAAGCTACGGTGTTGATCTCCACGGTCCTTGAAAACGACCTGCTGCAATCCCTGATTCAACTACCTCAAGAGCAGATCACACACCTTGAGGTAAGCGACGCACTGGCCAAACAGGCGGCAGAGATCAAACAGGAGAGCGATGCCGCCGCACCAGCAGAAACGCCCCCAGCTGAAACACCTGCTGCTGCAACGGCCCCTCAGGCGACAGAGGCCCCAGCCGTAGAGGCGGCTCCGGAGCCTGAACCAGTGATAGAGCCGGAAGCCACAAAACCAAGACTTATCAAACCCTCCGACAACAGAAATAGCGGAAAAAAAGGTGCCCCGGCCAAGGCCAAAGGGGGCGGTGCCAAAGGCTCCCATCCAGCCGTGGAAGAGACGCTGCGCGTCAGCGTTTCTCTCTTGGACGAACTGATCAACAACGCCGGCGAACTGGTGTTGGCCCGCAACCAGTTGGCTCGGGCCAGTGTTGATGTCACCGCCAAATTTCCGCAGTTCGGCCCGTTGGTGCAGAATCTGGACTCCATCACCAGCCGCATTCAGGAAAAGGTGATGCAGGCCCGCATGCAGCCGGTGAGCGTGGTGTTCAACAAGTTCCCGCGCATCGTTCGCGATCTGGCCAGAAAGCTTAAGAAGAAGATCGACCTGGAGCTGCGGGGTGGTGATGTGGATCTGGACAAGTCGGTGATTGAACATCTCTCCGATCCGTTGACCCATATGATCCGCAACGTCGCCGACCACGCCATTGAAGAGCCCGCCGGACGGGCTGAACTTGGCAAGCCGGAGGCAGGACAGGTGGAGCTGGCCGCTTATCACGAAAACGGCATGGTCAACATCTCCCTAAGCGACGACGGCGCTGGGATCGATGTCGAACAGATCAAGATGAAGTCCATCGAAAAAGGCAAGATTACCGAGCGTCAAGCCGACACCATGAGCGATGAAGACGCCCTGCTGCTGATCTTCGCACCGGGACTCTCCATGGCCAAAAAGGTCTCGGACGTATCGGGGCGCGGCGTCGGCATGGATGTGGTGCGCACCAACATTGAAAAGCTGGGCGGCACGGTCCAGGTGGAATCCAAAGTGGGCAAAGGCACCCGCATCATTCTCAAGCTGCCGCTCACTCTGGCCATCATTCCAGCCATGATCGTCTCGGCCGGCAACCAACGCTTCGCCATCCCGGAGATCGGACTG
This sequence comes from Magnetococcales bacterium, assembly GCA_015233785.1. Taxonomy (GTDB): domain Bacteria; phylum Pseudomonadota; class Magnetococcia; order Magnetococcales; family JADFWT01; genus JADFWT01. The sequence continues at coordinate 2,200 of JADFWT010000035.1, forward strand.
ATTGAGATTGTCCGCGTCACCGAGTTTGACCGCTCCAACCAGTTTGAGATGGTAGGCAACGCCCCGGTTCTACGGCTGAGAAACATGCTGTTGCCGCTGGTGGATCTGGCCAATGTGCTAGGCATTCAGCGCATGTGGCCGCTGGAGAGCGGCGAGCCGGATCGCCGGGAGCGGCTGATGGATCGCCGGGTGTCCCGCATGAAGGCCGAACAGGAAGGATTCTCGCTGGGCAGCAAGGAAAAAACCTCGGATGCAGAGCCCGAGCGCCGGGATGACGACACCCGCCGCGACCCTTCCGGCCTGGTCGCCTATGTAATGGTTCTGAACGTCAACGGCAACGAGTTCGGCATGGTGGTGGATGAGGTTCTGGACAGCGAAGAGATCGTTGTGAAACCCCTACCGTCCTTCTTTAAGGACAACATCTGCTTCTCTGCCACCACCATCCTCGGCGACGGCACCGTATCGCTCATCATCGACTATGCAGGCATGATGGAGCAGGCCAACATCAACTTCAGCAGCACTGAAAAATCGTCTCGCATGGATCTGGACGACGAACGGCGTGCGGCACTAAGGGAGCGGCAGAACATCATTCTACTGGAGACCGGAACCGGTCTGTTGATGGGCATTGTCCACTCTATGGTTCGGCGCGTAGAGAAAATCTCGCCGGATCTGGTGGAGAATATTGGCGGACTCCCCTATGTGCGCTATGACAACAAAACCTTCCGCGCCATCTACCCGGACCAGATTCTTGGCCTGGAGGGCATGGGCATGGCACCGGCCATGAGTGGCGAAGGAGAAGAAGAGGATGACCACCTCTGCATGGTGGTGCCGAACATTCCCAACATTCAGGCCGGGTTAATCTTCTCTCGCATCATTGATACTCGTGAGACCCATATTGATCTGGACTGCTTTGCCATTCAGGCTCAAGGTCTGTTCGGATCAGCGCAGATTGATGACCGGGTGGTTCTGTTTCCGGACGTCAACGCGGTCTTCGAGCAAGCCGGCATCTTTCCGCCCCACCGCAAAGCACAGATTGACGGGGCCGGACTGCGGGCTCTGGTGGTGGACGACACGCCGTTCCTGCGAGAAGTTACCGCCTCCCACCTCAAAGAAATCGGTTTCAATGTCGATCAGGTGGATGATGGACACGCCGCCCTGGACCGCCTGCGGATTCCCGGAAGCTACGATCTGTTGGTGAGCGACATTAAGATGCCGATGATGGATGGCTTTGAGTTGGCCGGGGAGATCGTCTCTACCCCGCATGCCGACATTCCCATGATCGCCACCACCTCCTCTATCTCCTCGGATCTGGAGCAGCAGTGCCTGAAAGCCGGTTTTGTTCACTGCGTACCGGCCATCGACAAGGCACGCCTTATTGAGGTCGTGACCTCTTTGGAACCGCCGGAGTAATAGCGCACCCCGAGCGCCCAGCGCGCTCAGAAAGATAACAACGACGCACTATGCGTCATGGCCGGGCGACAAGAAGCGCCCCTGGATGTCGGAGCGTATCGGATATGATCGTCAGCACATTTACCTTGGGGGATCTCTATCTGGGGATCGATATTATCCTGGTTCGGGAGATCAACCGCTCCATGGAGTGTACGCCGGTGCCCGGCGCCCAGGACTATATTCGCGGCATGCTCAATATTCGCGGTCGGGTCATTACGCTGTTTGATCTGAAAAGGCGTCTGGGCTGGTCGGTGGATGATGGCGAAACCGTCGTCACCCGCAAGCGTTACAATGTCATCATGAAAACTCACGAAGAGGTGCTGCAAATTGACCGGGATCTCGCTGAGGCCCGCTGTCCGTGGCAGGATCCGGTTGGGTTGGTGGTAGACCAGCTGGGCGATGTGCGAGAGATCGTTGAAGACAACATTCAGCCGCCTCCCGCCAATCTGCGTGGAATTTCCGCCGAATTTATTCACGGCGTGGTAGAATTCAAAAACAACCTGCTGGTGATTCTGAATGTTGCTGCTGTGCTGGGCGTTGAACAGCACGACGGCGGTTAAGCCGTACCGTCAGACATGGACAGCCGCTTGAGGGGATGATTAAGATGGCGGGAGTATGGTCAACTTTTGGAACATCGGCAAAGGCTTAACCGATGGACTGACTGACTGTATGCCGTAGCGCCCGCTGGTACCGTTGTGAAGGCGGTTTTCGTACGACGATAGACTGTTTTTGATTCGAGTTTGTCTTGGTGGTTTTTATTATACAAGACAGATAGGGGCGAAACTCTTATCCCTGCGGGATAGGAGATGCAAGGAGATGATCGGGCATTCCGATGGAGCAACTCATCACCCAGGAGATCAAGGAAGAGCTCAAGCGCGAGGTTGATAATCTCCGTGAAGAGATGGTGCAGATCCGACAGTTGGTGCAGGATGCCATCGTCAAGTTGACCGATAGCTTCAACGGGCTTCGCGATCAGTCCAACACGCAACAGTCACTGGTTACCTCCATCATTGAGACATCCACCCCCCCCATCAGTGATGGTGATGGGCATGAGGAAGCGGAGGAGGACAGCGAGGAGAAGGAAGCGGAGCATGCGCCCATCAATATTCGGCGCTTTGTGCAGGAGACCGACGAAATTCTGCGCTCCTTTGTGGATCATATTCTTCTGGTGAGTCGCCAGAGCATGGAGATGGTTCATCGCATTGACGACCTCTCCCAACAGATGCATCAGGTGGTGTCCTTCCTTAAGGATATCAACACCATCGCAGACCAGACCAACGTGTTGGCCCTCAACGCCCGAATCGTGGCGGCCCGGGCTGGCGAGTCGGGAAGATCTTTTGCCGTGGTGGCCGACGAGGTGCGAAAGCTCTCTCGGGACTCCAACCAGTTCAGTGACCGTATCGGCGAGGTGGTACGCACCTCTCAAGATAATATCGAGTCGGCCAAACGCATCATTGAAGTAATGGCCTCGAAAGATATGAGTTTCGCCATTGAGTCCAAAGGACGCGTGGACGAAATGATGAATGAGGTGAGCGAAATTGACCGCTACACCACCAACACCCTGGAGAAGGTCTCCTCCATTACCGATGCCATCAACAACAGCGTGGCTATGGCGGTAATGTCGTTGCAGTTTGAGGATATGGTCACCCAACTCACCCAGAACATGGATCGCAAGTTCTCCATGCTGGAAAATTTTGTCGAGACCATGTGTTGCGGTTGCCTTAGCGACCCGGACATGGTGCCGGAACAGAGGTTGGAGGTCATACGATCGCTGCTACAGGAGCAAAAGGAGCAGTTTGATATTGCCGACACCAAGGCGGTGGGGCAGGCCTCCATGGATGAAGGTGAGATTGAACTGTTCTAAGATCTTTATTTTTATTTGTATACTGGCCAGGACCATCCTGGGATCAACCATAGGGAGCTATCGATCATGTCTGGAAGCATTACTGTCAATGGCGGCGAGAATGAGACCGTTATCAGCATTAAAGGCCGTTTCAACTTTGAGATGCACTCTCAATTTCGTACCGCCTACCAGAACGAGACCGGCAGCGGCGCCAACAAGAAGTTCGTCATCGATCTTACCGGCACCGAGTATATTGACTCTTCGGCTCTGGGCATGTTGCTGCTGCTTCGGGAAGAAGCGGGCGCCAACGAGTCGGATATTGAGATCATCAATGCCCGGCCTGAGATCCGTAAGATTTTAGAAACCGCCAACTTTCAGCGCCTGTTCAAAATTGTCTAATCCAGGCAGCGTTTGATCCTGTTGTGCTGAACACGCTCGGTACTATTGGATAGCTTTTTCTGCGCACCGCGCTGGAACTTTACCAGTTTTGGCGCGGTGTACATTTGGTCATCCTCTGTTGTGTCTGCGCTCTGGGTTTCCCTTTCTCTGGACGCTTTGTCCTTTTGCGTCGCCTTGTGACGCCAGCGGCTATTGTTGACATCCATGAAAATACTTGTGGTTGATGATGACCGGGTCAACAGTACCCTCCTCAATCGGCTATTGGGGCGCGATGGCCATACGGTCATTTCCGCTTTTGATGGCCAAGAGGGGATCAAAAAATTTGAGCAGGAGCGCCCCGATCTGGTGTTAATGGATGTGCGCATGCCCCGCCTGGACGGGTATGACGCGGCCAGACGCATCAAGGCGGTAAGCTCTGACCGTTTTGTTCCCATTATCTTTCTCACCGCCGTCACCGATGAAGAGGGGCTGGCCCGCTGCATTGATGCCGGCGGCGACGACTTTCTTACCAAACCGTTCAACCGCACCATTCTTCAAGCCAAAATCGGCGCGATGGGACGTATTCAGCAACTGGATGCCGTACAGCGCAGCCAAAAGGCCCAACTGGAAGAGCAGAAGCTGCAACTGGAACGCCACCAGGAGAACGTGCGCCAGGAGTTGGAAGTAGGCAACCACCTGTTTAACGGCATTGTTCGGGCCGGAAGCCTGCTGGACGCCCCCTGTCTCAACCACTGGACCTCGCCGATGTCGATGTTTAACGGCGATCTACTGGTAGCCAGTTACAACCCAGCGGGTGGACTCATCATCATGTTGGGCGACTTTACCGGCCATGGACTCTCCGCTGCTGTGGGCGCGCTACCTCTGGCCGAAACCTTCTATGACATGACCGCCCAGGGCTTCTCCATTGGCGAACTGGTAGAGGGCGTCAACGCCAAGCTGCTCAAGGTGATGCCGAGACGCATGTTCTGCGCCGCCTGCATTCTGGAGGTGGACTATCGGCAACAGAGCCTCACCGTGTGGAACGGTGGCCTGCCGGATGTACTGATCGCCGATGCTGAAGGCCATCTGGCCGGGCGCATTGTCTCCAGCCATCTACCTCTAGGCGTCATTCCCATGACCCGTGAGGATCAGAAGGTGGAGATCCTGGAGATGAAGGCCGACCAGCGCATCTTCGTCTACTCCGACGGACTGATCGAAGCCAACGGCCACGACCAGGAGATGTTCGGCTCTGAACGGCTGGAGAGAATCTTTAACGGCTCCGGCGCGGCAGGACTGTTCAAGAGCATTCGTATTGATCTTGAGACCTTCCGGGACGGGGTGGAGCAGACCGACGATATCAGCCTGCTGGAGATTGTCTGCGATAAAGCCGGTGAGGAGCCCACCGGCGGCAAGCAGACCCAGGAGCGGGACCCCATTCCCCCATCGGCCTGGAGTGCCTCTTTCCGCTACAGCGCCGAGACCCTGCGTTCGGTGGATCCTCTCCCCACCGTGATCAACGTCCTGATGAAGCTCCAAGCCCCGTCTGGACACCGGGAACGTATCTACACCATCCTGGCGGAACTGTTCTCCAACGCCCTGGACCACGGTCTACTGGGACTCGACACCCAGATGAAAACCACCCCAGAAGGGTTTATGCGCTATTATTCCCAGCGGGAAGAACGGTTGGCAAAACTGGAGGATGGCTATATCAATCTGGATCTGACCCACACCCCCTTTGGCCCCGAGGATAACGAGCGGCATGGTCAGGGCGGTGAGATTCGCATTCGCATGGAGGATAGCGGTCCAGGGTTCAATCAGTTTAAAATCCACTCTAGCCTTGAAGGGAACATGGGGCATGGCGGACGCGGTATCGCGCTGATCCGTTCCCTCTGCGCCAAACTGGTCTATCATGGTCGCAGCAACATCGCCGAGGCGATCTACCACTGGACCTTTTAACCGACGGAAACAGTGTCTGATATGGCCGAGCCGCTCAAAGTTTTGGTGGTGGATGATACCATCACCTATCGAATGATCGTCACCCGCGTGGCGGAGAGCATTCCAGGTGTCGATGTCGCCGCCTCGGCTCCTAATGGTAAATTGGCCCTGGCCAAATTGGAAACCACCGCCATTGACCTGGTCCTTCTCGACATCGAAATGCCGGTGATGGATGGCCTCACCACGCTGAAGGAACTGAGTGCCAAACATCCCCAAATTGCCGTTGTGATGGTGAGCGGCGTCTCCCGAACCAACGCCAATATCGTAGTGGAGTGCCTCAACTCCGGGGCGCTGGATTTTGTCACCAAACCACTGGAAGAGAACGCCGAGCGAGCCAAAAGCTCTCTCAAAAAAGCCTTGGAGCCAATTCTTTCCGAGCTGATTGCCAAACGGAATATTTCTGGTGCCTCCAGAAAAACCGTGCCTCCCAGAACAGCCCCAGCCCCCGGCAGAGAGGCCGCCTCCACATCATCAATGGCCGTCCCTCTGGCCAATGGGAAACGTCCTCTGCCTCGCGCCCAACGGCTCTCTGTCACCGACCTTCGCAAGGGCGCTACGGCCCGGCAACCGCAAACCCGGCACACCCCCCCGGTCACAGCCCGCGCCCCGATCCCCGCGAGGCCGTCAACGCCAGTACCAACCCGCCCCGCCCCAAGAGCGGCAACATCTCCCGTCGGAGGTGGACCCAAGAAGCCCAACCTGATTCTTATCGGCTCTTCAACCGGTGGGCCTGCGGCGTTGACTCAAGTGCTCAGCGGACTTGGCGGACCGCTCTCCATACCCATTCTGATTGTGCAGCACATGCCGCCCATCTTTACCGCTTCACTGGCAGCTCAGCTCTCTCGCTCATCAGGATTAACGGTGCAGGAGTCCCAGGAGAACATGACCGTTAAGCCGGGTGACGTGGTGTTGGCCATGGGAGGCAAACATATGACGCTGGCAAAACAGGGCTCTAACTTCATCGTCAAGCTGAATGAAGGCCCTAAAGTAAACGAGTGCCGACCGGCCGTGGATGTGCTCTTCATGTCGGCGGCCACCATCGATTCCGGCAATGTACTGTCGGTGATTCTTACCGGCATGGGACGAGATGGCGCCAACGGCGTTGATGCCCTCAAGCGGCGCGGAAACTGTTACTCCATCACCCAGGATATGAACAGTTGCGTGGTCTACGGCATGCCCCGCACCGTGGAGGAAAAGGGGCTCTCCGACGAGGTGCTGCCCGTGGACCAAATCGGCCCAAGAATCGCTGAAATCTGCAAACGCTGAACCTAGGCCCAGACAAACGATATGGCTATTACCCCACAAGAATTCGATCTGATCCGCACCTTCCTACAGGAGCATAGCGGCATCCTGATCGGCAAAGGCAAAGAGTACCTGGTAGAGAACCGCTTGGCGGTGCTGCTGGTACAAAACGGCCTTGATAACTTTACCCAACTCCACCAAAAGCTCTCGGTGGAGTCCTCGCCGTTGCGGGCCAAGGTGATCGATGCCATGACCACTAACGAGACCCTCTGGTTTCGAGACGCATCGTTCTTCTCGGCCCTTTCGGGAAGCGTTATTCCAACGCTATTTGAAAAAGCAAAAACCAAACCCAAGGTACGTGTATGGTCAGCGGCCTGCTCCACAGGACAAGAGCCCTACTCCATCTCCATGCTGCTGGATGCTCACGCCCGCAAAGCGGGAGCAGAAGGCACAAACCTTTTGGGTAAGTTTGAAATTATGGCTACCGACATCTCGCCGTCGGCCATCTCCATTGCCAAAGCGGGCATGTATAGCCAACTGGCTATCTCCAGAGGTATGCGCGACAGCTTTTTGGAACGCTATTTCGTCAAAAAAGGGGCCGCTTATGAGGTAACCCCGGAAATCCGCAGCCGGGTCTCGTTTAAGCTGTTTAATCTCAAGGATGCCTTTACCCCTCATGGACGCTTTGACTTCATTCTCTGCCGCAATGTGCTGATCTATTTTTCCGAAGAGCTTAAGCGGAACATTTATGATAAGATGAGTCAGACGTTGGAGCGTGATGGACTGCTGGCTATCGGCGCTTCAGAATCCTCCAGAGGATTTACGGATCGCTTTGAACAGGTGATGCTTGGGGGAGCCGCGCTCCTGAAAACGAAGAGGTGATGCACCGGACTTCAAACAACAGGGGCCTCCTCTTTCGTCGTTTTCGATTCCATCTGCAACCGACCTGATGCCATGATATTGCTTACCGTTGACGACTCCAGAACCATCCGTCGTGTCATCTCTGGTATCGGAGCTATGCTGGGCCATGAGGTGCTGGAAGCGGAGCATGGAAATCAGGCCTTTGAGGTACTGGAAGAGCGTGGCCATGAGGTGGCGCTCATTCTGCTGGACTGGAACATGCCGGGCATGAACGGTCTGGAAGTGCTAAAAAAAGCCAAAGCGGATAAGCGCTGGAAACATATTCCGGTCATGATGGTCACCACCGAAGGGGAGCGTGACTACATCATCAAGGCTGTGCAGGCCGGAGCCGCCCACTACCTGACCAAACCGTTCACCCAAGAAGGGATGGCGGCCCGCATCATGGAGACCTTGGGACAGGGAGGCACCGAATCATGAGCGGCCCCGTCCCTCCAGAGCAGCAAGAGCCGTTGGCCGAAGCGCTCAAGACCTCCCTGCTGGATGTGCTGGAGACCATGGCCTGGAGCGCCGTCAAACTCAGCCGTGAAGAGCAGCATTCCAACTTTATGGTGCGCGGTGAGGCGTGCGGCGTCATGCGGGTTCATGGGGCTGTCACAGGGTTGATTGGCCTTGCCACCAGCCAATACACCGGCAAAGAGCTTGTTTCGCGTATCGTCGGGCTCTCCACGGATATGCTGCAACCGGAGGATATCACCGATGGCCTGGCAGAACTGGCCAACCTGATCGGCGGCGGCATGAAGGCCAAAGCTGGAATCAGCGGAATTCACCTGGACCCCCCCATGGCGATGGTGGGCCAGGGCATTCTGGCCGAGTGGAAAACCGAGGCCATGACCCGTGTTATCACTTTTGAGGTTGGGCGGGATCAGTTGCGACTCTACGCCAATTTTTAACTTTTTCGGTTTCCTTATCCAAACGATCCAGGTTAGGATTCTCTATTGCAGGGCGGCAGAACAGTTCACCCCTGTTAATTGAGTTGATGCACGCCAACATCACAACAAAAATGAACCGTAATCCACATCAATCGGAGAGTAAAATATGCGCATTCTGATCGTCGATGACTCCAGCGTCATGCGGAAAATCGTTACTCGCGGCCTTCGTCAGGCCGGATTCGCCATTGATGAAATCCTTGAAGCTGGCGACGGACAACAAGGGCTGGAAGTGCTTTCCAACCAGACCGTGGATTTGATTCTTTCCGACTGGAACATGCCCAACATGGACGGCTTGACGTTCGTTCGCGAAGCCCGCAAGACCATCCAGACCCCCATCGTCATGGTCACCACCGAAGGTGGCGAAGGCAAGGTCAACGAGGCGATTGCCAGCGGCGCTAACGGGCACATCAAGAAGCCCTTTACCCCGGATACCCTGAAAGACACTCTGGGCAAATACTTCGCGTAGTTTTTTTCTGTCATCACAATCCCATCTAAAATCGTGTTGGGAGGTTTTGAGTAGGTGAGCCATGGAGATTCCCGCCAAGGTCAAATCCAAGGCCCGTCCTTTTTATCTGAACTTCTTTAACCGGCTGGCCAACGATCTCAATGCCCTTACCGCATCACAGGTAAGCTGCACCCTGGGGGAGCTAACGCTCCTCCGGGGCGAAGACGATTTGGGCTCGCTCTTCGAGATGGATCGCTGCATTGCCCCCCTGGTTGAAGATGGCCATAACACCGGGGCTGGCGCCATCATCTTTGATGTGGAAACCGCCATCGCCCTCACCGGCCTCATGATGATGATGGGAGAGGGCATCATCCAGGAACAGGTCAAGAACCGCGCCTTCACCGAAGAGGTGAAAGAGGGGTTCATGGAGGTGGCCAATCAGGTGGTGGGCGCCATGAATGACGTGGCCGAAGCCAAGGTTGAGGGGGCGCATCTATGGCTGGATCTGGATCATACCTCCTACGTCGGCTATGGCGAAGTGCCGGACGTGCTCAACGATGAGTGGACCTACCTAATCGCCTCCGTCACCATTGAAATCAGCAAATTCGCCCCCCAAGAGGCCTACTGGATCATGTCTCGCGGCATGTGCGAGACGCTCCTCAAAACCACTAATGACATGTTTCCAGGCCCGGATGATGTAGGCCAGGGCCGAGGCGGTGCCTCTAAAATTTCTGCCGCTGGAAATAGCGGCGGCGCTGAAGCGGGTGGAGGCGACGCCGGAGCCGATGGCGATGCCGCCGGAGCCGATAGCGCAGATGGCAGCGAGAGCGACGCAGATGGCGGCGCGGATGGCAGCGCGGATGGCAGCGCATCAGGTGCAGAGGGTGATCCGCTGGCTGAACTGGCCGCAGCAGGTGGCGGCGGTGACGGTGCAGAGGATCCCAACATTCTCTCCGATGAGGAGAAGGCCAAGCTGATGGGCGGTGGCCTCGGCGGCGGTGGCGACATGGCCGATGAGGGCGACGACGGCGAAATGGTCGGCCTGGAGGGAGATTGGGACAGCGAAGGCGGGCCTGATGAAGAGGGTATGGGGTCGGATGGAGACGACGGCCCGGATGCCGCCACAGGGCTGTCCGTTCCACCCGACTTTAAACTTAACTACGCCAGCGGTGATGGACTTCCGCTTCCCACCGAGCCGGGCAGCGTCACCACCGTGATGATTGATCCCCCATTCAGCCTCAAAGAGGAAGAGAAGGTGATCAAAGCCATCAACGCTATGCGTCACGATGGCTATAAATATTTCGGCATTGAGCGACAAGGAAAACTGATTCGCGTGTTGAGCCGTAGTGACCTGCGCCAGGTGATGGGACCGTTCTTCGGAACCAAGGCCATGAATAACCGCGACAAAGCGGCCTGCGCACTTCCCATCGGCAAGCTCAACACCAGCCAACGACTCATCAGCATCCCCATCGGTGGCACCATCAATCAGGCCGCCAATCTGTTGGCGGAGTTCGATCTTCGCGCCCTGCCGGTGGTGAGCAAAGCGGGCGTGCTGCGCGGATTCATCCCCGTGCATGCAGTCATGAACTACTTTCGCAAGAAAAAACAGCAATAACCCACAGGAAAATCGATGGATATCGAAAAGCTACGCCAATCCTGGAAACGTGGATCGGAATTTTTGGGTGTGCGTTATGCCATCCTCGGCGGTGCCATGTCCTGGCTATCTGAACACCATCTGGTCTCCGCCATATCCGAGGCGGGAGGCTTTGGCGTACTGGCCTCCGGCAATATGCCCCCCGAACTGCTCCGTCAGGAGATTCGACGGACCCGAGAGAAGACCGACAAACCTTTTGGCGTCAACCTCATCACCCTAAACCCTGAGCTGCCAGAGCTGATTCAGGTTGTGGTGGATGAAGGGGTTAAGTTTTGCGTACTGGCCGGTGGACTCCCCAAAGCCGACGCCATCGGTGCCCTCAAGGACGCCGGCATCAAGGTGATTCTGTTTGCACCCTCCCTGCCCCTGGCCAAACGGCTGGCCCGTAGCGCCGATGCCCTGGTTATAGAAGGCCATGAGGCGGGCGGCCATGTAGGGCCCGTATGCACCGGTATTTTGGCTCAGGAGATTCTTCCAGCTCTGGACAAGGTACCCATTTTTGTTGCCGGTGGAATCTCCAATGGCAACATGGTGGCCCAAATGGTTGGACTTGGAGCCGCAGGCTGTCAGCTCGGTACCCGCTTTGTCTGCGCCGAAGAGTGTATTGCCCACGAGAACTTTAAAAAATCCTTCCTGCGTGCCAACGCCCGTGATGCGGTTGTCACGGCCCAGTTCGATCAGGCCCTGCCGGTCATTCCGGTTCGCGCCCTGGCCAATAAGGGCACTCAGGAATTCAATGCCCTACAGTTGGCACTGATCAAAAAAGTCAAAGCGGAAGAGATCCCCCGAGACGATGCCATCCTGGAACTGGAGAAGTTCTGGGTGGGTGCCCTCAAACGGGCGGCCATTGATGGCGATGTGGCCCACGGCTCCGTAATGGCCGGTCAGAGCGTCGGTATGGTTAAATCGATCCAGCCGGTAGCGGAGATCATCCAGGAACTGGTTGGCCCCATTGAGGCCGTTCTGGAAGCCTAGAAAATCAGTTCGCAAATCAGGGAACCCGATAGTAGCCCCTTTACTGCTCCAGATACCCGAAAGGTCGCGGGAGGCGGGGCTTGAGAGCCCCCCCCTTTGCTTTATGCGAGTACCCGGAAGAAGATCAGAGGGGCGTTAGAATAGCCCCTTCAGCGCATCCTGCAAGCCGGGTATATTAATCTTAATCCCACCCAACTTCTCCTCCAACTTGCGCAGTTTCTGCTGCACCTTCTCATCGTTACCAAACTTTTCGATGAGCTTCTTCTCCAGCTTTCGCTTGGCTTCGGTCTTGGCCAGCGAGGTGATCAGCTTGGCCATATCCACCTGATATTGTGGATCTCTCAAAGCCCCCTGAACACGAACCGGAATGCGCGCTCCCTCAAAGTCTTTCCAGGACTTGCCCAGGTCGGACAACGCATCAACCATATCCACATGCAGCAGGTAATCCACCCGCTCCCGAGGTAGATCCACCCGACCACTTCCACTGGCCTTCAGTGCCTTGGAGTCTACCCGCAAATCCCGGTTACTCACCACACCATCCACAATGGAGCTGGAGGCCGAGAGCTTGGTAAATCGGGTCTGCTCCGCCCCCTTGTTGATCGGCTCCAGAGGCCGATTCTTCAACTTCAGGTAGGTGTTGCGAATCCGCTGACGGAGATCTATGCCGTGTACGGTCCCTTGGTTGACCACCATGCGCGTCTTACCGTTCAGGTTGGCAATCAGGGCCGGAACATCATCCCCACGGCTGTTGAGTTTCAAGTCGATATTGGCCAGACCGGAGAGCTGTGCCTTGCCGACAAAATCCTGTAGCAGCGGCTCAACATGAACCCCATTGAGCGTCTGATTCACCGCCATCTTCGGAGTATTGCTGCGCACATCCAACAACGCCGTAGCACGAAGATTGCCCTGATAGAGCCGGGCCTTGAGCGGCTTAAGGCGTAACAGACCCTGCTTGGCCACCACACTCATGGAGAGGTCGGTGCAGTACCCCTGGGCCACCTTTAAACGTCCCACCCGCACTTTGCCGCGCAGATCCAAACTCCGCAGCAGCGCGATCGGCAACTCGATCTTCTTCGACTCACCCTTCATAGCGACCTGAGACGGTTTCGATGGCACCTTACGCTTACCGGCCACACCCGGCAGCTGATCTAGGTCTTGGGGCGTCGCTATCGCCTTGGCAGAGGACTTGGAAGCCTTTGTTTTCGGTTTGGATGGCGGCAGATATCGATCCACATCCAACGTATCGGCATCAAAGTCAAAGTGACCCGACGGCTGCTGTAGATAGTTATGAATCTGCCCGGAAGCCTTCATCTTAGCTCCATCCAGGGTCACATTGACATCGCTAAACCTCAGATGGTCCGACTCCACATGAAACGACGCCGAGACCAGCGCCTCGGTGAGTGCCTTTGGATCGGTGGTGTTCGGGGGAGCGTGCTCCAAATAGGCCAACAGCGCACGCGGATTGAAACGATCCAGTTGCAGATCCGCCGTGATAGCCGGACGGCTCAAAATATCCGTACCCTTGAGACGTCCCCGAAGCTTGGTCTCCACCGGACCTTGAAGATCGAGCCCGGTAATACTGAGTGCCTCGGTAGATAAATCGGCGACAATATCAGCCTTCAGGGCCAACTCAAGCCCCTTACTGGGGAGCGAAGGCCCCTTGGCTTTCAGCGCCAACTCGGTGCCCATAAAGCGAAACAGCCGACTCACCAGATCCACATCCAGTTGACCGGCATAGTCAAGATCAACACTCTCTACCGGCAACCCTTCCGCCTGAGCATGGAGCGACAGCTTGACCTTCTCCAACTGAATTTTGTTGTGACCCACATCCAGATGGGTATCCGCCGTCAGCTCAAGATGGCTGCTGCTAACCGGCTTACGCCCATTCAGATCCATCTTCAAGGAGACGGAGACCGGATCTCCCGGCGCCAACGGGCCGGTGGTAAAATAGAGATTCGTGGCCTCATACTCCACCCCGGCCACCAGATCCCGCCAACGAATATCGGCACGGCTCAACTCCACGCCGCCAACCGTCAGACCCGCCAGTACCGGTGCACTTGTATCCTGGGATTCATCATCCGCCGCCGATGAGGTTGTATCATCCGGCCTGCCCTGGTCCTCCGGGAGTCCATCACCTTGCTCGACGCTCATCCCCTCCCAGTTGCCGCGACCGGTGGCATCCCGTCCCAAATCCAGAGAGAGACCTTCCACCACCACACGATCCACCACCACCCGCTTCTCCAGCAGGGGCATGAACTCCACCTTCACATCCGCCGAGACGACACGGGCCATGGGTTCCGGCCCAAAACCCGGCGCATTGCCCAGCGCCATTTCACCCAACTCCAGACCGATCCAGGGAAAAATAGAGACATCAATATCTCCGGCGATGGTCAAGCGGCGTCCGGTCTCCTCCTCCACCAGCGCCACAATGCGATCTTTGTAGTCGTTGGGATCCACCACCAACGGCACAATCACCGCAGCCGCCAGCAGGAGCGCCACCAGGCCGAGCACGAAGCCCAGAACGATCTTTAACGCTCTCATCATAGAGTCACGCCTCGTTAAAAAATCTCATGGTCTCTTTCAGTCCCTCTTTCAGAGAGACCTCGGCCCGCACATTAAGAGCCGCCTCAACCCCGGAAGCATCGCCGATAGAGAGAAGAATGTCACCCGCTCGAGGTGGCGTATGCTCAATAGGCACCTCCTTGCCTGCCGCCGCAAACAGATGAAGGGCCAGATCCTTAATGGTGGTTCCCTCACCACGACAGACGTTCCAAACCGCCGCTTCCGGCTTGGCAGCCTCCATGGCGGCCAAAAGAAACCGCACCACATCCGACACATAGACAAAATCCCGCACATGACCTCCATCACCGAAAATTTTAATCGGCTTTCCGTCCCGAATACGGTCGGCAAAGATGGAGATCACCCCCGAATAGGGTGAGTCGGGATTTTGACGGGGACCATAAATATTAAAAAAGCGAAACCCCAACGTCGGCACCCCATGGGCCTGCCCAGCCACTCGCGCATGCAGCTCCGAGCCCAGCTTATCCGCGCCATAGGCTGTCAGAGGCCCCTGACGAGCCGACTCATTCAGCGGAATATTGGGATTGTCGCCGTAAATCGCCGCCGACGAGGCGTAAACCACTGCCGCAGGCTGGCCATCATCCCGACAAAAACGCGCCGAATCAAACACATTTATGGACCCAGTCTGGTTGATGCGATGGGTGCCGAGCCAATCTTCATTGGAGCGCTGCACAGAAGCGATGGCCGCCAGATGGAAACAACCATCCACCCCCTTCATCACCTCCTGCACCGTCTCAAGGTCGGCCACATCGCCCACGGTCAATTCACAGGCGTCGGAGATATTCTCCCGCTTGCCCATGGAGAGGTCGTCCAGCACCCGTACCTGATCACCCCGCGCCAGCAAGGCATCGGAGAGATGCGAACCGATAAAACCGCACCCTCCAGTAATTAAATAGGTTCCCATCTCAATCAAAACTCCTCTTCCCTGAATCTCCGACAGATGCGGCGCACTCATCGCCCCCCCACCAGATGACATTTATGATGATCAATTTCCCAGGCGGCGCAGTTTTGGAACCGCACCGTAACGTCCTTCCAGATAGTGCTTCTGCTTATCGGCCCCGCGCCCCACCTTGTAGTCGGTGAGCGGGTGGAGACGGGTGCAGCGCTCGGGGCTGCGATCCGCCATCCAGAACTGATCGCGACGGAAGGCATCGCTCTCCAGAAGCGCCGTATCGTGGGTGGCCCCCACCAACTGCGAACGGCTGTTATTGGGTGAAGCGTGAATCAGATCAAAGAGAAAACGGACCAGATTATGGTGCAGACCGGTCTCCATTTCATCGATAAACAAAATACGGTCATGAGCCATCATGTCCAACCAGGGACCTGCCAGAGCATAAAGCTTCAGAGTACCCTGAGACTCGGAACTCCACGGCAGGCGCACGATCTCACCGGTATCACTGACCCGCCGCTCCAGCAGCACATCCATGATCTCCCACTCCCAGTCTCCCAACTTCTGCTTAAGCAGCGCATGCAGCGTCTTGAGATACTCCGGATCATCGTCGCCAGCGCCCATCTCCTCTGCCGTACGGGAGGTGACGTGGATCTCCTCAATATTGAGATCCGCCATATTTAAAAATTGCAGAATTTTTGCCCGCCCCTCTTCGCTCTTCACCAGATGGTTGGAAAAGTCGGCGCTGATTTCAGCATGAGGCGGCAGCACAAACAGACGCTTGGCGAACCAGTCGAAAATGGGCTTCAGTTGCGGGCTGTTGAGCTGCACAGCCGTCGAAAGAAACAGCGCATTGCTTCGGGTAGCATCCCGCCACATGGTTCGGGCCGCCGGGAGATAGTTGCGGTGCAGATGCCACTCTTCCCGACCATCCCGAGGATTATAATAGCGCTCAAACCAGCGCTGGGCACGCCCCTTGGGATAGGCCAGCAGCCACTCATGAAGCACCCGCTCAGGGGTGGCGGCAAAACCATACTGGTAACGCACCCCCTCTTCGATAAAACTCATCTCGAAGATGCTCGGCGCCAAACCGCTGCGACTGTTAAGACGGAACGGCTGAACCGGAATCGGGTCCCCCTCCTGCCCCTTGGCGGAGTTGATGACAAAATCCTGAATAAACTTGGCAGCACGAATCAGATTGCTCTTACCGGAGGCGTTAGCCCCGTAGATCACCAACGAACGGAGCAGATCAGGACCACGGGGTATCTCGGATGAGAAATGATTACCAGGCAGTTCGTCATAGCCGGAGTGGGCCGACAGACTTAAAATCTGCGTTTCGCAAAACGACAAAAAGTTGGTGACGCTTAACTCAATGAGCATGCCAATACCTGCCTTAGAAGTCGCTCGACAACACCAATCCGCACTCCCCACCGCAACAAATCCACATCAGTGAAAGAGTGTATCATTACCCGATAGGCCAAGGGTAGCGCGATGATTGCTGTCAAAAAAGCTCTTTTTCCTGCCTAAATGTGGCAGAAGAATCGTATGATAGAGTACTGTGTTTGGAGAGTGACCATGGATTTAGAATCAAAATCGGTCACTCTGACACCCTTTAACACCCAGACCGAAAGAGCAGCATGCCCCAACGCCAACCCAATGTCGCTCAAATTGAGAGTATCTGCATCCTGTTGGTGGATGACGATCAGGCGTTGCGTGATGAACTCATGTCTGCCCTGGATGCCGAAAGCGATTTTGAGTGGAACGCCTGCGACGACCCAGAGCAAGCGCTGACGCTGGCACGAGAGATTGCGCCGGATGTGGTGATCTTGGAGACATCCCCCGGCGGTATGGATGGTCTGGCGCTGATTGGCTGGCTGCACAACCTGCCGGAGACCCGCCACACGCCAGTGATCATGCTCTCGTCCCAAAAATCCATTGAGTGGAAAAAGCGCGCCTTTGCCGAAGGGGCCGACGACTATCTACTCAAGCCGATTGATCCGCAAAATCTGGCGCTGCACATTCGGCGCCATGTGCGCACCTCGGCACAGTTCAAACGACTGGTGCTCTCCGAAGCGGCGCTGCGCACCCAGCGGGATATCTGGCTGGCCGCTCAGGACACCTCCAATCTCGGCGTCTGGTCGATGGATCTGGAGAGCGGCGAATTCTACTGGTCGGATGCCCTGTACAGATTGCTGGGCTTCCAGCCCCGACAGTTTGAGATCACCCTGTCGCGCATCATCGATCTGGTTCACCCCGACGACCGCCCTAACGCTGCTGCGGCTCTTGGGCGCATCACCCATCAGAAAGACCCCATCAACGCCACGCTGCGCATCATCCACCCGGAAAACGGCCATAACGCCCAGATTCAGATCCTCGGCGGCCACATGGACGATAAAACGGAGGATGCCCCTAAACGGTTGGTCGGCACCGTCCTGCTACGACCCAACACCACCGAACAACCCACTCTCGAAGATGTCAACCTGCACCGCACCATCTTCGAAAAAGTGGACGAGGGCGTGATGGTTACCGACCTGGTAGGGACCATCCAGGTCGTGAACCCCGCCTTTTGCACCATCTTTGGCCATAGCGCCCAAGAGGCGGTGGGGCAAACCCCAACCATGCTGCGCTCTGACCGCCACGATAAAGCGTTCTACGACAAGATGTGGAGCGCGATCACCAATAGTGGCCGCTGGAACGGGGTAGTGTGGAACCGCAGAAAGGGCGGTGAGGCGTTCCCGGTCCAGGTCTCCATCACCACCATTCTCGACAACCATGGCCAGCCCAGCCGCTATCTGGCCATCTACAACGATATCTCCGATATCCACCAGAGTCAGGAGGCGCTTCAGCACCACGCCACCCACGATGCACTCACCGGACTGCCTAACCGCCACCTATTGCAAGACCGGCTCTTTCAGTCGCTTCTGCACGCCAAGCGGGCAAAGAAAAAGTTGGGGCTGCTGACCTTCGATATCGACCTGTTTAAAAAAATCAACGAGAGCCTGGGGCACTCCGCCGGAGATCAGATTCTACAAGAGGTGGCCCACCGCTCCCGCACCCCATTACGTCACGGCGATACCGTCTGCCGGATGGATGGCAATACCTTTGCCATCATCCTGGAGGAGGTGAGCGAAATTCGTGACATCCTGGTGGTGGTCAACAAACTGTTCGAATCGCTCTCACCGCCGTTCAAGGTCCATGGTCAGGAGGTGTACATCACCATCAGCGTCGGTATTGCCATCCACCCGGATGATAGCGAAGATGCTGAAACCATGGTCCGAAATGCCGATCTGGCGCTGGTACGAGCCAAAGATATCGGACGCAATAATTTTCAGTTCTACACCTCCTCCATGGACGACCACGCCGTCGAACGGCTGGCGCTGGAGAGCCACCTGCACAAGGCGCTGGAAAAGAACGAATTTGAGCTGCACTACCAACCAAAACTCGACCTGAAGAGCTGGAAAATCATCGGCATGGAGTCGCTGGTACGCTGGCGACGCCCCGATATCGGCATGGTCTCCCCCGCCGCCTTCATCCCCCTGGCGGAAGAGACCGGCATCATCCAGCCGCTGGGTGAGTGGATTCTGGAGACCGCCTGCCTGGAAACCCACAAATGGCGACAGATGGGCTTCACCGACCTGCACGTTGCGGTCAATCTTTCGGCCCGACAGCTCCAGGATGACAACTTTATCCACAAGGTCTCGGAAATTCTCCTCCGTACCGGCCTGGAGCCCCGGTTCCTGGAACTGGAAATCACCGAAAGCCTGATGATGAACGATGTGGAACGGGCTATTCGCATGCTGGAAGAGCTGAACGAAATCGGCATCCAGATCTCTGTGGATGACTTCGGCACCGGCTACTCATCTCTCAGCTACCTGAAGCGCTTTCCGATTCATACCCTGAAGATTGATCAGGCCTTCGTGCGGGATCTCGCCGAAGATTCCGACGACGCCGCTATCGTTTCGGCCATCATCTCCCTGGCCAAGAGTCTCCATCTGAACGTCATCGCCGAAGGGGTGGAGACCGAAGGTCAGGCCCAGTTCCTCCGCACACGTGCCTGTGACCAGATTCAGGGCTATCTGTTCAGCCCACCCCTGCCGGCAAATAAATTCGAAATACTGATCAAGGAGATGCGTGACAACCCACCGCCATCTCCAACCCAGACCGCAAAGCCTGCTGCAAAGAGAAACGGAAAAACAGGCAGCAAGGGCAAGCGCCGCCGAAAACGCAACAGAGGAAAAGGCCGCAGCAAAAACGGCTAGCCTCAAAGCCCCCTACCATGGCCCCTCAAAACGGCGCAGCGCTAAACGATGGCGACGATAGTCGGGGTCATACACCCCCACCATAGCCCAGAACGCCGGGCTGTGATTCATGTGCCGCCGATGGCAGAGCTCGTGAATCACCACGTAATCCACCAGCGCAGAAGGCAGCCACATCAACTTCCAATTAAGGCTGATCCCCCCCTTGGCGGAACAGCTCCCCCACCGACTCTTCTGCCCCCGCACCTCCAGCCGGCTGAAGGTTACCGCCATCAAGACTGACCAGTGATCAAGACGGGCACGCAGATGCTCTTTGGCACGGCGGCGATACCAGCGCTCCAACACCGGTTTTAAATCACTCTGCTCCCGATATCGGGCCGGCAGCCAAAGGTCCGTCTCCAGCCTCCTCACCACGCCACGCCCTTCGAAAAAGCGCAGCGTCAGACTCTCACCAAGATAGGGAATCTCGGCCTCCTCCCCCAGAACCGGACGGGCCGCCAGACGGGCTTCGGCATGCTCCTGACGCGCTAATACCCAGTCGGCATTCTGTCGCAAAAACGCCTCGGCCCGGCGCACACCCACCCCCGGTGGTGTACGCACCGACACCTCCCCCTGCTCCGACACCACCAGGGTGATGCGCTTGCGAGAGGCCACCCGATGGTGAGCATACGCCAACGCTTCGCCACCGTTCAGCCGGATACTGCCCATACGTACCCCTGTCCGCTTTTTCACCGCCCTCTGAAGCCTCCGCGCCCGCAGCCCATATCACCCCGACAACCGGATCGCCCCATCGGCAACGGTGATGCGCACCGTATCGCCCTCCTTGAAACGTCCAGCCAGCAACGCCTCCGCCAGGGGATCCTGAACCAACCGCTGAATAACACGCTTCAGGGGCCGAGCGCCATAGGCGGGATCAAATCCCTGCTCGACCAGCAGCTCCCGCGCATCATCCCCCGCATCCAACGTCAGATGGCGCGGAGCCAACAGGGCCTGAAGATCTCCCAGACGAATCTTGACGATGGCATCCAGATGTTCACGCTTCAGAGCGCCGAACACCAACAGCTCATCCACCCGGTTGAGGAACTCAGGACGAAACGCCCCCTTCAGAGCCGCCAATACCCGTTGGCGCATATCTTTGTCCTCTTCGGTGGCGGTGGGATCCATCAAATGAGAACCGACATTGGAGGTCATCACCACCACCGTGTTGCGAAAATCCACCACCCGCCCCTGGCCATCGGTGAGTCGACCATCATCCAACACCTGAAGCAAAATGTTAAACACCTCCGGGTGGGCCTTCTCAATCTCATCGAGCAGCACCACACTGTAAGGCCGGCGACGCACCGCCTCGGTGAGCTGCCCACCCTCCTCATACCCCACATAGCCCGGCGGCGCACCAACCAGACGGGATACGGCGTGCTTCTCCATATACTCGGACATATCCAGGCGCACCATGGCACCAGGATCGTCAAACAGAAACTCCGTGAGCGCCTTGGTCAGCTCGGTCTTGCCGACGCCGGTGGGGCCCAAAAAGATGAACGATCCAATAGGACGGTTGGG
>JADFWT010000360.1 GCA_015233785.1 Magnetococcales bacterium
CCCGGATTCAGTTGTCCGATGGGGTTTGGCTGGAGTTTCACAACCATCTGCCGGAGGAAGCGTTTGTCTGGCCGTGGCATCTGCTCTGGTCGATCATCATTCTACTGGTTGTCGTCATCTCCCTATCCATATTGGCGGTACGACTGGTCACCCGACCCCTGGGGCGTCTAGCCGGCGCGGCCCGTTCACTGGGGCAGGACCTCAAAAGGCCGCCCCTGACCGAATCCGGCTCGCTTGAAGTCCGGGATGTGGTCACCGCCTTCAATGCCATGCAGGCACGTTTGATTCAGTACATTCAGGAGCGCAGCGCCATGTTGGCTGCCGTCTCTCATGATCTTCGAACACCTCTGACACGCATGAGACTTCGGGTGGAAATGCTGAAAGATGAGAAGATGAGAGTGGCACTGTTGCGCAACCTGGATGAGATGGAGGATATGACCGGAGCCGCCATGGATTACATTCAGGGCGCAGAGGGGATGGAAGAGGTGCGCCTAGCCGATATTCCCTCGCTGCTGGAAGAGCTACAAGAGAGTTGGCAGGAGCTGGGAGAGGATGTTTCCGTGCAATGCAGTGATCTGCCTGCTTTTCCATTGATGGGAAAGAGCTTCCGACGGGCACTATCCAACCTGATCCAAAACGCCACCAAGTATGGAAAACGGGCACGCATTAAGGCGACCATGCATGGTGAACGACTGCGTATTTCAGTGGCCGATGATGGCCCCGGCATTCCCGAAGGGCAGATGCAAACGGTTCTGCGTCCGTTCAAACGGGTGGACAACTCCCGAAATCACAAGATGGGGGGAACTGGTTTAGGGCTCTCCATTGCGGATAATATCGTGCGGGCGCATGGCGGTGAATTGATGCTGAGAAATCGGCCTGAGGGAGGTCTTGAGGTCATTCTTACGATCAATAAGGCAGTGTTCCTGATGAAGAATAAGGAGTGATGCAACGTCCTTGCACACCCAAAACGGATCAATCAAATCAATTAACATGTACGGCATCACCCTCCAACACCGCCGCAATCTCAACCTGCTCACCCCGTGGCCGCACTGACAGCACCCGCGCCATCTCGCCCCAGACCTCTGCCACACCAAAGGCGTAGTAGCTCCGCTCTGCACTGGTACCCGTATATGGTGGCATCTTCAGAGCTGCCACGGGCACAGCTTGATTCGCCTCATCTCCTGGCATCACCTCATAGGCGGCACTGGGTGACCCATCCCGATGCCGAAGCGTGATGAAGTGACTCTCTCCTTCAGACCACTCCAACGGCTCAGAAAGCGTCAGTACAGCCCCATCCCACCCAATCACCTCACCCCCTTGTCCCCACGAGGGCATATCGTGGGTGATGGCAATCAGGTCTCCGTAGGTGGGGATCAGACCCTCCATCTCCGTCTGAAAGGTAACCATCCTTCGCCTAAAACGATTGGCAGCCGCCATATAGAGCCCTTCACGCTCGGCCTGATCGGCATCCGTACAGCCAAAGAGCGTCACCTTTGCGGGCTTTTCCGACTGGCTTTCAAGCAGCGCCGCCGTCACCTCATCCGGCTTCCAGGTCTGTGACGAAAAGAACTCTACCGTAACGGCATCTGCCATTTCCTCGCTGGGCATGAGGTACTTGATCTTCAGGCTATTCTTGACGATGTTCCTGGGACCAAACATCGCCACAGGCAGGGACTGCGGAGCATCCCGTACCATGCGCACGATGCCAGTCTGTAGGAATGACACCGCACGACCACAGCGTAGGATCTTGCCCAAAGCCTCCCAGACCGTGGCACCACTATCGAAGACGGCATTAAACTGATCACCACGCACCTGCCAGATCTGATCCAAGGCATGGAGCGCATCCAGATCAATCCGATCATCGGAGAGCTCCGCACCATATTTGGCTTTCAGAAGATCAACCACCGCCCAAGAGATAGCCTGGGTAGGCTGTGAATCGCTCCATCCGTTCTCAGGACTCCAAACCGGCAGCTTGCGCGTCACCACACAGTTGATCATGCGTGAAGAGCGTTGGGAAAGATTATCCGTAGCGCGCATCTTAACGGCCAGTAGGGTCACATCCCCAAAGTCCGGCGTCCCGGTCAGGTAGGCGCGCACACCGCCCCAT
>JADFWT010000361.1 GCA_015233785.1 Magnetococcales bacterium
CAGACATATCTATCTCCGAAGAGAAATAAACAGGATTATGGCAATCTTATTAGACACTGTGGATACGGGGTTCCGAATCCATTGCGCGCCCATAAGAGTGCTGAGAATGACCTGACTTTAATCATCCAGGATGTTCTTCAACCTTATGAAAAGCGGAGCCGCGCACCCAAAGCCAAAGAGATTGCCATTCACACCTTGCAGTGGCCAAAAAAAGATCTACTTGAGTTGGGAAGTGTAAACATTGAGTTGCGTATCACCCTCTCTTATTTTGTGGAGCCCAATCCATCTGCTCGGGGTTATAAAGAGAGGTATGGCTATGCGTCTCATGCGCTTCGTTTCAAGGTGAGTCGTCCGGGCGAACTGGATGGTGACTTTAAAGAACGCGTTAATGAGGCGTGGCAGGATGAGGACCATGAATCAGTAAAAGACCCACAGGACAGTAAACGTTGGAAGGTGGGATTCAATGGTCGGCATCGTGGTTCAATTCACACCGATGTATGGGAAGGAGCCGCAGCAGATCTGGCGGATTTAGATCGCATTGCGGTGTTTCCCATAAGTGGATGGTGGAAATACCGGGTACGTTTTAAACGCTATGAGCGTAAGGTTCGCTACGCCCTCATCGTCTCCATACGCGCCCCGGAGCAAAATGTAGATCTCTACACCCCCATCATGACCCAGATTGAGTCCGCCCAAGCGATCAAGGATCGTCAAGAGGTTGAGGTGTCCAGATAACGCTCCCCACCCTCAATCCGACATAATCACATACCCAAAGCGCCGCTTGCCGACCCGCAGCAGATAGCGCCCACCCGGTGCCAGTGTCATACGGGGATCGTTGACCTTTTTGGAGTCCACCGAGACGGCGTTCTGCTTGATCATGCGCATCCCTTCGCCGTTGGACTTGACCAACTGCGCCTGCCGCAGGGCGTGGGCCAGCCCCACCGGTTGGCCTTCGCTGGCGATGGCGTGCTCGGGAATATCATCCGGCAGCTCCTTGTTGCGAAACACCGCTTCAAAGCCGTCGCGGGCGGCCTGGGCGGCCTGCTCATCGTGAAAGCGGGCGGTCAGCTCTTGCGCCAGTTGCTTTTTGGCCTCCATGGGGTGGAAGTTTCCGGCATCCACCTGGCCTTTCAGCTTTTCGACCTGCTGGATGCTTTTGTCGGAGAGCAGCTCGTAATAGCGCCACATCAGATGGTCGGAGATGGACATCACCTTGCCGAAGATCTCTTTGGCGGGCTCCTTGACGCCGATGTAGTTGCCCAGTGATTTGGACATTTTTTCAACGCCGTCCAGCCCCTCCAGAATCGGCATGGTCAGCACGCACTGGGGCTCTTGTCCATAGGCGCGTTGCAGCTCCCGGCCCACCAGCAGGTTAAAGGTTTGATCGGTACCGCCCAGCTCCACATCCGCCTCCAGCGCCACCGAGTCGTAGCCCTGCACCAGGGGATAGAGAAACTCATGAATGGCGATGGCGCGCCCTTCTTTAAAGCGTTTGGAGAAGTCATCCCGCTCCATCATGCGGGCTACGGTGTGCTTGGCCGCCAGTTGAATCAGGTCGGCCCCGGAGAATTTACTCATCCAGCTGCTGTTGAACACCACTTTGGTCAGGGCCGGGTCCAGAATGGTAAACACCTGCTCTTGATAGCTCTCGGCATTCTTCATCACCTGGGCTTCGGTGAGGGCCGGGCGGGTTTCGCTCTTTCCGGTGGGGTCGCCGATGCGGCCGGTGAAGTCGCCGATCAGAAAATATATTTGATGGCCAAGCTGCTGAAACTGACGCAGCTTGTGAATCAAAACCGTATGGCCAAGGTGCAGATCCGGGGCGGTGGGGTCGAATCCGGCCTTGATCTTCAGGGGGGTGTCGGTCTCCAGGGCGCGGGTCAGCTTTTTCTCCAGCTCCTCTTCGGAGACCAGAGTGTTGACGCCGCGAAGAATTAGGTCCATCTGCTCTTGAACGGATTTCATAACAAGGCCCGGCTAGCATGGTGTGTGTGAACAAATCAGGGCATTATGTACCATTCGGAAGGAAATAGACACAGCCCCAACGGGAAAATTAGGAAGCGATAC
>JADFWT010000362.1 GCA_015233785.1 Magnetococcales bacterium
TTCTGCACCGCATCCAGATCGCGCAGATGCGGCCCCACCTCCTGTGAAACAGAGCGGTCGGCCAGCAGCAGTACCTCCACGCCATCCGGGCGCTCCTGAACCTCATACTCCGGCGTCCCCTTGGTCATGATCTCCAGCCGCGACGCATCGCCGGTATCATCCATGGGAAACAGACCGCTCAGCAGAGCTCGATCCATCTTTTGGGGCTGAATGGTCACATCCCACTCGACGCCGGGAAAGGTGAGCAGCAGACGATCCGGGCGCTCCAGACGAAAGACCCGGTATGCCACGCTGCCGTTGGCCCGCAGGGTTACCCGCGTCCCCTCGGTATCATCTTTGGCGGTGAGTTCGGTGATCATGCTGGCTGGCGGCAGCGCCTCAGGTTCGGCCACATCATCCGATGCACCAAAGCCGAAACAGCCGGTGAGAAACAGCAGTCCAAAGAGGACAGTCAGGCGATTAAATGGAAACCGGTTCATTATTTCGCTTCCTCATCAAACAGCTTCAGCACCGTCACACGGGTGGCCCTTGGATTACGGGGTGTCGGCATGTTTTCAATCAACACCAACCCCCCCGCTGATATTTTGATAGGTTTGTTGCAGCAGGAGCCCTGGTGGTTTCCCACATGAATCTCCTCCACGCGACCGCCTCGGGTTCCCATGTAGTTCCCCACCCGAACCGTGTGCCCCTTGCCGGAAGGGTCGCTGACCATGGCCACCGACTCCCCCCCCATACGCATGGTGGCCACCAGCTTCAGCGCATCCAGTTGAAACGCCTCCAGAGGCTCCGGCGGATGGGTGGGCATGGCGTCTGACGACTCTCTGTCCGTGGGACCGCTTATGATATCAAACGGGGAGACAAATGGATCCCGCTTCCCTTCAGCGCGATAGACAAACGGATCAACCACCCGTTTAACATGCACCACCCGCTTAATAGGCGTATCCGATTTTTGCGCACTCTTCTTGGGCGTCTTGGCCTCCGCCACCCCCAGAGTGGCTACAAGCGCGCACAGTATCACCATCCATGTGATACCCCGCCCCGTTTCTATACGGCTGTCATGGCTCATTTTTTCCCCCGCTTTGGCTTACGGGCCTTTCTCTTCTTCCTTTTCTTCTTGCCCTTCTTTTTATTATCGAGCAGTTCAGGCGCGCCAAGGTAGCGATAGGTCACCGCATCGGCGGTAATTCGCAGCAGCTTCTTATTGTCGTTGTCCGGCACCATGGCCAGCGACACCACCCCCACAATACGCGGCAACCTGGAGAGTCGGTCCAAAAATAGCCCAGCCTGGTGATACTGCCCCCGAAACCCCAGCGAGATGGGCACTTCGGCATAGAACTCAATGGGCACTTCCGGCTTCGGCTGAAAGAGCAGAAACTCCAGTCCCTGTTCATGCCCGGCGTGGGAGATTTGCGTCAGAAGCGTGGGAATCTCCTGCTTGGAAGGGAGCTCCAGCAACGCCTCCGCTTCCTCTTTTCTCAGCTCCTCCAACTCGCGATGCAATTTCGGCAGCTTTTTGAGCATGCTGCGCTTGGTGACGATTTTCCGCTCCTGATCGGAAATTTTTTGTGTGAGGGATTCAATGCGGGCCTGGCGATCACCAAACCAGATAAAGCCGTAGATTGCGGCCACCAGTACCACCAGTGCAGCACCAACACCAAGACGCTGAAGGCGATTCAGGCGTAGAAATATGACGGGGTCAAAGCCCAGATCCATGGCTCAACGTCCCCCTCGGTTGGAGGTCTTCTTTTTGGATTTTTTCTTCTTGGGGCGTTCTTCGGGACTTAAATAGCGATAAATGGTCACCGTCGCATGGGTGATCAGGGAGAGCTCTTTTTTCTTGGGCTGGATCGCGATGTTGGAGACCGTTACAATCCGATGTAACGAGGTGATCCGATTGAAAAAGAGGGCAACCTGATGATAGGGTCCACGTAAGGTGATTTTAATGGGCGTAATGGCGTAGAAATTGATGATTTTCTCACCACCCGGTGTGAAGTCAACAAATTCCAACCCCTGTTCATGGCCTATGGAGGAGATCTCCGTAAGCAGTTTGGGG
>JADFWT010000363.1 GCA_015233785.1 Magnetococcales bacterium
TCTATCCCGGTGAAGGACGGCCTGAAGGTCATCGGGGCCATCACCTTTGGGATCGATATAGAAGAGATTGATTGATGAGCCAGCCGCCCGCCGTCTACCCTGAGCCTGCCAAAGGTGGATCCTCCCTCCGGGGGTTTCGCGACTGGGCCGTCAACACCAAGATTCGGGTCACCTTTCTGCTGATGGCGTTGAGCCTTCTGGCCACCATTCTCACCACCTTTATCAAGGTTATGGCCACCTGGGAAGAGCACCATGTCATGATGGTGCATCAGCAGACCGAACGCCGTCTGGTGCAGGAGATTCACGCCCATATGCGGGCTGCCGAGGCGTGGGAGAGCCAGATACGAACCCCCGATTCCATCATCAACCATCTTCAGTCGCTGCTGAAAAAAAACCGGCAACTCCTCACCCATCGGGCCGAACATCACAGCAGCGCCAGCAATCAGTTCATCAAGGAGATGTCCGGGACCGCCGAGGCTTTTCTTCAGGCTTTTCGGGCCGCCATTGCCGCCTGGGATAAAAAAGGGCTCGATCACACATCGGGCCTGCACGGTGCCATGCGGGCGGATGCCCATAGGCTGGAGGCGATCCTCTCCAATTTCGATACCGCCCCCCTGCGGGGTTTTTTCGGCCAGATGCGCGCCAATGAGAAGACCTTCGCCTTGAGAAACCGGCCCCGCTATCTGGCGGAGGTGAAGCGCCGTCATGGCCAGTTCAACACCTATCTTGAGGGCTCCCAGATATCCGGGGAGCTCCGCCAAAAAATCCAGGGGTTGATGGCGCGCTACATGGCGGCTTTGGAGCGTTATGCCCATCAGCGCCTGCAAGATCCCGACGCCCCCTGGAAGAGCGCCGACTACAAGGCGTTGGACCGGATCTCCCGAGAGGTCAACAAGCAGTTGCGTCGGCTCTATGTGCCCAATATTCAGCGTAACTATCTGATGCTCAGGCGTGTTGAAAAGGACTATTTGCAACGCCTCCAGCCGGACTATGTGCAGCGCATGGGCGGGGTGCTGGAGGGGATTCGGTGGGATGTGGGCGCCTCGGGGATTTCAGCCTCTGAGATGGGCTTGATTTTTAAAGGGTTGGCGGGCTATGAGCGCGCCTTCAAGGAGCTGGTTGCCCAGGATGAGATTATCCACCAAAAGACCGTGGCGCTGCGTCAACTGGCGGTCGGTTTTCATCAGCATGTAAACGAAGCCCATGCGCTGGTTAACCAGGAGTCCAACGCCGAAGATGAGATGATGGATGCCGCCTTTAGCCGCGCTATCAACAACGGCTTTATCTTTGCGCTGGGGGTGATTCTGGCGGCGTTTATTCTGCTGGGGTTGATCACCACATCCATCATCTCCACCCCGCTGGTGCATCTGAGAAATCGTCTCATTGAGGTGGGAAAAGGGCGTCTGAAACAGACATTAACCGTCCACTCCCGAGATGAGATCGGCCAACTGACCGGCGCTTTCAACCGCATGATCGCCCATCTCGGTTATATCGAGGATGTCTTCTCCTCCATGGCCGATATTCTGCTGATTGTCTCACCGGACGGCGTCATCGAGCGGGTAAACCACCCCGAGCTGTTTGGCTACTCCGCGCAGCAGATGCAGGGCATCAGGGTGGGTCAGGTGATCCGAGAGGCGGGTCGGCCCTTTCTGATGGAGGCGCGTATCGAAGGGATGTTTCAGGAGGCTGGGGTGGCCAACGCCGAGGTGACGCTGCGGACCCGAGAGGGCCTGGAGATTGAAGCGCTTCTCTCCGGCTCGGTGATGCGCGACCAAGGTCGCATCAGCGGCGTCATTCTGGTGGCCAAGGATATCACCCGGCAGAAGCACATCCAGCGCAGTCTGGAAGAGAGCGAACAGCGCTTTCGCAACATCACCCAATCGGCTTCGGACGGCATTATCGCCACCGATGCCCAGGGCCGGGTCACCTTCTGGAATCCCGGCGCACAGACCATCTTCGGCTATGCCATGGATGAGATGCTGGGCGAGCGGGTCAACCGGTTGATGCCGCCCTCTTTTCATAAGGCCCACAATGCCGGCATGGCCG
>JADFWT010000364.1 GCA_015233785.1 Magnetococcales bacterium
CAAACCATGGCTAAAGTCATTGCTATACTTAATCCAAAAGGCGGTTCAGGCAAGACGACCTTAACCCTGAACCTAGCCCGTGCCTTACAAAAGCGCGGCAATCGTGTCCTGATTATGGATTCCGATCCTCAGGGAACGGCGCGAGAATGGCGTCAACGCGGAGAGGAGGGGCAGGAACAACCAACTCTTGTGGCGGTTGATCGCCCCATTATTGATAAAGAGGTTCCAGGGCTTAGTCATGCTTTTGACGTCATCATGATTGATGGGGCTGCTAAATTGGAACAGATGGGTGTTTCTGCACTCAAAGTTGCCGATCTTGTCCTGATTCCAGTACGTCCATCCGGGCCGGACATCTGGGCAGCGGCCTCTCTGATTGAACTCATTCAAACCCGCCAGCAGATCACCGGTGGACAGCCTGCGGCTTCCTGGGTAATCACCCAACAGAAGCAGGGTACCCGGCTGGCCGATGATGTTGAACGGACCCTTGCAGAGTTTAATTTACCGGTACTGCCGCACCGCATTAGCGACCGTGTCGCTTTTGTTGAGACCATGACCAGAGGCGCAACGGTAATGGAAGGCAACGACGCCAAAGCCAAAAAAGAGATCAACCACATCACCAATGATATTTCAGCACTGTTTGGAGATCAGTTATGAGTCAGCAAAAACAGACCCCAGCCACAGGCAGTGGCCGCCCAAACCAGTATCACAACAGCCTGGATACCCTCAAATCCCAACTCAACCAGAGTCAGGCCGCCAAACAGAACAGCGCGGCAAGCGGTGAGACATCTCAGGATGTTGAGGTTCGTTCAAACGCTACCGCCGTGTCACCATCAGCGTTTCAGTTTGATACCATCATTCCGCCGCTCAAAGAGCGTGAACCCACCGTTGCGGTCAGTCTCTATCTGAAAAAGAGTGTCCACACCCGGTTGAAACGAACCGCCATGGAGTCGGAAATCTCAATGAACCGGCTGATTGGTAATCTGGTGGAACGCTGGCTGGATGCCGTTGATCACCGTTGATGACCATGAACAAGAAAAAAACCCACAAAAAAACCAAAGCAGGGGATAAGCAGACCATCGAATCGGTCCGGCAACAGTTAATACTGCCCCTGTGGCCGGAAACCGATCGGGCCATTCCTAACAGTATTGCCAGATCAGCACTATTCAGTGTGGTTAAACGCGGTCCCCGTCGGATCATGGATAAAGAACCCGTTGCGGCCTGGTCTGATGTCACCATGATCTATTCTGGAGAACGCCTTGATCAGGCGGATTTGGATGTCTGGCTACAGGTGGCGCATATGGCCATGAACCGCACTGGACAACAACCCGCTGATCCTGTGCTGTTTTCCGCCCATTCGTTTTTAAAATCCATCGGGCGTTCGACGGGGAAATCGCAATACCAATGGCTGGAGCGCTCCTTATCGCGCATGCACCGCAGCCATGTTAATTTGGAGCACCCCGACGCCGAATATCACGGCTATTTGGTACCTGAATACAGTACCAACCGGATTACCCGCCAGATTGCCGTTACCCTCAACCCACGCTTGATCGCCATCTTTGGTGACCAGAACGTCACCCGCGTTGTGCTGGAAACACGCCTATCACTCAAAAATGATCTGGCTAAGTGGCTCTACACCTATGTGTCATCCCAATCATCCCCACACCGCATCCATCTCACCCAGCTAAAACCACTGTGCGGCATGGAGAGCAACCTGAAGGACTTTCGCCGCGCCCTGAAACGCGATATGGATGTGTTATTGCGCACAAATGTGGTCAGCAAATGGTTCATCGATACCGATGGCCACCTAAATTTCGAACGTCCTGACAGCCATCAAGGTCTGATACCACCCAGCGACTCGGCATAGCTCCCACCCCAGCGACTCGGCATAGCTCCCACCTCAACGACTCGGCATAGCTCCCCCCTAACGACTCGGCTTTTGCCCCTTATTGCGCTTCGGGAAAAACAGTCTGAGCAAGTAGCTAGATATCCATTCAGGCAGAACGATAT
>JADFWT010000036.1 GCA_015233785.1 Magnetococcales bacterium
TTTTTCAGAAACATATTGGTGCGCGATATAATCTGCGCTGTGGCTCGACCATGAATATCGCCTCGTGGATCATGGCCAGCGGCGCGCTGTTCGGCATCGGCCTGTTTCTCATGACCGCCTTCTCCATCGATCCATGGGAAGATCACAGCTATGAGAACGTCCCGCCCATTGCGGCCGGGGCCCCCTCTCCCCACGGGGATGATCGCTCCAAAATGGTCTGCTCCACCTGTCATGAGATCATCTCTTCCAATGTCAAGCCGCAAATTTCGCGGATTCCGCCTATCGTCGGCGGTGCCCCGGCCCCCCATCGGGATGGGCGGGAGCGGCAGCCG
Source organism: Magnetococcales bacterium (assembly GCA_015233785.1). Classification (GTDB taxonomy): domain Bacteria; phylum Pseudomonadota; class Magnetococcia; order Magnetococcales; family JADFWT01; genus JADFWT01. Next base: position 333 of record JADFWT010000036.1, read on the forward strand.
TGTGCTGAATGCCACCGCATTCTCAGTCAGCAGGAGGCGATGATGCTGGCAGGGCCTGGAGGGTTTCGCCAGAACAGCTCCCCTGCTGCACCCGCTGCAACGCCGGCGCGAACGGTTCCGGTGGCGCAGGTGATGGTTCCCAGTCTGCCGCCTCGTCAACCCACTGTGGTGGATCCCGAATGGCATGAGCGCTTCCGTCCGGTACGCTTTCAGGGCAAGGTGGTGCAGATTATTGGGCGTAGCACCCGCTCGGGTCGGCGCAACGTCAGTGTTCGGGTTAGCGACAGTGTGAATGCACCGGTCTGGTATAACTTGGCCCCAAGCTGGTATCTGAAATCGAAAAAGTGCAATGTGGGTCTGGGCATGTTTGTCAAAGGCACCGCCTTTAAGGAGATGGGGCGCAAGAATCCCAAACTGATGTACGGCAAGAGTATTGCCGTCAACGGTCAGTTCTGCCTGTTGCGTGATAAGGAGATGCGTGGTGCCTGGGAGTCTGGTGGTCATCACGGCGCGGGGCATGTCGATGAAGAGTAACCCTCCAGAGACCGGCTTTACCTCCCCATCCGACCCGCTACCTATGGCCAGCCGTAAGCAGTGGAACAGCTTCTATCTGCTCTCGGCACTCAGCACATTGGTGCTATCCTTGACCGTGGGTATTCAGCCGCTGTTTCTCGATGAGGTGTTGGCCATCTCCTTCGAGCAATCCGGCTCCATCAATGCCCACCTTCAGGTGGTGACCCAGGTGGTGAGTCTGGCCATTGTCGGCTATTCGGGAAGCATCACCAGCCGACAGCGTCGCGTTTCCTTGCTCTTTTACGGTTTTATGATCGCCTCATTCGGCGCGGTTTTGGCCCCGCTCAGTAAGCAGGTTGAGCTGCTTATCGGTCTGGAGGGGCTGGCGTTTTACTATGTAATGCGCATTCTGGTCTCGTTGGGGACCGACACCGTGCAGTTACAGCTTTCCACTCTGAGTGGCGATGCGGTACTTTTGCGGCGCTCCTCTCGTCTATTGGTAAATACTGTATTCATGATGGTCTTTGGCGGTACGCTGCTCTATGCCATTTTTATGCAGATTCCCGAAACGGCCACCCGTATTGAGTGGGTCATGTTTATCCCGGCCATCGCCGCTCTGATTGGCGCGCAGTTGGCCAAAACGCAGCTTCCTGGCCTGATGCCACCCCGTAAAAAACGCGAGGGAGGTCACCGATTTGAGCGGGTTTGGGAGCTGGTGAGTAGCGATCCGCGTATGCAGCTCTGTTTTGCAGCGGCGTTCTATACGCGTGCTGATATGATTGTCATTGGGTTGTTCTTCTCTCTCTGGAGCATCTCCATGGCCGATGTGATCGGCGTTACGCGCGATATGGCTGCGGCCAGAGCGGGGCTGCTGATCGGTATTATGGGGCTGGTGGTGCTGTTGGCCATGCCGCTCTGGAAGCGTTTTATGGCCACCCACAGCCGCATTGAGGCCATTGGAGCCAGTCTCTCTCTCTCCGGGGTGGGCTTTCTGCTGCTGGGACAGGTGACGCACCCTTTCAGTTGGACCATTCTTGGGCCGCTGGTGTTGATCGGTCTTGGTCAGGGCGGGTGTCTGGTTGCACCTAAAATTCTGGCGGCGGAGCTTTCGCCTCGGGATATTCTTGGCTCGGTTCAGGGGATGTTTCATCTGGTGAGCGGCATTGGTGTGGTGCTGCTGGTACAGAGTGGCGGCTACTATTTTGATGCCGTCGGTCCCAGGGCGCCGTTTATCATCATCGGTTCTGGTCATCTATTTGTGATGTTCTATGCGCTGTGGATGGTGATACGCGGTCAGGATGAGACCGCTGGGCATGTCCTGAAAAAAACCGCCCACAAAATTCATCTCAAGACCTTGATCTTTATGATGGCTCTGCTGCCGCTTTTGTGGTTGATGGGGCGGGTTCTGGTGAGTGGCTACACGCCGGGCAGCTCCCTGGGGCAGATGCCGGTGGGCTTTATCAACCGTTATCTGGGGGATTGGGCCTTCAACTTTCTGCTTATCTCCCTGGCGCTGCGCCCGGTCTACGAAGTGACCGGCGTCAAGGTGCTGGCGCGTTTTTCACGCATGATCGGTCTTTACGCCTTCTTCTACGCCTGCCTGCACGTTTTGACCTACCTCTGGCTGGAGTGGGTTTTCAAGTGGCCGGCTATCATTAAGGATTTTGATGAACGGGAGTTTATCATTCTTGGGCTGATGGCCTTTGTGCTGCTGGTGGTACTGGCCGTTACCTCTTCCAATCACATTATCCGCACCATGGGCGGAAAACGCTGGAAGATGCTGCACCGCTCGGTCTATCTGATCAATCTTCTGGTAATGGCTCACTTCATCATGGCGGCCAGTCACGATAACGGCGAGCCCTATGTCTACGGCATGTTGGTGTTGGCACTGCTGGGCTACCGGATGCGACGCAGGCGTGCTTCTCTGCGTCAGGGTGGCTCTACCGCTTCCCGTTAAGGTGTACGACATTTGTGAGAAGATTCCCCTTATAAAGCGTGCTCTTCATGGCGCACTCTCCCTCTAGAATTGTTTCATATTCCCTAAATAGTTCCCTATAATACCATCAGATTTATCGGCTTATTTTCACTGTTATATGATTGATAAAATTAGTAAAAATTTTTATATGGATTTAGCCCTATAATGATTATACAATATTAGACCTAATGTTTGCCAAACTCTATCCGATTATTCCCGGAGACCCAGATGGCACAGGAGCGTCAAAAAAAGCGGGGACGCAAGCCGGTAGCAGGCATCACACCGGTCTTGAAAAAGACGCTGCACCTTATCCAGAATCTTACGGTTCAGGAGGGGCATGCGCCTACTGTCATGGAGCTGGCCGATCGGCTCGGCATCAGCGGTCCCAGCGTTCATGAGCAGCTCAGAAATCTGGAGCGCAAGGGCTATATTCGCCGCCGAGCCCATAAGGCGCGCTCTATTGAGGTGCTCAAAGGGGGGGCGACGCTGCTTCCCCGGCTGATTCCGGTGCCGATTCTTGGGGAGGTGACGGCTGGTACGCCGATTCTGGCTGAGGAGAACTATGTTGGTGAAGTGCTGGTGGAGACCAGCGTTGCACGTGGGCGCTGCTTTGCACTCAGCGTGCTGGGGGACAGCATGATTGAGGCTGGAATTGTAGATGGGGATATTGTCATCGTACGCCAGCAGCCCATTGCCGAGAGCGGCGAAATCGTTGTGGCGCTTTTGGAGGATGAGGCCACCGTCAAACGGCTCTCCATCGATGGGGAGCGCATTACGCTACAACCAGCCAATCCAGACTATGCACCGATTGTGGTGCAGCAGGAGGACGCACTGCGCATTCTTGGCAAGGTGATCGCCGTCCGTAGCCGTACACCACCGGGTAAGGAGCGCGCTTCATGAGCCCATTGGATCCATCTCGCTCCGCCCCTCCTCTCCCGCAGAATACCAAAATAACGGATGGCGTCTGCGTCGGCTTTCCCTCTCCGGCCGAGGACTATACCGAAGAGCGTTTGGATCTTAATCGTTATTTGGTCAGAAACCCTGCAGCCACCTTCTTTGTGCGCGTGGATGGCCATGATATGACAGGGGTCGGTATCCACGACGGCGATATTTTGGTGGTGGATCGTTCCATAGACCCAGCAGACGGTATGATTGTCATCGCCGTGGTGGAAGGGTCCCTGACCGTTAAAAGGTTCCGGCGGAGAGGCCGCGCCTTGTGGTTGGAGGCCGCTCATCGTGATATCCCGATCAACGAGGGGGATACGCTGAGTATCTGGGGTGTCGCTACCAGCGTTATTCACGCCTTTGGTGCCGCATGAGCCGTTCGATAGCTCTGGTGGATTGCAATAATTTCTATGTCTCTTGCGAGAGGCTGTTTGCACCGCATTTGGAGAGGCGTCCGGTTATTGTGCTCTCCAACAACGATGGCTGTGCCGTGGCCCGCTCCAATGAGGCCAAGGCGCTGGGCATCGGCATGGCGGTGCCCTTTCATGAGATTCGCCATCTGGTGCAGCGTCATGGCGTGACGGTCTTCTCTTCTAATTATGCCCTATACGGGGATCTTTCCGATCGTGTGATGAACACTCTGGAGCAGTTGGCTCCCCGGGTAGAGATCTACTCCATTGATGAGGCTTTTTTAGACCTCTCCATGCTGGGTGACCAACTGGATGGCGTCTGTCGATCCATGCGCCGTTGCGTGACTCAGTGGACCGGCATTCCGGTCTCCATCGGTGTGGCCCCTACCAAGACGCTGGCCAAGGTGGCCAACCGTATCGCGAAAAAGAGCCCGAGAACCGGCGGCGTATTGGATCTTACCGATCCGGCTCTGCAAGAGCGTGCCTTGCGACGCCTGGAGACCGGCGATATCTGGGGGGTCGGTTCACGTTTGAAGCGCAAGCTGGCTCAATGCGGCATCACCAGCGCCATCCAGTTGCGAGACGCCTCGCCCCAGTGGATTCGGCGGCGCTTCAATATTGTACTGGAGCGCACGGTTCTGGAGCTACGCGGTATTCAGGCCATGAGCATGGATGATGCACCGCCTACCCGTCGATCCATCACCACTTCCCGCACCTTTGGTCAAAAGGTGACCGATCTTGAGCCATTGCGAGAGGCCGTGGCCCACTTTGTCTCTCGAGCCGCAGAAAAGCTGCGCCATCATCGCCTGATTACCGGATCCATTCTGGTGTTTCTCTCCACCAGTCGCTTTGCAAAACCCGGTGCGCTATACCGTAATAGCCATACGGCGACACTCCTGGAGGCGGTCAGCGACACACCGACGCTGCTGGAACATGCCATGCGCGGCGTGGAGGCCATCTATCAAAAAGGCTACCGTTTCAATAAGGCGGGCATTATCCTGCTGGATCTGCACCCGGAGGAGAACTATCAGGCCACACTGTTCAGCGATCTGGAAAAGCGTCAACGTTCGGAGCGGTTGATGAAAACAGTGGATCTTCTCAACAGCCGATTGGGGCGCGGAGCGATACGTTTTGGTGCGGAAGGCATAGGAGACAATCCGGTATGGAAGACAAGTGCCCGCCGCAAATCACCCGCCTACACCACCTGTTGGAAAGAGCTTCCAAGAGTCATTGCCCATGATCGCGTGGGCCGCACACCATACGAGAGGGATATCCCTTGATGAATAGCCCCCCGGTCCGTTTTGTCATCGTCTTTATCGTCACTGGAGCCATCACGCTGTTTCTCAATAGCCGCTTCAATGGTGAGGCGTTAATGGACACCTCTTGGGAGCGCTTAGGATATGCTCTGTGGCCGATTCTGATTCTCAGCATGCTTCTGGCCACTCCCAGAGACTCTTCCGTATGGCGACAGATAAAGCAGTTTGGGGTCTGGGTGGTGGTGTTTGCCCTGCTGATTGGTCTCTACAGCTATCGAAATGAGCTGGGCAGTGTCAAAAACCGGTTTGTGGCGGCGATTATGCCCCAGAGCGGTTTTGAAGAGCAGCCCGGCACCATGAGCTTCTATCGCTCCTCTGATGGGCATTTTCATATAGAGGCCAAGGTCAACGGACATCCGGTGCGTTTCTTGGTGGATACCGGCGCCACCGATGTGGTGATTGCCCCGCACCTTGCCCGTGCATTGGGCTTTGATGCGGCCCGGCTGGTTTTCTCCAAGACCTACCATACTGCCAACGGCAAAGGGCGCGGAGCACCGGTGCGCTTGGATAGTTTTGAGGTTGGGGATCTGCGACTTGAGGGGCTTCCCGCCAGTATCAACGGAGCCTCCATGAACGAATCGTTATTGGGAATGCGCTTTTTTAACCGGTTGTATGGATTTCAGGTACAGGGTGATATTTTGCGTATTTCCTGGGTAGAGCCGTGATTTACAAAGAGGTAAGTCGTACATCCATGGGGGAAGGAATATGCATAGCATGTTAAATATATTATTTTAAACAATACACTGAAGAGATAATCAAGAATTAATTTTTTATATTTGCAAATATAAATAAACCGTGTAGAATCTCAATCAAGTCGCCATTTCCCTCCCTTTCCACATAGCTGGAAAGCGTTTGGCGGCTTGCTAGCCCCAAAAAGGCCGTCAGCTCTCTGCATCCCCCCTCGCAAGCTGGCGGCCTTTTTCTATTGTCTCAGCAATGGGTACTTCTGATGCTACCGGCTGGTAGGCTACTTTCTCATGATGCGCTGCTTGGCGAATGATTCCACCTGCGTACTGAACAGATCAATACAGACATAGCGTCCTTTGCCGCATTTCCGGCATTGCGAACCGGAGCTGGCCCACCCCTTATAGCGCTTACTGCCCCCACTACAGCTATCTCTCCCACAGCGAATCTCCCCGCAATGCAAGCACTGATACATTCGACCAGGCAATCCTCCACAGGCCGGACAGGAGAGTTTTCTTGCCATCGTTAAATCCTACCTCCAGTTACGTAACAATAATGAACATACCGGTTTCAAGCCCTATCCATTCAATGCTTTCTCAATGAGGGTGGTCCATCGGCACCTCTTATTTAAACGATGTTCAGTTGATCTGCAAGATAATCTGGCACAGAAGGCGATCAAATTAAAATTATCAAAATATAACAATATATTAAGATTGATTGTTGAGGGCCTAACTGGGTTCCGTATCGATCTGCCCAATCGATAGCAGATTTTCTAAATGGTTCTTGAGTAGAAATCCGGTCATACCTGAGAAAGAAGAAAAAAGGAGAAGAAAACAGGAAAAGATTATATACAATATAAAAATGTAATAGAGGTATCTTTCCTACAGATCAACAGTTGATAAAAAAGCGGCATGCATTTCTGCAAGATGGGTTGATTTGATTGAAGGTAGCAGGGCAAAATAGGGGGTCGTTATTAGATCCTGGACTCCTCTAGAGTGGAGTCGCTGCCCAAAATTCGATAGGGAAATCGAGTATGAACAGGCCGAATTCATCGGCACAGCAGACTCAGGATCGTCGTCGATTAACCCGAATCGACCGATTTTGTCGCCTCTTTACCGACGTGCGCGCCGGTGAGGGTCACACCGGCGTACTCATGACAGCTACCATTATGTTGATCCTGGTGGCCTTCTACATGATCAAGCCGGTTCGTGAAGGGTGGATCTCTATGGAGCAGCTCCCCGGCCTTACCCGGCTGGAGATTAAAGCCTACGCTAACTTTGGTCAGAGCCTGATCTTTCTCTTCATTCTCTCAACCTACGATAAAATGGTCGGCTCCCTCACCAGGGATCAACTGATTCGACGCTCAACGCTGTTTTGCGCCTCAAATTTATTGATTTTTTGGGTACTTCAACCACGTTTGTATTACGATTTTGTGCCTGGAGTCGGCATAATTTTTTATTTGTGGGTGGGAATGTTTGGGGCCTTTATGGTGGCCCAGGCCTGGGCGTTTATTATCGACCTGTACAACAACGAACGTGGCCGACGCCTGCTGCCCATGATTGCTATCGGAGCGACCCTCGGCTCTGTCTGCGGATCAGCCCTGGTCAACTTTATCACCTCCATAGATGTGCTAGGTACCCAGGCGCTGCTGCTGCTGGCCAATATTCCCTTGATCGGAAGTTGGTTGATCTGCCGTTCGGTCAATATCGATCCAAGGTTGGAGCGTATTGGTCCCGGCCATGCACCTGGCTTTAATGTTCCGGTTCAAAACTACAGAAGCGCATTTAAACTGGTGCTGGGCAACAGGCTACTCATGCTTATTGCCGTCATCACCCTGCTGCTCAACTGGGTCAATTCCAACGGTGAAAATCTCCTGTTCCGCATCATCAACGAAGTGATTATGCAGGACATTATGACACAAGGTGTTATTGACGCCGATTTGCATGCCACCCTCCTAAAGGATAAAATCATTGATTTTTATGGTGATTTTTTCTTTTGGGTCAATATGCTGGCGCTGGCGCTTCAAACCATCGTCACTTCAAGACTAGTAAAATATGGAGGGTTGGCGACGGTTCTATTGATTCTCCCTGTACTGGTACTGGCCTCCAATATTGCCATCGTCATTGCTCCGATTCTCACCGTGATCCAGTTTATGAAGGTGGTGGAGAACGCGACGGATTATTCGATTCACAACACCGCACGCAATATTCTTTGGCTTCCCATGAGCATGGAGGTGAAGTTTAAAGCAAAAACTACCATTGACAGCTTATTTGCACGACTTGGCGACGGCTTTGCTGCGGCTACCGTTCTGATGGGCGTGCATGTATTCTCGTTTTCTGTGCAGGACTATTTCTTTGTCAATGTCGGCTTGGTGATGGTGTGGCTGGTTGGATCACTGCTGGTGGTGCAGGGCTACAATGAACTGACAGGCGTCAAAGCCTCGTCAGATGGATCCTCTCAAAATACCGCCTCAGGGAAGGTGACTCTCACTGGATGACAATTCGTCCCTGGACGCTGGGTTGAATCACCTTGCTGTTCTGGATGAACTTGGCAACCACTTCTGCCAAAAGAACACGTTGGTTAGGGTCGGTAAGGCGTTGTGCCTTGGTCAACATTGAAAACCCGTCCCCACCTTCGGCCATGTAGCGATTGGTAACCACCGTATAGGTGCGATTGGGATCAAGAGGCATCCCATTGACCATAACGGAAAGCAACCGTTGCCCCTGTGGTCTCTCTCTCTCTACTTTTATGGCAACCCCTGATACCTGCAAAAAGCGCCCCTTGAACCGTTCCAGTTGGCTGACACCGTGCTCCAGGGCCAACTTCAACATCTGTCCGGTCATGGCCAGTTTGACCACTACGTTATTGAACGGCAGGATGCGGTTGACATCCTCCGCATAGAGGTCGCCAGGACCATAGAGTTGATCACTACGGATGGCACCGCTATTGATCAATGCCACATCGGCACTACCCAGGCCGCGCATGGCATCTGTGATCAGGCTCCCAAGATTGGTCTCCTGGCTGCGATTGGCCATTCGTGTGGCATTGAGAGGAGCCAGTGTCGAACCGATCTTCTGGGCGACGCCAACATCCACCTCTTGTTGATATTTTGCCATAATCTTGAGAATGGTGGGATCTTGAGGAAGGTTGGGATCCATTTTAAAAAAACGGACTGGAATATCCTTCTTTGCCATCTCCGGGGCGAAGTCGATGCGTCCCAACACCTTAAGATCAGATCCAGACTCCACCACAAGCGTATTATTAATCACCTGTTTGGCAATGATGTGGTCGTGACCACCAAGAATCATATCGATCTCTGGAACCTGCTCGGCGATGAGACGTTCATCGGCAAAATCCATATGTGTCATGGCGATGATCACCTCAGCGCCCATCCCTTTAAGACGCTGCACCATCATGCGACTCACTTCCAACGGAGAGCCGATGTGAACCCACTTACCGCCCAAAGCCAGCTCGACCGTCTCCTGAGTGAGGATGGAGAAAATGCCGACTTTGATGCCATTTACCTCACGCAGGGCGTAGGGACGCCAGCCCGGCAGCGGCGAACGTGAAGGAAGGACATTGGAAGCCAACCAGGGAAAGGTGGATTCAGCTACCCGTTGATTTAAAATTTGAACGCCAAAATCAAACTCATGATTGCCAGGCATGGCATAGTCCAGCCCAATGGCATTGAGTAGACGGATCATATACTTGCCGTTGTTGGCAATCATCGAGGGAAAGAGAAAATCACCGGAGAGCAGCAACAGCGCCTGAGGGTCCTGACTACGGACCTGATCCACCAATGTCTTGAAGCGAGCCATATCGCCACTGGTATGTCCATCTTTGTCGGGCGTCAGAACCTCATCGACATCGCAAAAGTGGAGAATTGTGAGTTTTTTGCCGGATGGAGGCATTTGCAACTTGGAAGCGGGCGTGGGCAACTCACCGGTCGCAACTGCTGAGAGAGGTTCAATGGTCATCGGCCTCTGCGAGGGGGCCATTGGCCGCAGCGTACCTTGTTGGGTATTGATCTGCATGACACTCGGCGGAACGATATCGGCCCTCACTGGGCCTGAAAACAGAACCAGTCCCGTGAGTAAAAGCGTCAAAATAACGCAAACTTTAGATACGGTTTTCATCTCTATTTCGCCTAAGGCTTTCATTCAACTTAACAATTATGGCCTGCGCCAATATACGACAACCGGCAAAGAGTATCGCTTTGTTTCAACAAAGCAAGGGGCAATAAATCAGGTTCTAAACCCTAACGAAAGGGTTCGATGATAAAAAACATGGTATGGTGGATAAGGTCCAGGTACAAGGAAAACAGGTCATACGAATTTATACCGTTGCCTGTGTAGTTGAAACGAGAGACAGCAGAGGACCTTTACCATGCTGACAAACACCCCAACCCACTATGGGTTAGTGGCCCGGGCATTTCATTGGCTGATGGCGTTGTTCATCATTGCGCTTCTGGTGCAGGGATTTTGGATGACCAACCTCACCTATGACCATCCATGGTATAATAAGGCTCTGGTTATCCATGACGCTTTCGGCGTGTTGGCCTTCTTGCTCTTTATATTGCGTCTTGTGTGGCGATTTTATGATCCAGCCCCTTCATACGAGGAGGAGCTGGCCTCGTGGGAACGATGGATAGCCGGTACCGTTCATGTTCTGCTCTATTTGTTGATGGGGGCTATCCCCATCACCGGCTATCTGATTACCACAGCCACAGGGTCTCCCGTCTCCATCTTTGGCTGGTTTGAACTACCGGCTCTTCTGGGTCCCCAGCCCGGAATGGAGGATATGGCAGGAAAAATCCATCTTTATCTTGGACTTGGTATGATTTTTCTGGTGAGCATGCATGTGGTCGCCACCCTGAAGCATCACTTCATAGATCGCAACCACGCCCTGCACCGGATGATTGAGTTCTTCCACTGATAAGGCATCTCAGGATATTTCTTTATTTTGATGAAAAGTAACAAAAATATAGTTTTCTATGTGCCTTTATGGCGGCGCTGTTATTGATCTCTAACCTCGGCCATGCTGCTCCTTCATCACCTTTAAGATTAAGTATCTGGGGTACAGTGTTGGGCATTTCTCTGGTGAGGGTCCGCAAGTAGATGGGGCGCCCGCCTCCCTGACCTTATAACGGAATATACGTACCGATGAATGCTCCTGACACCCCAGCAGACCATGAAGCGCCCACGATGCTCTCCAAACCCGGACATGACACGGCATCAGGCACCACCATGCAGATTGGTAAATTCAATATAGTGAGCCAGCTTGGGCGTGGCGGCATGGGGGTGGTCCATCTGGCAGAGGATCCGACTCTACAACGCAAGGTGGCCATCAAGACCCTTAACCGCATGGAGGGGGAGTCGGAGGTGTTTCAGCAGGAGATGGCCCAGCGTTTTTTTCGTGAGGCTCGTGCCGCAGCACGGCTAAACCACCCCAATGTGGTAGGTATTCACGAGATGGGCACCAGTGACGATGGGGTGCACTATATCGCCATGGAGTATGCTGAGGGGCAGACGCTGGCCCAGATAATTCGCAGCACGGCACCTCTCACTCTGGACGAGACGGTGAGGATTATGGTTCAAGCCTGTGCCGGGCTTGAGGCCATCCATCACAGCGGGCTGGTGCATCGGGATATCAAGCCCGCCAACATCATGGTTACGCCCCAAGGCGAGGCCAAGATCATGGATTTTGGTATCGTCCGGGCCGATAGCTCTGAGATGACCCGTACACAGCAGATTCTCGGCACCCTCAACTACATGTCGCCGGAGCAGATCCAATCTTCCCGCAGTGTGGATCATCGGTCGGATCTCTTTTCGCTTGGGGTGATCCTCTATGAGATGCTTACCGGGGAGAAGGCGTTTCCGGGGCGCAGTATGAGCTCGGTCTCCTGGAAGATTGTTCATGAGAATCCAACGCTCCCCTCTAATCTCCACACCTTGTTGCCCAAGGATGTAGATCGGATTGTGCAGCGATCCCTGCTGAAATCTCCTCAGGATCGATACGGCTCCTGTGGGGCGTTGGCCGCAGATCTTAGAGCCCTGGTTCCCGATGAAGGCTCTCCATTTTCAACAGGCCAGCACCCTCCACCGGCTCTATCCAACATGACACCTTCATCCAGCGTGATGCCTCCATCCGTGGACGAAGCGATCACCATGCCCAGTGGCAAGAACCTCTCTTCTCACGCACCGGAGGCGCTGCAAGAGGTCATACCGGGGCTGAACCGCTTCTACCATCAGGCCACCTGCAATCCATTGCGGGATCGTCATACCGCCTTCTCCATTGGACTGCTGACCTTTGGCATTTCCGACTTTTTAATCATGGCCGGCCAACTGCGCAGCAAGACCGAGTTTCTCAACCGAACCGTATCTCATCTGCCCAATAAAGGCGCAGAGGGTTGGAGTCTGGAAGCATTTCCTATTCCGATCCGTAGCGGGTGGATGAAACTGGCGCTTTGGATGCATGGTCTTGGCATGCTCGCTCTCCCGGTGGTGATCGGCAGCGCCTGGTGGATGGTTCACAATGGGGCTGTCACTCTGTTTGCTGCCAGCCCCCTTGTAGAGTCGTTTTCCACCACGCTCTATGTTGCCATTGCGCTAACTACACTAGGTGGCAATGGCTTTCTGCTTCTGGCCTGGGATCAGGCCCGGCGACTGGATCGCGTGAAACGGGATCTTTCCGATGCCTGGGGATCGGCGTGGCCACCCCTCTGGCGCGCCAACTGCGAGCAGCTCAAGCCCTATGATGGGCCGCTTTTTATGTGGATTCTGGTTACGGCGCTATTTGTGCTGGCCAATCTATTCTATGTCGTGCGGCTGTTTGATATGCTGTTTATTGCCCACCATTGGGATCGACTGACCGGACCGATCATGTTGCTGCAAGCCTCCTCCATTCCCCTGCTGATCGTTCTGCTGACTGCCATGGTATTTAATATGTTCCATACTGTCCTTGGGATGACGCGTCGCTATCTATGGGATAAGGATACCCTGCTGCCAAAGCTTGCTTGGAACTGGGGCTTTTCATTATCGGTATTTCTCTGGCTTGGGGCTGTAGTTCTTATGAGTTGGCAGCGCTCCCTGGCTGCCATTGATTACATTTTTTAAGGAAATCCCGGCGTGATCCACTCCAATATACGGTGGCGACGAGTTCTTACTCCTCTACTGGTGCTGGTGGCGGCGCTGGCTGTGGCCATGGTGCTCATCAAGACAGCCCCTGAGCCAAAACGGCGTCCCCAACGCTCCACCATCCCCACCGTAGAGGTTCTGACAGCCACGCCTGCCCCTTATACGGTCACCATGACCGCCTACGGTACCGTCACCCCTCGAACCCAGAGTACGTTGGTGGCGGAAGCTTCCGGGCGCATCATCCATATGGCCACCTCTTTCCGAAATGGTGGATTTTTTAAAGCGGGGGAGCTTCTAGCCCGCATCGATCCGTCGGAATATCGGCTGGCACGCGCCAATATTGAGGCGTCTCTTCAGGGGGTTGAAGCACGGCTGGCAGAGCTGGAGGTCAATGCCGAAAATCTGAAGAAGAGCCTTGTCATTGAGAAGCGCCGTCTGCAATTGGCCCAGCGGCAATACCAGCGCCACAAAAAACTTCAGCAACAGGGAGCCGTCTCCAAGAGCGTTTTTGAGCAGAGTGATCGGGAGTATTTGAGCCGCCGTGCCTCCCAAACCACGCTCAACAACACCCTGCGGCTGGTTCCGGCCCAGCGGCAGACTCTGCAAGCGGAAATGCGGCTTAAAAGCGCCCAGCTTGAGGATGCCGAACTTAATCTGGCCCGCACGGAAATTCGCGCCCCTTATGATGGGCGGGTCTTGGAGAAAAAGGTCGATCTCGGACAATCGGTGAGTGGTGGGTCGGTGCTGGGATTGATCTATGCTCTGGATGCGGTGGAAATTCGGCTGCCCATTTCCCAGCGTCAGGCGGCCTTTCTCGACTTGGAGGAGCGGCAGCAAGACGGCATCGCGCCAGTAGAGGCTATTCCGGTCACTTTGCAGGCTGGCTCCGGGGCTCATCTGCACATCTGGCGCGGCGGCATCGTCCGCACCGAGGGAAGCATCGATACACGTACCCGTCAACACACCGTCATCGCTCAGGTGGAGCACCCATACGCCCCTCGAAGCGACGGGGGACCGCCTCTCAGGGTAGGGCAGTTTGTGCAGGCCCGGATCCAGGGACGGGTATTGAATGATGCCTTTATCCTACCCCGTCAAGCGCTACGCAGCGACGATCAAGTGATTATGGTGACCCCGGAGCAGCGCATTGAACGCCGTCGACTGACCATCATTTGGCGGGATGTCGAACATGTGGTGGTCATGCAGGGGTTGAAAGCGGGCGAGCAGATCGCCATCACTCCCCTACCCTATGCGGTCAATGGCTCCAAGGTGCGCCTCAAGGGAGAATCTAAACGCCCTTCACCCAAGAGGGAACGCTAAGATGCATAGCATGATCAACTGGTTTGCTCGCAATCCGGTAGCGGCCAACCTGCTGATGATGGTCATCTTGTTGTCGGGTCTTTGGTCCATGACCGAACGCATCCCGCTGGAGGTGTTCCCGGAGTTTGAACGGGATATGGTACAGGTTCAGGTCAGCTATCGCGGGGCACCGCCTGTGGAGGTGGAAGAGGCCGCGGTGGTGCGTATTGAGGAGGCCATCGCCGATCTGGCCGGGATTGAGAACCTCTCCTCTTCTGCCTATGAGGGGGCCGGACTGGTTCAGATAGAGGTAGAGAAGGGTCGTAACCCTCGGGATCTTCTGGATGATATTAAAAATCGGGTCGATGCCATCAGCGCCTTTCCCGACGAGGTGGAGCGCCCCACCTACAGTGTGGTGGAGTTTCGTCGGGAGGTGATCAGTGTCGTGGTGGCGGGTAATCTTCCAGAGCGGGCGCTGCGTCGCTTGGGGGAGCAGGTACGGGATGATCTCACCACACTGCCCGGCGTTAGTCTGGTTGAGTTGACCGGCGTACGTCTCTTTGAGATCTCCATTGAGGTGAGCGAACAGACTCTTCTGCGACATCGACTCACTTTTGACCAGATTGTCCAGGCCATTCGGGTGGCTTCTACCGACCTGCCCGCTGGTTCCATCAAGACCGGTGGTGGTGAAATTATGCTGCGTACCACCGGTCAGGCGTACCGGGCCGAGCAGTTTGCCAGCATCACTATTCTTGCCGGAGAGGATGGCGCGCGTCTCACCCTGGGTGAGATCGCCACCATTCATGACGGCTTTGAAGAGGAGCCGCTCTTTGCGCGTTTCAATGGCCAACCGGCGGTGTTAATTGAGGTGTACCGAACCGGACGCCAAAATGCCCTGAAAATCGGTAAGATTGTTCGAGACTACGTGGCAAAGCGCAAGGGCGAGATGCCCGCTGGTATCGCCATCGATTACTGGAAGGATCGCTCCCGGATCGTTAAGTTACGCCTGGAGACCCTGCTGAGAAGTGCTTGGCAAGGGGGGCTGTTGGTCTTTCTCTGTCTGACGCTTTTTTTGCGTTTTTCGGTGGCATTATGGGTCTGTGTCGGCATTCCCATCAGCTTTATGGGGGCATTGTTAGTCATGCCGATGTTGGGGGTCACCCTCAATATTGTCAGTCTGTTTGCTTTTATCCTGGTGCTGGGCATTGTGGTGGATGATGCCATCATTACCGGAGAGAATATCTATAGTCATCTAAAACGCGGTGGCCATGGCCTTCAAGCTGCTGTGCAAGGGGCGCAAGAGGTATCGGTTCCGGTCACATTCGGGCTACTTACCACCGTGGCGGCGTTTATGCCGCTGATGTTCATGGAGGGGGTTCGGGCACCGATTTTTGCCCAGATTCCCATGATTGTCATTCCGGTGTTGCTCTTCTCCTGGGTGGAGTCCAAGCTGATCCTCCCGGCCCATATGGTCCACATAAAGGTACAAGATGATGCCCAGAGCGGGTTTCTGAAACGGGTTCAGAGCCTCACTGCGGATGGTCTGGAGCGGGCTATCCTGCGTGGTTATCGGCCAGTTCTGGTCTGGGTTCTGGAGCGTCGTTATCTGACTGTGGCGCTGTTCATCGCCCTATCGATGATTGTGATGAGCTATGTAATCAGCGGTCGCTACGGCTTTACCTTTTTCCCCAGAGTGCAGAGCGAAACAGCTCGGGCCACACTGATGATGCAGACCGGCAGCTCGGAGCAGGAGACCTCTCGACATATCCTGCATATGGCAGAGGTCGCCAAACAGTTGCAGCAGAAATATACCGATCCTGCTACCGGAGAATCGGTTATCCGCAACATTCTCACCAGCATTGGTTGGCGGGCCGGACGCAGCACCAGTCGCGGCGGCAACCCGGAGTTGGGACAGATCAGCCTGGAGCTGGTTCCTCCAGAGCAGCGCACTCTGCCCATCACCACCTCGGACCTTGTCAAAGAGTGGCGCAGCACCATCGGTCCGATTCCCGGTTCCCGGGAGCTGCACTACAAAGCCGAGATCGGCCATGGCGGATCCCCTATCGATATCCAGTTGAACGGCCTCGACTTTGACCATCTGCAAGAGGTGGCGGAGAAGATCCGTGGCCGACTGGCCGAGTATCCAGGGGTGTTTGATATTCAAGATACCTTTGAGCGCGGCAAGCCGGAGATTCAACTGACCATTCGCCCGGAAGCGGAGTTGATGGGGCTCACCAGCTCCGATCTCGGCAACCAGGTGCGGCAAGCCTTCTTTGGGGCTGAGGCTCAGCGTATTCAGAGGGGGCGTGATGATGTGCGGGTGATGGTGCGCTACCCCAGCCAGCAGCGAACATCTTTGGAAAGCCTGGAGTCCATGCGCATTCGTACCGTCGACGGTCTGGAGATCCCCATCGGCCATGTCAGCGACATCAGCATGGGCCAAGGGTTCTCTACCATTCGCCGGGTCAATCGCCAACGGGCCGTCAATGTGACGGCGGATGCCGAAAAAGGCAACGTCGATATCAACGCCATTGCGCGTGACCTCAACCACTACCTTCCCGAGCTGCTGCGATCCTATCCGGGTGTGCGTTACACTTTTGAGGGGGAGCTTCGGGAGCAACGTGAGTCTTTCGGAAGCCTGCTCTACGGCATTCTGTTTGTGCTGTTCAGCATCTATGGATTGCTGGCGGTTCCGTTACGCTCCTATGTACAGCCGTTTTTGGTATTGGTGGTGATTCCATTCAGCATGGTGGGGGCCATTCTCGGCCATATCATTATGGGGATGAATCTGAGCCTTCTCAGTATCATGGGTATGCTGGCGCTGGCCGGAGTGGTGGTCAACGATACTTTGGTTCTGGTGGATTGGATCAATCGCCGCCGACGTGAGGGCATGCCTTTGGACGACGCTGTACGGCAGGCTGGAGGCGCACGCTTTCGCCCCATTCTGCTCACCTCGCTCACCACCTTTTTCGGTCTGACGCCTCTTATTCTGGAGCAGAGCACCCAGGCACAATTTTTAATCCCCATGGCGGTATCCCTGGGCTTTGGGATTCTCTATGCCACTCTGCTCAGTCTGATTCTGGCTCCGGTAGGGTATCTGGTGTTGGAGGATATCAAGAGTTTTCTGAAAAGATAGAAGAGGCGCGGTTCTGCTCTCTTCAGATCAACATCGCCTCCGCATTCAGGCTCACTGTTCTTGCTTTTTGGGTGGTGATTTGGAGATCTCAACGAGAATCTTTTTCAGCCGTTCAAAACGCAGAGGTTTGGTCAGAACCTGATTCATGCCCGACGCAAGGCAACGTTTCAGATTTTCCTGCACCACATCGCCGGTGAGGCCAATGATCGTAAGAGGAGAGTCCGACGAGAGCGGCAGGGCGCGCAGACGTCGGGTGGTCTCCAGGCCATCCATGCCCGGCATACGCACATCCATTAATACAAGATCAAAATGCCCCTCTTGATAGCGTTCCAGGGCCTGCAAACCGTTACTGGCGGTCTGCACCTGGTGCGCATCCAGCTCCAGCAGAGACTTCACACCTTCCATAATGATCGGATTGTCCTCTACCAATAGAATGGAGATAGACCGCTCTGCTGTCAGGGTATCGCCGGACGTCATCTTGACGCTGTCGATCTCATTTTGTTGGGCCACTCTGAAGGGTGCCACAAACCAGAAGGTACTGCCTTGACCTGGTGTGCTATCTACGCCGATCCGCCCTCCCATGCCCTCCACCATCCGATGACATATGGCCAGCCCCAGTCCTGTCCCACCGCTATGTTGGTTCAGATTGGTCTCCACTTGGAAGAAGGGCTCGAACAGCTTCTCCGAAAGATTAGGATCAATGCCCACTCCGGTGTCTATGACCTCAAAACGGTAGCTCATTTTGTCTTGATGTCCCGACTCTTTGGAGACCTTCAGGGTCACACTGCCGCCGTGGGTAAATTTGATGGCATTACCCACCAGATTGGTCATCACCTGAAGCAGCTTTACCCGGTCTCCCCATAGCCACTTGGGCAGCGCATCATCCATCTCAAGATTTAACAGGATCTCTTTTTTGATCGCACGTGGGGTTGCCGCCGAAATTGCCTGCTGTACCGTCTCGGGGAGATTGAAAAGTCCATCGTCCATCTCTAGAACGCCGGACTCAATTTTGCTGAGATCGAGAATATCGGTCAAAAGGGTTGCCAGGTTCTGCCCGGCCAGATCCAGATAATCCAGCCACTGATCCTGCTTGCTGGATGGTTCGGTATTGCGTAGCAGACGCACCATATCCAGGATTCCAGAGAGGGGGGTACGTAGCTCATGGCTCATAGTGGCGACAAATTCGCTCTTGGCATGATTGGCCGACTCGGCATCCCTTTTGGCCACTACCAGAGCCTTGGCGGTCTTCTTTCGCTCATGAATCTCAAGCCGTAGAGTCTCGTTGACCTCGGTGAGACGTTGGGTGCGCTCTTGGACTCGCTCTTCCAACTCATCCAAATGTCGGTTGAGCAGTTTTCTTGAGTGGCGCACACGCTGTCGCATGCTGTTCAACGCGTTGGTGAGAAGATCCAACTCATCGGTTCGTTTATTGGAAGGCACACGGTTGAGCTTAAGGGGTGGCTTAACGTCGGTCTCTTCAAGGTTTGACATAAACTCCGCCATGAAAGAGATGTGACGGGTGAGGAGGTAATGAAACATCAAAAGAATGAAGATCGATACCAGAGTCGTCTTCACTGCCTGGGTACCGAGAATGACTAAAAACTGTTTCCAGAGACGTTCATAGACGGCACTAAGGTTGACATCAACGGTCAACGTGCCCAGTTGAAAATTCTGCCCCTTGAAGCTCTGTACCATGGGATAACTGCGGCTAAGCCGTTTGGACGCCTCGGGAATCTCCCCAACCTCAATCACCTTACCGCTGCTTCTCACCTCCAGACGTTCAATATCCGGAAGATGAAGAAGGCCCTGCATCTGCACCTGGATCTGCTCTTTGTCCACCACCCATAAACTATGGGTCAGACTGACCAGATAGCTGGTTTCAATCTGCTCCAGACGCTCGTGAATCTTGCCGATATCTGTTTGGTACTCCACCACCAGCTGAAGTGCGGCACCGATCAAGGTGATGAGGCCGGAGAAGAGCATGACATAGATCAGGAGGCGTCTACCGAGCGTGCGAAATGGCGGCGTGGATAAACGACTGATCTGCTGACTCTTCGTGGTCTCTGTCATCGATTCATGCTCCCGGCCCTACCAGACCGATGGGGCGGCTTACTCAGGAGGAAGAGGTGAGGTTCGAGTCAGGTGATACTTCTCTTCAAGCTTATTGAAAAAAGCGCTCTCATGCAGCTTTTCAATCCCATGGTCGATGATCTTCTTCAACTCAGGTCCGCCCGTTTTAGGGTTGCGGGTAATCAGCATGACAAATGCGGTGCGACCCATCTCCGGCACCCTTTCCAGCGCCAACCCCTCGACGTTAAGAATTTCAGGATTAACCACCCGTCCGAAGCCATTAAGAAGCTCCGGGTAGGCGACAAACAGATCACAGCGCCCAGTCATCACCCGCTTAATCAGGCCGGAATAGGTCTTGGTGTGTCGATCAATGACCGGGTTGGGCAGTCCAAAGGGTTCATAGTTGCTGCCGTGGCGACCACACGCATAGTAGTTTCGAAGATCCGCCCTTTTTTTGACCTTCAATCCCTCTGGGTGGAGTGTTTTTGAGTAGTAGTAGTGCCCCACTAGCCCAGGGTAATAGGGGTTGGAGAGCAGATATGTTTCAGCTCGCTCCTTGCTGTACGTCGCCTCAAGGGCCACCTGATAATGCGTGCCCTCCTGAACCCAGGTTTGGCAACGCACCCAAGGCAAAAGATCCACCTGAACACGATAACCACGCGCCTTAAACAGCGCCTTGACCAGATCAACCGTATATCCGGTTATCTCCTGGGTTGGTTTGCCGTTGACCCGTTTGGCATATGCAAAAGGGGCCAATAGGATATCTCCGCAGATGTGGACCAACTTTTCGGCAGGTGCTGCCTTCACATCTGCCGCCATGGCATCCAGCGGAATGAGCAACAGGAGCCAAACAGCCCCCCATGTCAGCATGCGCCCGGACCGATTCAGGCTATTGATTTTCATATCTTCATCCATGTGTAACAAGCATCGACCTACAGTCGTCGAATCAAAAGGCCAAAGGCTGCACTTCCTTCTCTGGGAAGCGGCATGACCACTGTATAACCAGAGCCCGGTGCCTCAAGACGCTTCTCCCCCAGCTCTGATTCCATGTGCTGCAACCGAAAACGACAATTGCCCTCTGGTGTCATCAACTCCAGTTCATTGCCCACTTCAAAGCGGTTTTTTACCGCCACAGTCATGGTGCCGGATTGCTCATTTTGGTCAATGACTTCCCCCACAAACTGCTGGTGGTTTTCAGTACGTCCCGCCTGATAGTTTTGCAACGCATCGGCAGTATGGCGCTGGTAGAAGCCCTCTGTATACCCTCTATGGGCTAAACTTTCCAGATCTGACAACCACTCTGGCAACAGAGGTTCACCTCGCAGCGCGGCATTCAGCGCTGCCCGGTAGACCTGAGTGGTGCGGGCTACATAGAAGTGGGATTTGGTTCGTCCTTCAATCTTCAGGGCATGAATGCCCATGGAGATAAATCTATTGATGTGCCGGATAGCGCGAAGATCCTTTGAGTTTAAGATATACGTTCCATGGTCATCTTCAAAGATGGGCATCAGCTCCCCAGGTCGTTGCCGCTCCTCCAGTAAAAAGAGTCCTGGGTTAGAGGCGACAACGGGTTTGGCAGGAGGGGCAACCGTGGCTGGATCCTGCTTGGGAACAATGTCACCGGTTTCCGTCTGGGTGGCTTCATGAAGCCGATACTCCCAGCGACAGGCATTGGTACAGGCTCCTTGGTTGGCATCACGATGATTCATATAACCGGAGAGCAGGCAGCGCCCGGAGTATGCAACACAGAGTGCACCGTGGATAAACACCTCCAGCTCCGTAGCCCCATCTCCATGTTGGGCGATCTCCTCCACCTCATCCAGGGAGAGTTCACGGGATAGAATAATGCGGGAAACCCCCACCTGACGCCAAAATTCAACCGCTGCATAGTTCACCACATTGGCCTGGACCGAGAGATGAATCGGCATATCAGGCCAGTGGTGGCGCACCAGATGAATGACGCCGGGATCGGAGAGGATAAGGGCATCCGGCCCCAGCGCCACCATGGGGGCCACATCCTCCAGAAACGTATCCACTTTGCGATTATGCGGCGCGATATTGCAGGCAATATAGAGTTTTCTATTGTGGGCGCGAATATGGGCCGTGGCGCGCTCCAAAGCTGGCAGGTCGAACTCATTCTCACGAACGCGTAGGCTGTAGCGTGGGACACCGACATAGACAGCATCGGCCCCGTAAGCCACGGCATAACGCAAACTTTTCAGGGTTCCGGCTGGGGCCAGAAGTTCTGGCCTGTGTGGGCGTTTAGAGTTCATCCGCAGTGGCCGTTAATAAGCAGTTTCTGGAAGTTCTCTGGCGGGACAGGTTGACTGAATAGAAATCCCTGGAGCTGTTCACACCCTTTCTGTTGCAGGAACTTCATCTGCTGCTCGGTCTCTACCCCTTCGGCAATCACTGCCAAGTGGAGACTATGCGCCATGGAGATAATGGCCGAAACAATGGCGGCATCGTCGGCATCGCTGGCCAGGTCCCGCACAAAGGATTGATCAATTTTTAAGGCATGAATGGGAAACCGTTTCAGATAGTTTAGCGATGAATAACCGGCCCCAAAGTCATCTACAGAAATATGCAACCCCATCTCCTTGAGTTCATTGAGTACCACGATGGCTTCGTCCACATCGTCCATCACCATACTTTCCGTAATCTCCAGCTCCACATAGTGGGCGGGAAGATCACTCTCTTTCAGCGCTTTGGCGATCATCTGCGGCAGGCCCTTCTGGCGAAATTGGCGCGTTGATAGATTGATGGCGACGCGTATGGGTGCTTCATTCGGGTCCAGCAGCTCCAGCCAGTTACGCATCTGGCGGCAAGCGTTGTTAAAGATCCACTCCCCAAGCGGTACAATCAAACCGGTCTCCTCGGCCAGCGGAATGAACTCCCCAGGCGAGACCACGCGACCATCGGCCTCTCTCCAGCGCACCAGTGCTTCCATGCCGGTAATGCGCTGGGTCATGGTATCCACCTTGGGCTGGAAGTAGAGCAGAAAATGCTCTTCCACCAAAGCACGTCTCATCCGGGCTTCCAGGGTGATGCGATGGGTGGCCTGCTCACTCATGGCGGCTGTGTAGAACTGGCAGTTGTCCCGACCGGCATCCTTGGCCCGACTCATGGCGGATCCGGCATGTTTCAGCAGCGTCGCAGCATCATCTCCATCCGCCCAGCGATTTACGGCTCTTTCTGTCCCGCAGTCACGACTGCGGTTATCTGCCCCAGCGCCAAGCGGCGACGCTGTTTATCGACCCGGAATACCCGATGACACCGGGATTGTACGACCTGATGCTCGAACAGGGCTTTCGCCGCTCTGGCAGCCACGTCTATCGGCCCTACTGTCATCTGTGCGAACAATGTATACCGGCCCGCATTCCCACGGCGG
>JADFWT010000037.1 GCA_015233785.1 Magnetococcales bacterium
ACCTCTTTGCGAAGTTGTGCCATCTCCACATCGGGGTCGTAGATGTTTTTGTCGAACATGTTGATGGAGCCTTCGACACGCACATAGCCGAGCCGTTCGTTGATTCGGTTCATACAGCGCAGCAGGGTGGTTTTTCCACAGCCGGAAGGGCCAATCAGGGAGGTGATCATCCCGCTTTTGATGTTGGTGTTGATGTCGTGCAGGGCCTTGAAGGTGCCGTACCAAAGATTGAGATCCTTGGTACTAATGGCCAGTTGACCATCAGCGGTGGCAGCGGCTCCTGCGGCCATATTGGTATGTGTGGTGCTCATATGGATTCGCCTCGCATCTCTTTGGCGTTGTTTACCCGACTCAACCAAATCGTCCTTCAATGTAGTCCAGGGTCATTGGATCCTGCACTTGGCCATTGAACATCGCTTCGGTCTCGCCAATTTCGACGCAGCGGCCGTTGAGGAAGAAGGCGGTGCGATCCGCCAACCGGTGGGCCTGTTGCACGAGGTTGGTGACCAGAATGATGGTCATCTCCGAGCGCAGCTCCTGGAGAACATCCTCGATGCGCATGGTGGTGACCGGATCGACGGCAATGGAGAACTCATCGAGCATCAGCAGTTCCGGGTCTTGAGAGAGGGCTCTGGAGATGGTCAGACGTTGCTGTTGACCGCCTGAGAGCAGGCTTCCCAGAGAGGTGAGTCGATCTTTAACCTCATCCCAGAGAGCGGCGCGGGTCAGGCAGCGCTCAACGATGAGGTCCAGTTCGGCCTTCTCCTTGATGCCGGCCAGGCGTGGGGCCATGGCCACGTTGTCATAGATGGTCATGGGCAGTCCTACCGGCAGTGGAAACACCACGCCGATGCGCCGCCGTAGCGAGTAGAGGTTACGCCATTTAGCGGCATCTACGCCGTCGAATAGAATCTGCCCGTTCACATGCATGTCGGCACTCATGGCGTCCATACGGTTGATGGCGGTCAGAAAGGAGGTTTTTCCACTGTTCGCAGGCCCGATGACGCCAAAGATTTCCCGCTCGCGGATATCCAACGTAACGCCGGAGAGGGCGGTAAAGTCGCCGTAGCGAATGGAGAGATCTTTGACCTCCAGCTTCTTCCGATGCGCTTGGGTGCTTGAGGTCATGGTCTGAGCCTGTTGAGACTGAGTTGCCGCGCGAGTGCCTACCATTTTTTCTTATTCCTCAGATAGATACGAAATGCGATGGAGAGAGAATTCAAAATCAGCACCATGCCGATCAGCACCAGAGCGACGCCGTAGGGCAGCGCGTCCGGCACGCCTGGAACCTGCGTGGCGACCACAAACAGGTGCAGGGAGAGGGCCATGGTCTGGTCGAAAATTCCCTCCGGCAGGAACGGCAGGAAGAAGGCGGCGCCGGTAAACATGATAGGTGCGGTTTCGCCGACGGTTCGGGAGACCTCCAGGATGATGCCGGTAAGGATACCGCTGGTGGCGTTTGGGAGTACCACGCGGCGTATGGTTTGCCAGCGTGTGGCACCCATATTCCAGCAGGCGACTCGGAAGGCGTGGGGCACCGACTGAAGTGACTCTTTGGTGGCGACGATTACCACCGGCATGGTCATGATGGCCAGCGTAAGGCCGGCGGCGAGGATGGAGGTGCCCATCTTGGCAAAGATGACGAAGGCCCCAAATCCATGCAGCGCATGAACGATAGAGGGCACACCCGCCAGGTTGATGATGCAGATATTGATAAGGCGGGTGAGCCAGTTGTCCAGGGCATATTCGCTAAGGTAGATTGCTGCAGCGACGCCCAGCGGTACCGATACCAAGAGCGCGACAGCCACCAACCAGATGGTGCCAAGCAGCGCCGGAAAGATACCGCCGGCGGTCATGCCGTTTTTTGGGAAAGTGAAGAGAAACTCCATGGAGATCATTGAGCCACCCTTATAGATAAGGGTGCCCAGGATGATCAATACCGGCACGATCAGGGTGACGATCATCATCAAAAAGAGCAATCTGAGCAGCTTATCCTTCCGATGGTTCAGCTCATTGAGCGGTGTAATTGAGTAGATGTGCGACATAACGGTTCCCTCTTATGATTTGCGCACGTCGCGTACGACGAGATCCGCCAGCAGGTTGATGGCAAAGGTGATGATGAACAAGAAGATCCCGATGGCAAATAGCGCACCGTAGTGATCGGACCCTTGGGCGGTTTCGCCCAATTCGGCGGCGATGGTGGCGGTTAGTGCGCGCACCGAGTCGAAGACGCTGGTGGGAAGATTGATGGCGTGTCCGCTAGCCATGAGTACCGCCATGGTTTCACCGAAGCCGCGTCCGACCCCCAGTAGTACGGCACCGAGCAGCCCGTTACGGGCCGCGGGGAGTACTACATGGAAGATGATCTGCCAGCGGGAGGCCCCCATGGCTTCGGCGGCTTCCCGGTAGGAGTCCGGTACCGCTTTGAGCGCATCTTCGGCGATGGATGTCACGATGGGGGCGGCCATCAGTCCGAGGATCACCCCGGAGTTTAAGACCGTTAGCCCCACCGGTACATCGAACCAGTCGATAATCAACTTATTCATGATGGAGAGCCCGATAAAGCCCCATACCACGGATGGGATAGCGGCCAGCAGCTCCACCATCACCTTGAGTGTTTCGCGTGTCCGGCCCTGGGCGAACTCGGCGATATAGATAGCGGCTCCCAGGGAGAAGGGGATGGCGATGAGCATGGCCAGTCCGGTGATGCTGGCGGTACCGGCCATGAGTGCCAGAATACCGTAGGTGGGGTTCCACTCGGAGGTGGGACGCCAGCGCGGCGACGTAAAGAATTGGGCGAAGTCCAGGGTCTCGTAGATGAACTGGAAGCCCTGCTCCACCACAAAGACAATAATACTGAGGATGAAGACGATGGCGGAAATACCGCCGACAAACATAATGAACTGAACAGCCTTATCGACGAACCAAGCCAGATCCCACTGGTCGTCAGCTTCTCCGTTCTGGATAGTGAGTGGTTGTTCTTTCATAGCGTTCCGTTCCCTGCGACTGCGTGACTTCAAGCCATCTATTGGTCACGCAGTCGCTTCTTCAGAGTCGTGTTACTTGCAGTTGACGGCGCGGATGGGGGCATAGCCCTTTTTCAGGATGATGCACTGCCCTTCGTCGCTCATGATCCAGTCGAGATAATCCTTGACGTGGCCTGTGGGGGCCCCATTGGTGTACATCATCAGTGGGCGAGCGATGGGGTAGGAGTTGTCGCTGGCAGAGGCGACGCTGGGATTGACGCAGGGTCCGCCTTTTGTCTTGGCAATACAGGCCATTTTGACGTGATCGGTGGCATATGCGAGGCCACTGTAGCCGATGGCGCAAGGGGTGTGTTCCACCAGATCCACCACATCCTTGGAGCCGTGGAGATCACGGGTGCCCAGTTTAAAGTCGCGTTTTTTTCCGAGCACGGCTTTGCGGAAGTAGGCGTAAGTGCCGGAGTTGTTTTGGCGGCTTATGAGCACCATCTGCTGACCACGACAGCCGGGAATTTTGAGATTGATATCGGTCCATTTGGTCGTGGCACCATCCTCACCGTAGATCTCGGCCAGTGTTGGAATGGCAATCTGCTTCATAGGGTTGTTTTTATGGACATACACCGCCAGGGCGTCGTAACCGACCACATGCTCCACCGGTTTGATGCCCCGTTTGGCGGCCATTTTCAGCTCTTTGGATTTAATCTTACGGCTGGCGTTGGCGATATCGACGGCACCGTTGAGCAGGGCGGCGATGCCGGTGCCGGATCCGCCGCCTGTGACGGCAACAGCGATCTTGGGTTTCACTGTTTGATACTCTTCGGCCCAGGCTTGTGCGACGTTGACCAGCGTATCGGAGCCTTTGTTCTGCAACATGACGCGGGCGTTAGCGGCAAACGGTATGCTGGAAAGGCCAGCAGCCATCAGTATGGTAAAGACAAGTTTTTTCATCAGGATCTCCTCAAAACGATCTCATGTTGGAAATGGTTCAAATCCAGAGTTCATAAAATGGACAAATTAACAGTGACCCCTTCCGCCAATAGGCTCGGAGAGGTATGGATCATCAAAAGCGCTTCAAAAAGGTTGACGCCAATGGGAGGGAGGAGGTCCCGTTCGGTTTCAACAATATAAAAAAATGGGGGAGGGGGGTCCCCCGAGGGCTGATCCTGGATACTGGTTCCTCAACGCAATGGCGCGAACGCCTAAGGACTGGACACAGGGATGAGGTGAAACGCCACCAGCGGACCCACCAAATTAAAAACTTGGTTTGATCATAGCGGTTCTATATGACGTATTGGTGACGGAAGAGAAAATTGTTAGTGAAATAAATTACACATTATGTGGAGTTATTGATTAATGCGAGAAAATATTGATCTTAATAGTTATTAGTCTGAATTTGTGAAACATGATATGGAGTAAGTGCTACGTTTTTTCGTTCTTCTTCATGGGCAGGGTGAACCAGAACTGCGACCCATGTGGTCGAATCGACTCGACACCGATGAGTCCATCCATATTCTCTAGCAGTCTTTTGACGATGGTAAGCCCCAAGCCGGTGGAGCCCATGGCGTTGGAGCGGCTTTTGTCGATGCGATAGAATCGTTCGAAAAGGTGGGGAAAGTGTTTGGCATCAATGCCGATGCCGTTATCTTGCACCTCGACACGCAGCCGATGGTCCAGGATATGCGCCTTCAGCTTCACCTGACCGGTGGGCTGGGTATATTTGACGGCGTTGTCCAGCAGGTTGAAGATGATCTGTTCCAGTGCTCCGGCATCGGCCAGCACATTGAGATCGTCCTGGATATCGGTGATGACGGCAATCTCTTTATTGTTGGCAAGGGGTTTGACCGCCTCGATGGCCCGTCCGACTACGGGGATGATCTCCACAGGTTCAGTGTGAAGATTGTAGTGGCCCGACTCCAGGCGGGAGAGGTCCAGTAAGTCTGTAATGATTCTTGAGAGTCTGAGAGCGTTTCGTTCCACTGCCTGCACCAGGTGGTCGGACATCTCAGGATCCTCTTCCAGTACGCCACTGAGCAGTGTATCGGCGTTGGCCAGGATAATGCTGACTGGGGTACGTAGTTCGTGGGAGACGTTGGCCACAAAATCTCGACGGACCTGTTCTTGTTGATGCCATTCGGTGACATCGCGCATGACCAGGGCACAACCACCCCGCGTACGGGTGGGGCGACGCTGCACCTGTAGGCGTCGCAGGGAGCTGGGAATTTCGATTTCGGAGGCGCGTACACCGCTTCCTTCACCGGGGTAGGCCATGCGTTCCAGCTCTTTGATGGGCATCGCTTCGTGCAGTTGTCGTCCGATGGGTGATTTGGTGAGTCCCAGCAGAGAGATGGCGGAGTGGTTCACCAAGGTAATCCGATGGTCTCGATCAAGCGCCAGCACCCCTTCGCTCATCCCTTCGAGCACGGCCTCCATTCGGTTTCGTTCCCTGGTGAGGGTATCCACGGAGGCTTCCAGCTCTTCGGCCAGCCGGTTGAATGATCCGGCTAGGCCGCCGATCTCATCGCGTGCGAACTGGTTGATATCTTGGCGTCTGGAGTCCGATCCGGCGTGGATGTGTCGCATCAGGGCTCGGAGGGTGCGGGTGGCAAAGTGGGCGTTGAGGCCGGACATGGTGACGGCCACGGCGATGGCGAACATGCCGGTGAGGAAGAGTACCCAGCGCAGGCGAACTTTGGCTTTCTCCACATCGACCAGAGACATGGCGACGCGGATTACGCCGGTTTCGCCGCCGATACGCAGAAAGCGCACTGCGACGAATTTCATATTGGTTTCCAGGGTGGTGGAGTAGCGTTTGGAGGAGCCGGTTTTGCCCTGTAGTGCAATCTTGATTTCAGGGCGCGCCCCGTGGTTATCCATCAGCATCACTTCTACCACATCGAGCTGCGAGTCTCCCAGCACCTTGCCGTTGCCGTTGATGATGGTAACGCGCATATCGGAGGAGCGCCCCAGACGGTCGGCGATGCGATCCATGACAGCGATGGTCTGGCCGCCGGGAATGGCCTCCAGGAGCACCTTTCCGGAGACGGCATGTCGGTGGAGCTCTCGGGCGATGCGGTTCTCCAACCAGTTGCCCAGGGAGACTTCCAGATAGACCCCGGCTACCAGGATGACGCCGAGGATCAAGGAGAGTGAGAGGATAAAGAGCTTGCCGCGAACGCCGAGGCGCATATGCATCATAAAGGGAGTTCCGAATTGGGCACCCGGCCTTGGCGCCCGATCCTAATACGGGGGCTCGGTAGCGGGTTGTGGGGGGTATTGAATATCAAGCCGCCTCGGAGGCTTCAGGCTGGCCTCTGAAACGATAGCCGACGCCGCGAATGGTTTCAATATAGTTCCCGGCCGATCCGAGTTTGACGCGGAGTCTTTTGACGTGGGCATCCACAGTACGTGTCTGTACGACGAAGGCATTCATGCCCCAGACGTCATTGAGCAGATGTTCCCGGCTGAGTACTTTTCCGCGCTGGTTAAGGAAGGCGCCCAGCATACGGAACTCCATGGCGGTGAGGGTAATCTCTTCATCCTCGATCCAGACGCGGTGTCCGGAGTGATCGATGCGAATCATACCGAACTCGGTGGTTTCGTTGGGGGTCACCTGAGTCGGCTCGCATCGTCGCAGGATGGCCCGCACCCGAAGTAGCAGTTCGCGCACCTTAAAGGGTTTCACGACATAGTCGTCGGCACCGACCTCGAAGCCCACCACTTTATCGATCTCTTCGCCCCTGGCGGTCAGCATCAGTACGGGGAGTTTATCAGTGCGTGAATTTTGGCGAAGTCGTCGGCACACTTCCACACCGGAGATGCCCGGCAGCATAAGATCCAGTAAAACCAAGTCGGGTTGCGGATCGCGGAAGGCCGATTCCAGGGCCTGTTCGCCGGTAAGAGCGGCCTGGGTCTGATAGCCTTCCCGTTTCAGGTTGTACTCCAGAGTGGTTACGAGATCTTTTTCGTCTTCAACAATAAGGATGGATTTTGGCATGGGGGCATCTCTTCATCAGCATCATTGGATGGATTATATTTAACATAATATACAAAAAGCTCCAAAAAGTGAAAAAAAATCCACATACCGTAAATAATAATTTAAGTAGGGGGTGCTTGCGGGCGTTTCAGGGGGGTAAAGTTGAATTGTTACCAATTGTTACACTTAATTTGTTTCATAAAATTCGGCCTTACGAATGATTGTGCCAGTTTATTGGTCAATATTTACCATCAGGGCGCTTATAAAATGTTTGTATGGCGCAATTTACGGCAGTCGAAAAAAATGAGAAATTCACTGCATTTTTATATAGATATCGCTCTGCAAATTGGAATATAAACAGTTACTGATGGATGGTTCGGCAATTGATATGGAGGGGGCATCATTGTCGTTCAAGACCGTTCTTCAGCGCCATTCAGCCAGACCGACCAATCATTTGATTTATTATTGAGGAGGATCATCCCATGCGTCTTCAGGACATCAAGATGCGGCCCAAATTGATGGGGCTGTTTTTATTGGTCGGCCTTGTGCCGTTGATCGCGGTGGCCTGGCTCAGCTTTTCCCAATCTAATGATGCTTTGATGGCTACGGCGTTCAACCAGCTCAAGTCGGTTCGGGAGATCAAGCGTGCTCAGGTTTCCGGTTTTTTTGCTGAGCGTGAGGGGGATATGGGTGTTTTGATGGAGACGGTGGGAACACTTCGTCAAGAGGCGTTCTCCAAGCTGACGGCACTTCGTCAAATCAAGGCCAACCAGATTGAGGGCTACTTTGCCGAGCGTAGGGGGGATGTGTCGGTGCTCTCCAGCAACATTGCCACCATTCGCGCCATGGAGATGATCGGTGACGCCTTTTATGAGGAGGGCGGCAAGATCGGCGGTAGTGATTGGAGCAAGCAGGCCAAGAAGCACGGCAAGTGGCTGGAGCAATATAATGAAGAGTATGGCTACTATGATCTATTCCTGATCTCTAACAAGGGCGACATTGTGTTCAGCGCCTTCAGAGAGCCTGATCTGGGCAAGAGCCTGGTCAATGGTCCCTTGGCGACAAGCGGTCTCGGTAAGCTGTTTCAGAAGGCACGAAAGGGCATTGCCATCCAGGATTTTGAGCCCTATGCGCCCAGCAAGGGTGCCCCGGCGGGTTTCATCGGTGCGCCGGTAAAGTCGGACGGTCGGGTGATTGGCGTGGTGGCTTTGCAACTGCCACTGGGGGCTATCAACAAGATCACCACTGAGCGTTCCGGCCTGGGCAAGACCGGAGAGACCTACCTGGTGGGGCCGGATAAGCTGATGCGGAGTGATTCGTTTCTGGATCCTGATCACCACACGGTGACGGCGTCGTTTGCCAATCCTGCCAAGGGTAAGGCGGATACCGAGGCGGTGCGTCGCGGTTTGGCGGGTGAAGCCGGGGCCGACGTGATCATCGACTACAACGGCAATCCGGTTCTCTCCTCCTGGACCCCCTTGAAAATTGAAGGACTCCAGTGGGTGATGCTGGCGGAGATTGATGTGGCTGAGGCGTTCAGCCCGGTGGATGAGAAGGGCGGCGAGTATTTCAAGAAGTATCAGGAGGCGTATGGCTATTACGACCTGTTTCTGATCAACCCCGACGGCTACATTTTCTATACCGCCACCCGTGAGGCGGACTATCAGACCAACATCATCAGCGGCAAGTATTCCAGTTCCAATTTGGGCGAGCTGGTTCGGAATGTGATTCGTACCAAACAATTCGGTATTGCCGATTTTGCACCCTATGCACCGAGCAACGGCACCCCGGCGGCGTTTATTGCCCAGCCGGTGGTGCACGGTGGCGAGGTAGAGTTGGTGGTGGCGTTGCAGCTCTCACTGGAGGCGATCAACAGCATCATGCAGCAGCGTGAGGGGATGGGTGAGTCGGGCGAGAGCTATCTGGTCGGCCCGGACAAGCGGATGCGTAGTGATTCGTTTGTGGACAAGAGCGGTAACCATTCGGTGGAGTCGTCGTTTGCCGGGACGATTAAGAAGAACGGCGTTGACACCGAGGGTGCCCGCGAGGCTCTGAACGGCCAATCGGATGCCAAGGTGATTATGGATTACAACGGCAATCCGGTTCTGTCGGCCTATGCGCCCATCCAGCTTGGGGATCTCACCTGGGCGATTCTGGCCGAGATTGATCTGGCCGAGATTCAAAAGCCTATTGACAGTCTGCTGATGACCATCATGATTACAGCGCTGGTGATTGCGGTGCTTGTGGCGCTTGTCGCCATGTTTGTGGCCAACGGCATTGCACGTCCTCTGATGTCTTGTTCCGACGCCATGGAGCGTATTGCCGAGGGTGACTTGACCATCACCTGCGTAATCAATCAGAAAGATGAAGTCGGCTTGATTGCAAACGGTCTGCGTTCGTTGACCGGGAATACTCGAGAAGTGGTGGCCAAAATCACCGAGGTGGCCCAGCATGTTTCGGCGGGTAGTGCCGAGATGGCCTCCTCCTCCCAGGCGTTGGCCCAGGGCGCTACGGAGCAGGCAGCCTCCATTGAGGAGACCTCTGCGGCCATGGAGGAGATGACCAGCGGTATTCAGCAGAACACCGACAACGCCTCCACCACCGAGACCATTGCCAGCAAGGCGGCCACCGATGCCGAGACCGGCGGTACGGCGGTCCTGGAGGCTGTTTCCGCTATGAAGGAGATTGCCGAAAAGATCTCCATCATTGAGGACATTGCGCGCCAGACCAACCTGCTGGCGCTGAACGCCGCCATTGAAGCGGCTCGGGCTGGTGAGCACGGCAAAGGCTTTGCGGTGGTGGCCAGTGAGGTTCGTAAGCTGGCAGAGCGCAGCCAGACGGCAGCCGGTGAGATTGGTGGTCTTTCGGCCTCTTCGGTGGAGATTGCCGAAAATGCCGGTGAGCTGCTCTCCAAGTTGGTCCCGGAGATTCAGAAGACTTCTGAGCTGATTCAGGAGATCTCCACCTCCAGCCGCGAGCAGAATAGCGGTGCCGATCAGATTAATTCGGCGATTCAGCAACTCGATCAGGTCATTCAGCGCAATGCCGGTGCTTCTGAAGAGACATCGGCCACGGCAGACGAGTTATCGGATCAGGCTCGGGCGCTCACCGAGGCCATCTCCTTCTTTAAGACCGACGGTTCGATGTCTGGAGGTGGATCCGCCTCAACGCGTCGTGCTCCGGCTTCCCAGCAGCAACCTGCGCGTCAGGCAGCGGCTCCTCGGGCCACAGCCCGTCCGGTGGCCAAAGCGGCCCCTGCCAAGCCGAAGCCGGCCTCGAAGCCAAAGGCGCTTCCGGCCCCATCGGCACCTTCTCCATCTGGCGGCGGTGGTGTTGATCTGGATATGAGCAGCGATGACGACTTCGAACGTTTCTAGATACATATAGCCAGGACGCCTCTTTCGGGAGGTGTCTCGGTTCTCTTGATCTGCGCCCCCGGTATGTTTGGGGGCGTTTTTTTTTACTGTCGATCAAGACAATGAGGCCATGCATCTGTTAAGGGTCTTTTTTGAGGTATTGGCAGGGGCGTTATTGCTGGCACTGTTGATTGACTGGTTGCTAAAGGTGAAGCGTCTTTGTCGTGATGAACCGTAAGGTGCAACGCTATTTTCGGGACGCCAAACGTGTTTTAAACGAGAGCTCATCTTGCAGCCAGAGCATCTGGTAGTGGATGGGGTGGCTCTCATCGAAGGGTTTTCCGGTCTCTTTCCAGCGTTGCCAAGCCTGTTGGGTGATGGTTTGCATCTCTTCGTCAGTCAGTCTGGGGGATCCGGGCCGTTTATAGAGCAGTGCCGGATGTCTTTTGGTCCAGGCCTCCGAGGTGATGGTGTAGCTCATTTTGATCTGATCGTGTAGTTGCCAGTGATACTGGAGGTGATCGGTATTGATCCACTGGGCCACCATCATCCAGGCGACCAGGGATGGAGTGATGATTCGCATCCAGACGGTTTGGCTTTTGATGGCCGCCGCTACGACACCGGTGGCCAGTACGGTCCAGAGCACTGAAAAGGGGCCGCCGTAATAGAAGCCGGATGGAACGATATAGGAGCGGTGAAACATCAATACGGCGAATAGAAACAGCGAGAAGGTGCCAATAATCACCAGAGTCCGTCGGACGATGATGGCACTGGTATCGTGACCAATACGCCGCCAGATCAGGAAGGCGATCAGCAGAATGGGCAACAGAAGCCATGGAGTGCCCTGAGGGGGTAGATCATTGTCGGTGATGGGGAAATGCGTGTCACGCAGTCCGTTGAGCCAGGTAATAGGCAGCAGATGGATGGAGACCAGGGCCTCGATATTGTGAAAGAGCGACCCGGCCATGACTTTTTCAGCAACATGCCCCTGGCGGAAGAGCCTGAACAGGTAGCCGAACAGCGTCAACTCTGGTACATCGCGGGCGACGTTGACCAGCTTGACGACCTTTAGCAGCAGCGGATACATGATCACCGGCATCATCAGAGCGGCCCAGTTGCGCAGCACTCTATATCTGATGGCGGCTGTCCAGGCGCCCGGCGAGGCCCAGAAGGCTTGAGGATACCAAATCAGGATGATGAGATAGGCGAATGTGGTGGTTTCGTCCATGAACGGTGCAACGGTCATCACACCCCAGATCCAGAGGATCAACGGCCAAGGCAGTCGAGGGGGCGTGGTGTTGGGATCGGTTTTAAAGGTAAATCGTTTCAGGTCGGGTAGATAGCGGCTGAGCAGATAAAAGATGACGATCAGCACCAGATTGGCCAGCGGCTTGGCGGGGTGGAACAGCATCAACAGGCCGGTGTAGAAGCCTGGTGAAGCGGCATAGAGGGCGGTTCCCAACCATGCAGCGCTGGTGCCGAACATATTTCTGAGGCCCAGAAAGAGCGGCCAGAGTGAGAGTAGAACGATGATCCAGGTAGTGGAGAGGCTGGGGTGCGGTGAGATGAAGTCCCATAGCGCCATGCGGAGCTTCAGGTTGACGATAAAGATGTAGTAGGAGATGTAGCGATTTCTGGAGTCCCCCTCCATGGCCATATGGTCGAAGGCCTGGGGGATATCTTTCCACTGGATATCGGCACCGTTGGCAACGGCGGCATGGTTGAAAGTGAGCAGATTTTCCGAGTCCTGAAAGGCCCGTTCGAAGTCGCCGAGAAACACCCCAAAGGCTACCAGAAGCGCACCGATCAGCAGTGCCCGCCCGATCCATGTCTGTGTGGATGATGATGCAGGGGTGTCGGGGTATGGCATGGCTTGTTTGTAGCCTACTATTACGGGGGGGGGAGAAGCGACGCTCGATCCTTATCTACTCTATTGACGCGACGCATGAAATTCTTAAAGTATCATGACATTTTTCGAGGTGTCAACGCAGTGCGATGCGAGTCAACATGATGGGGTGGGCATAATTGTTAATAATAACCTATCTTTCATGATACATTCGCATTTTGTCCCCATTTATAATCATGCTGTGCTATGCTGCGTCTCCAATCCGTTTAACGGCTTCCCTGTCTCTTGAACTGGCTTTGATGATGGATGACTCTTCACCAAAACCTTCTCCTATCCCCAGGTCACCCCACGATCTCCAGTTGGAGCGTTGCGGGGATCCGACTATTCGAGTTTTTCTCATTGATGACCAATCCCTGACGGATCATGTGTTGCGGCGCATGTTGCGTGACGAGGAGTTATTCAAGCTGCACTACTGCGGCGAGCCTCTCAAGGCTATTGAACAGGCGGTGGAGTTCAGACCGTCTGTGATATTGCTGGATCTGTTCATGCCGGATTTGGATGGCATCACGTTGTTGGTGCGGATGCGCAACCACGAGATGTTGCAGCAGGTGCCGATAGTGGTGTTGTCGGTGGAGGAGGACCCGAAGGTTAAGGCGAGTGCTTTTGCTTCGGGTGCCAATGACTATCTGATCAAGCTCCCGGCACGTGATGAGATGATTGCCCGTCTCCGATATCATGGGGTCTCGTACTACAATCTATGCAGGACGCGGGCACTGGAGACGGAGCGCCAGCAGATGTTGGACACCTTGGAGGAGGCGTTGGCATCGGCGGAGTTTGCCAATCGCGCCAAGAGCAATTTTCTGGCTGCCATGAGCCATGACATACGCACGCCGATGAACGCAATTCTGGGGATGTGCGAGCTTCTGCTGGAGAGTCGCATAGACCAAGAGCAGACGCGACAGCTCACCACGCTGCATAACGCCGGTGAAATGTTGTTGCTGATCATCAACGATATTCTGGATCTGTCTCGGATTGAGGAAGGGCGTTTGGCATTGGAGCCGGAACCGTTTGATCTGCGCGCTTGCTTGGAAGAGACGGTTGAGATTCTATCGGGACAGGCGCAGGAAAAGGGGATTGTGTTGCGTCATGAGTTGCCCTTGGAGATGCCGTCGTGGCTGTTGGGAGATGAGCGCCGTTTGCGGCAGGTATTGATCAATCTGATCGGCAATGCCATCAAGTTTACCGAGCGTGGCGAGGTGGTGGTGCGTCTGGAGCGTGAGGGAGACAAATATTGGCTCTGCACGGTACGGGATACGGGAATTGGGATCCCTGCGAGTCGTTGCAATGAGATTTTTTCACCGTTCACCCAGGCGGATCGCAGCATTACGCGTCGTTATGGCGGGGCTGGATTGGGATTGAGTATCTGTCACAAGCTCCTGGAGATGATGAAGGGGCGTATTTGGGTGGAGAGCCGCGAGGGAGAGGGGAGTCTCTTTTCATTCACGGCGGAGTTGCCGGAGAGCGACGCACCTGTGCCGATGGTTGAGTCCGGCGTCGAGGAAGCGCTCATTTCGTCGGATATCGATCCGGCGTCGGTACGAATTCTTATGGCGGACGATTCACCGGATAATGTCATGCTGATCCGGGCATACCTTTCAAAGCAACCGTGGCAATTAGAGATTGCGATCAATGGGGCCGAGGCGGTGGAACTGGTGAAATCATCGGATCCATATCATTTGGTGCTGATGGATATTCAGATGCCGGTGATGGACGGCTATACGGCGACCATACGTATTCGGCAGTGGGAGGAGACGCGAGGGCTCCCTCGGGTGCCGATCATTGCGCTAACCGCCAATGCCATGGCGGAGGATCGGGCCCACAGTTTGGATGTTGGATGTGATGTTCATATAAGTAAGCCGGTTCGAAAGGCTGCGCTGATGGAGGTTATCCAACAGATTATTGGTGGATCGTAGGGAACGCCTCTCTCTTCCGTATCTAGAATTAGTAACAGCTTGACAATTCTAACATATTGATCTTCAATATCTGAGTCGGGCACCCAGGCCGTTGGGTGTTTTGGCTGGATAATAGATGACATTTTAAAAAGATTGGAGAACATCATGATCGATAAGCCGGTTTCCGAGCTGAATTTGCGCGAGGCTGCCAAGTTAGGTGAGTATGAGCGGGTGAAGGAGCTTCTGGACTCGGGAGTTTCGCCGGACGAAGGTACCCCCAAGGGAGAGACGCCACTGCATGAAGCGTCGAAGAAGGGGTTTCCTAAGGTCGTGAAGCTATTGCTGAAGCGAGGGGCGAATGTCAACGGCGTGGATGTGAAGGGCGGTTCAGCGCTTCACGAAGCGGCGAAGAAGGGGTTTGAGGACATTGTATCGCTATTGGTCGGTGCTGGTGCGGATATCCGTGCTGTGAACGTCAAGGGCGAGTCACCCCGTACGGAAGCTTCCAAGTCGGGTAACGCCAATGTGATTGAGATGGTGCGTACCGGCAAGCCGCTGAAGAAAACCAAGCAGACCAAGAAGGCCGCCGGCGTGCAGATCAAGCCGGCCAAGCTTGGCAAAAAAGGCAAACAAGGCAAGAAAATGCGCAAAATCTAGCGCGGAAGATTGTTCGATTGTACGAAGAGATGGAGAGGGCGCAACGGGCCACTGTTGTGCCCTTTTTATGTGGAGGTAGAGGCCTCTCTAGCAAAGGAACAGGAGGGGATCATCTCATGCTTTGCAGCCCGAAGTAGAGCCCGCTTCCAACCAGTGAGGCTACCAGCACAGCACGCCATATGGAGCCCATTTTTGGGGGTGTGATGGGAGGGGCCTCACGCAGGGGCATGGAGCCGGTAACCATGGGCTGGATAAGATTTTCACGCAGGACAATGAGATAGAAGAGATTCGCAGCGACGTGGAGTCCAACCAAAACGAGCATCAAACCCACCACGCCCTCATGGATCTCAGCGACCATTTCAGCAAAGGTATACGGGACAAGGTGCGCCAGCGCTCCGAAGAAGAGAGGATCATCGTCGTCCCTGGCGAACAGTCCGAGGGCGATGGTCATCAGGGAACCGATCATAAGCGCCAGCACCATGACTCCACCGACTGGGTTATGCCCCACCGATGCCTGGGGGGCTGCATCGCGGGAGAGGAGGGACTGCAGATAGCGCAAGACCTCCCGAGGGCCCTTGATGAAGTTATGAAAGCGGGCGGTCTCGCCGCCAACGAACCCCCATATCAGCCGGAAGAGCAGCACGCCAAGCATGAACTCGCCGCAGCGCGCGTGCAGCCAACCAAGGCCCATCTCTCCAGTTATCCAGGCGAGGGCGAACAGGGCCACCATCAGCCAGTGAAACAGGCGTGTTGGCAGATCCCAGATGGGGATGGTCTGGGGTGTTGAATCCATGGTGCGATTTCCTGGCAGGGGGTGATGAAGAGAGATCACCCCTTAGAGGTAAACTGGAACACCCCCCCCCAATCTTCCGGCGGAGGGGATTCCATGTATTCGGTGCAGCGGGCTTGGTAGGTCAGGCTTGGCCCATCATCCGGCATAATCGCTAACGCTTTTTCAAAGATATCCTTCGCCCCTTTGAAGTCCATCGTCAGATACTTCTCCCGGCCCTTATGGAATAGATCCACGACCTCGGCCAGCTTACCGGCGGTTTGGTCTTTGCGATCCAGCAGTTGATAGATGGTCACCGGCTCTTTTTTGCCAATCACCAACACTGTATCCAACTGCCGAGCATCGATAAAATCCTTTGCCGGTTCATAGGTGTACTCAGAGATCATGGTGCCGGAAGTATAGAACTTATTGGCCCCCTCCAGTCGCGCTGCCAGATTAACTGCATCCCCCATAATCGTATAGTCCATACGCTGAGCGGAGCCCATATTACCCACCACCATGGGGCCGGAGTTCATGCCGATACGGATGGTCATGTGGGGGCCGTTTTCCTTGGCCAGACGCTCTCGCAGACCCACCATATATTTTTGCATATCGATGCTGTTGTAGCAGGATAGCTTGGCGTGATCCGGCTGATCGATGGGGGCATTCCAGAAGGCGATAATGGCATCTCCTTCAAACTTGTCTACCGTGCCGTCATAGCGGGAAATGATATCGCACATGGCGGTGAGATAGTCGTTCAGCAGGGCCACCAACTCCGCAGGTGTCAGCTTCTCGGAGATACTGGAGAAGCCTGCCACGTCGGAGAAGAATGCGGTCATCTCACGCTGTTCGCCGCCCAACGAGAGCTTGCTGGGATCCTTCACCAGAATATCCACCACTTTGGGCGACAGATATTGACCAAAGGCCCCCTTAATCATCTTCTTCTGGCCGCGCTCTTGGATATAGAAGCGAAGATTAATCAGAATAAAGCCCATAAACCCGGCGATCATGGTGTAGGACATGGAGATGATGAGATCTTGGTGGATATAGGCATAGAGTGCGACTGACAGAAAGAGCAGCACAAAGAAGAACGACAGAAATACCCGTTTGCTGGGGCTATGGATAAAGGCGGTTGCCAGCAGAAGTATCATAAAGATCATACTGATTGCGATCTCTACTGGCTGGGAGGCAGGCTGTAGTGTGGCACCCTTCATCAGCGTGGCGATGGTATCGGCGATAATCTCCACTCCGTAGACCATGCCCACTGGCGTATCGAACCAGTCGTGGGAGACCTCTGAAGTATCGCCGACAATGACAATTTTTCCTTCGAAGAGCCCCCGCATATCCTCGAACTCATCCTCGTCCAGCTCCAGGATATCCATAGCCGAGAAGCCTTTGGTCTGACTCAGAAACTGGCTGCCGTGTTGTAGGGCAGGGAAGTCGATGTAGAAGGTGTTGAACTCATCCAGCTGGATCGAGCGCCGGTCGCCCAGCTTCAGGGTATGGCCCTCCAGCTTGGGCTCCACATCCCAGAACATCGCGAGGGCCTGCACGGCAAAGGGCCATCCATCAGGCTGTTTGGTGATCTCTGCATGCACCTTGAGGCGCGATAGAATAGTGATCAGCGTGCTTGACGAACTGATATTGGTATAGCCGCTGCGGGAGACCTCTTTCAGAGTTTGGGTAGGGTAGTTGATCTTGTCGAACTTACCGTTAACGATAGCGGCTTGTGAGACCAACAGGGTGTTTCCTGCCCTCTTTAAGGAGGCGGCTGTTTCCGGATCCTCGTTGTAAGAGCTGGGGAAATCCATCAAAACGTCCAGGGCGATTACCTTGGCTCCCAGGGCGTGCAGAACATCGACCATTTTACCGATATCAGTACGGCGCAGCGGGAAGCTCTTATACTCTTGAAAGAACGCCTCGTCGGTATTGACAAGTACGATTTCATCTGGAAATTCGGTTTTTTCTGGGTCGGCATAGCTCATACGCAGAATATGCCGCACCGAGAGGGTCTGATCCTCAATCAACGAGAAAGCTTCAAAGCGCTCCAGAGGAATCACCAGCAGAAAGAGCAGGATCGTCAACCAGATATCGTACCGTTTGTGCAGCCCCTTCATAATGCGGCCCCCATGATTGCGCTGAATGTATGCGGAGAAATGGTTTCTTATGGGTTCCGATTATGTCGGATCCAGCCAGAAAAACCAAACAAAAACAGCCGCGCAGGTTAGGATGCCTGCGCGGCTGTGAGTGAGGGCGGTTGCAGCTCGCTTAAGAGAGATTAACCGTCGGCTTGCAGAATCTCGTTG
This sequence comes from Magnetococcales bacterium, assembly GCA_015233785.1. Classification (GTDB taxonomy): domain Bacteria; phylum Pseudomonadota; class Magnetococcia; order Magnetococcales; family JADFWT01; genus JADFWT01. The sequence continues at coordinate 17,844 of JADFWT010000037.1, forward strand.
TAACGGATCGCTTCGGCCTTCTTCAGCGCCTTCAGCTTCAGGTCATGGTAGGCCTTGATAAGCATGGGGCGCATGTCGTTGTCGTCGGGATTCTCGTTGAAATACTTGATGTAGTGATCCAGAGCACCAACGGTGACGCCTTTCTCTTCCAGAAAGCTGGCAATCAGGAAGTCATCACCAGGGGCGATCTTCTTCAAATGCTGGATGGCGTTGTCGATCTTGGTTGCTTCGCCGCCGGAGAGCCAGGTGATCTTGCTGTCACGACGTGGTTTTACCACCGCTTTGCCGGAGTCTTTCTCCAGTACTTCCACCCGGTAGGGGTGCTGACCGGCGCTGAGTCCGGAGACCTTGAAGCGTACGAATTGGGCGTCAGAGCCGGTCACCTCAAAGCTCTTGTCGCCGATCACTAACCGATAGCTATAGGCCGGTCCGAGATTCTCCCACACCAGATCGGGAAAGCTGGGCGAAAGAGCGATCTTCTTGGCGGTGGAGAGTTTGATCTTGGCACCGGGTTTGTTCACGCTACGACGTACGGTGGTGTAGCGTTGGGCCTTGGCGAAGCGGTTCTTAAGGCCGTTGAGTACATCACCGCTGGCGGGGCTGGGATCAGAGAGAGAGCCGGTGACCACGGAAGCGCCTTCGTCGCCGATTTTAATCTGGCTGCTGGCGCTCAGGTTGCGGCTCATGTTGGTCTTTTGGTTGATCAACGTGCCGGAGCCGTCGCCGCTGGTGCGTATCTGATAGCCGCTGAAGAGAAACTTGTTACGGCGTACCTTTTTCCATTTAGTGCCGTTCTTGGTATACTCCACGGTGCCCTTGACGTTCATGATCATCGCCACAGGGGAACCCTTTGCCATCACAGGGCCGCCAGCCACCATGGTGAGCAGGGCCAGCACGGCCATCCATAAGGTTATTCGTCCGATTGTCATGTCTCTTCCCTCAGCCAATAGATGATTAGAGATCTCATCCTATCCGCATTCGCCGACCGGCAAGATGCGGTCAAGTTCCCGGAAATGAAAAGCGCCACGCTCCGCAATGAAGCGACTGGTGGCGATACGTACCCTCAACGATAGAGAGTCTAGAAGGAGAATTCTATCAGTATATCTCGTAATTTCAATGCGATATACGGATGACGGCGTGTCGTTTTTTGCACTACATGCAGAGATATAGCATCGTAGAATCAACTTGTTCTATGGGTTTTATGATGTCTTGTTCAAGTTTAATTGCTGCGTTTTTTCGTACTTGTCGGTGCATATGGCGGGGGTTACGGCGCGGTTTAAATAGCGGGTGCTATTCAAACCGGTGCGCGCCCTATCCCCCACAGTAAATGTTTGGCCCTTCCCAGCTTCTATCTACCCACCATAAAAAACGCCGACCAGATGTAAGGATACCCCCACTCGGCAGAGTCCATCATCTCCATTTGAGATTCCCGGAGCGCCTGATGGGCGTTTTTGCCCTCCAGCAGCCGTTTGTACAGACCGATCATCAACGCCTGGGTTCCGGCGTCGCTCACCTCCCAGAGAGAGTTAATCACCGACTCCACCCCGGCCTCCTGGAATGCACGCCTCAAGCCATAGACCCCTTCGCCCTCGTGGATCTCGCCAAGACCGGTTTCGCAGGCGGAGAGCACCGCCAGACGGGTGCCGGTCAGGTTGAGATTCAGCACCTCAAGGGCGGTAAGCACGCCGTCATTTTTGGTGTCGATCTCCCCCAGAAAGGGGGCGTTGCTGTTGATGCCGGCAAAGGCAAGACCGGCGCGTAGCAGAGGGTTATCCCCCGGCGGCGGAAGATCCAGAGCTGCACCGCGCTGAAGACGCAGCAGGCGCTTTTTCAGGTTGTCGTCTGCCTTCAGAAAGAAACCGTGGGTGGCGATATGCAGTACCTCCGGCGCTTCCTTCATGTCTTTCAAGATCTCTTCCTGGGCGTCGTTCTTGACGTATAGGATGTTATTCTTTCCGCTTCCTCTGGCCTGATCGACGATCAGACGGCCCTCTTTTTCGGCGCCCGGTAGCGGATCGAACTTAAGACCACGCATGCCGTGGCCTCCCGCCCCGCGAAGGCCCATCTGCACCGCACGGCTACGACGACCGCGCACCGCGGCCAAAGTCTGTTTTCCGGCCACCTCTTCAGTGTCGTAATCCGGCCCGGCCAGAGTCATGAAGGCACCTTTGGCCTGGGGTAGCATTGACGGCAACAGGTCCCGGCTGGAGGTGAGAATGTGCAGATCCACGCTGCGCACCATGTACTCCTCGTCCGGGGTCACGAGTGCATTGAAGGGCAGAATATTCAACATGCCGTCCGGTACCAGATAGATCTCTTCGCTCTCGCCGAGAAACGCTTCCAGAGGTTCCCAGATTTGGTCATAGACATCCATGCCGAACTCAAGCACTTCATCGTCATCGGCATCTTCATCCTGGATTAGTTCTCGGTACTTCTTGATCATCTTGCGGATTTCGGCGAGGTTCTCATACTTTACCAACCCAAAGATCGCCTCACCATCTTCCCGGCGCATCAACCCCGCTACCAGACGCAGCTCATCGTTCTCTTTGAAGACATTAAAATCCACCAACACCGCCTCATCCGGCAGACTGGTCACCAGTCGCCCAACGGAGATATCGGCAATGGAGCGTTGAAAGCGTTTGCTGGCATGGCCCAGCTTTCTCTCCAGCTCGTCAATCTGCTCCTCCAACTCGTGGATCACTTCCAGATGGCGGTCAGCGGTCTCTTCGGTGGGGCCGGAGAGGGTCAGTGCCGCCAGCTTTTTGCGTTTCTGGGTCAGCGCTTCGGCATTCTTGGCCAGAGCTGGATCGTCAGAGAAGCGCAGCACCTGTTGAATCTCCGAAGAGATCTTCAGCAGAAGCCCTTTGCGTTGCAGACCCACCTCCAGAACGGCGCGGCCATTTTTGGGCGTATCCTCCCGTGCCAACAGCGACAGATAGCGCTCCAGCTCCGGGCGGTGCAGGCGCACATACCCTTCGCGGGCGTTTTCGCCGGCCACCCAGAGCATGCGGTTGAGAAACTGCGTTCGTCGCTCAAACCCCTTGCGCATGATCTTGATGGCCCCAGCAGTATCGCCGCGATCCTCCAGCAGCCTCCCCATGGAGTTGACGGCCTCGAAGGTGTAGGGGTGTTTGGTGCCGAGATGTCGCTCGGTAGCGCGTAGGGTTTTCTCTAATAGGGCGGCGGCTTTGTCATGCTTCTTGAGGCTGTGGTAGAGCACCGCGAGATCATGCATGGAGCGCATCACATCCATATGTTTTTCGCCCAGCACCTTGGTGCGCAGTTCCAGGGCACGCTCAAAGAGCTTCTCCGCCTCATCCAGGCGTCCGGTCTTGTGGTAGACACGGGCCAGATTATTCATCCCTTTCAGAGTTTTCTGGTGCTCTTCACCAAGTTGGCCGGTCCATGTATTAAGCACTTCTTCAAAGCGAGGTCCGGCCTCCTTGTAGTTCTCCTGCAACAGGTAGAGGTAGCCCAGATTATTGACGATGGCGATGGTGTCGGGATGGTGCGCTCCAAGCTGCCGGGAGAGGTGTTTGATCACCCCTTTGTAAAGCGGTTCGGCCTTGTCGAAGTTGCCCTGGCTTTCGTGGAGCATTGCCAGATTGTTGGTGTTGGTCATCGTGACCGGATGGATCTCACCCAGCATCTTGCGGGAGATCTGCACCACGTTCTTGAAGAGTGGTTCGGCCTTGTCATAGAGGCCCTGTTTTTCGTAAATCAGTCCCAGATTGTTGGCGATGGTTAAGGTGGTCTGATGGTGTTCCCCCAAGGCCTTCTTAGAACGGTCCAGTGCCTCCGTATAGAGGCTCTCTGCCTCCATGAAGCGTCCCTGACGCTGATAGACGCTGGCCAGACTGTTCATATCGGCAAAGGTGTTGGGGTGGTTGCGGCCCATGGAGGCGGTGTCGTATTCCAACACCTCTTTGATGAGTGATTCGGCTTTTGGGAAGTCGCCCAGATCCTCGGCCACCTGGGCCAGAGAGGCCCGAATCTGGAAGGAAATATTTCCTTTGGGGTCGCTCTCTTCAAGTAGAGCCTCAAGCTGTGATTTGGCGGCTTTGTACGCTCCTTGGCGACGTTCCACATCGGCCAACTCCATGCGGTAGCGCAGGGTGCGGGCATCTCCTTTGGGCAGCGCGGCGGTAAATATTTTCACCGCCCTCTGATAGCTCTCCTTGGCTTTGGGATAGTCGCCAAGTTGAACCTGTGCCAGGCCCTGTTGACCCAGGCAGGCGGCAGTGCTGTCGTGGTGCGGACCAAAGCTGGCCAAATAGGTCCGGCAGGTGGCGTCAAGGAGCTTGCCGGCTGCCGGATATTGACCGCTGTTCTGCATCACACGTGCCAAATTCATGCTGGAGGCCAGCGTGTTGGGGTGGTGCTCACCCAGGCCGTTGCCGAAGGCGGTCTGGATGTTTTTGTACACTTTTTGCGCTTCGGCAAAGTTGAGCTGAGACTCATAAAGTTCTGCCAGCAGGGTCTGAATACCGATGGTTTCTGGATGTTTAGCCTCCAGGGTCTTGGTGGCGGCGGCAATGGCCTCTTTGAAGAGCTTCTCTGCTTTGTCGCTCTGACCCAATTTCTGTTTGATCTCGCCCCAGGATCGCAGACTCATAAAGCTTGCTAAGTGGTTATCTCCAAATGACTTTTTGGCCATATTGACCGCCTCTTCAGCGGCCTTGTCTGCGGCCGGAAGTTGACCGGATGCATTGAACTTATTGGCCTGACCGATTTTGGCCGACCAGGGTCCCACGGCCTTTTTATTCTTAAACTGGGAGGCTTTGCCCAGCGCTCGATTGATCCAGGCCGGTGTGACATTGAGCAGCTTGGTGATCTTACTGTTGTAGAGCTGAAGATCACTCTGTTTGCCTGTTTCGGCGGCCAGGGCGGCCCCTTTTCGAAAGAGTTGGAAGGCGATTTTTTTTTGGTCGATGGCTTCGGCGATCAGGGCGCCGTTGTGAAGATAGTTGGCGTTCTTCGGGGCCAATTGGTGGGCTTTAAGAAATTGCTTGAGGGCACCGGCCATATCCCGTTTGGTCAGCGCCTGTTTGCCGAGCT
>JADFWT010000038.1 GCA_015233785.1 Magnetococcales bacterium
CTGAATGGCCAAAACGGCGCTCCAGTTCTGCATAGAGTACTTCAGGTTCCAGACCCCGTTCCGCCAACATCACCCACAGATGAAAGATGAGATCGGCGCTCTCCATCACCAACGCCCGGTCATCATCCCCCTTGCCGGCTATAATGGTCTCTACCGCCTCTTCTCCCACTTTTTGCAAGATACGATCACGACCTTTGGCATAAAGGCTCGCCACATAGGAGCTGTCTGGATCGGCCTTCCTGCGCTCCAACAATAGGTCATAGAGCCGTTCCAATATCTGGGTATCCGGTTGGCTCACTTCTTACCGTAGAGCTGATCGGGGTCCACTTCCGGCTTGGCAATCTCCACCCACTCGCCCGCTTGGGCCTCTAGAAAAAAGCAGTTATGCCGCCCGGTGTGGCAAGCCACGCCAATCTGATCCACCTGCAACAGGATGGTGTCTTTGTCGCAGTCGGTACGAATCGCTTTCACAGTCTGGATCTGACCGGAACTTTCACCCTTTTTCCAGAACTTCTGGCGACTACGAGACCAGTAGCAGGCAACACCGGTACGGAAGGTCTCCGCCAATGAGTCCCGGTTCATCCAGGCTAAAATCAGAATCTCACCGGTATCATGCTGCTGAGAGATAGCTGGGATCAGGCCGTCGGCGTTAAATTTCAGTGTGTCCAGATCGGGTATTTCCATGATGGTTCAGCTCCTGTTGAGGCCCCGTGTCTACGGGATAAATCAAGTTCGGACCGGGATACCGTTCTCGGCCAGAAAGGCTTTTACTTCGGGAATGGAGTAGGTCTGAAAATGGAAGATAGAAGCGGCCAACACCGCATCGGCCCCGCCCTCCCGAAGCCCTTCCAACAGATGCTCCTTGGTGCCGACGCCCCCGGAGGCGATCACCGGAATGGTCACCGTCTCGGCAATAGTACGGGTCAAAACAAGTTCATAGCCGATCTTGGTGCCGTCACGATCCATGGAGGTGAGAAGGATCTCTCCGGCACCGTAATCCTCCATGCGCTTGGACCACTCCACAGCGTCCAATCCGGTAGGTTTGCGTCCGCCATGGGTGAAAATTTCCCAGCGAATGGGAACCCCATCGTCACGCTTCTCCACGCACTTGGCATCAACGGCCACGACAATGCACTGCGCTCCAAACTGCGCCGAAGCCTCTTTGACGATCTCCGGCTTGAAAACGGCCGCCGTATTGATGCCCACCTTGTCGGCTCCGGCGTTAAGCATGCGACGAATATCGTCGTTACAACGGATGCCGCCCCCCACAGTGAGGGGAATAAATATCTGCTCAGCCGTACGCCGCACCACATCAACAATGGTATCACGCCCCTCATGGGAAGCGGTGATATCGAGAAAGGTCAGCTCATCGGCCCCTTCCTTATCATAGCGACGTGCAGCCTCTACCGGATCTCCAGCATCCTTGAGTCCGACAAATTGTACGCCCTTGACCACCCGGCCATCACGAACGTCCAGACAGGGAATAATGCGTTTGGCTAACATGAAATGGTAAACCGTCCTCTCGTATTCAATGGGCAGAAAAACGAACCGCGCCCGCGCTCGGCGCACCCAGTATTGGAATTACCGGGCCGGGTTGCAAGCTTCCACGCCTTTATCATTCGATTTTTTCCCAATTGTTGAAAGAATCACCTTATTAATTCGAACGGCTCAACCGATCTTATTGAGTATCGTCATCCTCTGAATGGGCACAGATCGCACGCATCAATTCTGCCTGCTGAGATGGCGTGTCATGAACTTTATGTTCAATTTTAGTCGCTTTTGGGGTATCGTAACTCCATAGCGGGGCTCCGTTCAGTCGCTCAGGCGATTTTTGATGATCGGTTCTTCACTCTTGAGCTGGGAGGGTGCTCTCCGTGGCCACGATTTTTCTTTTGGTTTTTATGGCCATGTTTGCCATGGCTATCTCTGGTAAAGAGCAGAAAGCCATGTCCATTACGTTGATTTTGGTGGATACCACCATCGTGATGGTGGCGATATTCAGCATTGGTGCGGCGTTTCTGGGCAAATACTACATGCTCCCGCCCAGCTGACAGACATCCAAGGCGCACACTCGACGACCCGATTCTGTCGTGGCGATTGTCGCGCTGTGTGGGTGCTTTCCCATGGAGCGTGCGAGCTGTACATGACCGATATTCTGTTTCTATCCCACCGCATCCCACACCCTCCCAACAAGGGCGACAAGATTCGCTCGCATCATCTATTACGCTATTTAGCAACCCGTTATCGGGTCCACCTAGGGACCTTTATCGACGATCCTGACGACCTTCAATACCGGGATGCCGTCCGTGAAATATGCGGCGAAGGGGAGACCCGATTTATTGAGTTGAATCCACTGGTGGGGAAACTTCGAGGGCTCACGGGCCTATTAACGGGAGATCCCATCACCCTGCCGTTCTATCGAAGCCCGGCCCTCTCACATTGGGTGTCGGGCCTTTTCAAGCGCCACCCAATTCGCGCCATGGTGGTATACTCTTCCGGAGCGGCGCAGTTTACCGAGCTGCCCGATGGCGAAGGGGCGGTACGGTTGATCGACTTTGTCGATGTCGATTCGCAAAAGTGGGCGCAATATGGCCGGGAGAAACGCGGCCCCATGGGTTGGATCTACCGCCGGGAAGCACGCACTCTCTTGGAAGCAGAACGCAGCATCGCCCGTCAATTTGATGCCGGTGTGTTTGTCAGCGCCAACGAGGCGAATCTGTTTCGGAGCCTGGCACCCGAGTCGGCCACGCGCATCGACCACTGGAACAATGGCGTTGACAGCGACTTTTTCTCCCCCGAACACCCCTTCGAAGATCCCTATAACGGGGCTCCGACACTGGTTTTTACCGGGGCCATGGACTATTGGGCCAATGTGGAGGCGGTGCAGTGGTTTGCTGAAGCGGCCTTTCCCATGGTGCGGAAGGCGGTTCCCGAGGCCCAATTTGTCATAGTTGGTGGGCGCCCTTCCAAAGCGGTTCGCAAGCTGGCCGAGGCTCCTGGCGTGACCGTCACCGGCCAGGTTCCCGATGTGCGTCCCCATCTGGGTTACGCTCGGGCAGCAGTGGCTCCCCTGCGCATCGCCCAAGGGGTGCAGAACAAGGTTCTGGAGGCGATGGCCATGGCCCGCCCAGTGGTAGCAACCAGTAAGGCAATAGAGGGTATTCAGACCTGCCCCGGTATGGCGCCGTGGATCAACGACACCCCCGACGCCATGGCCCGGCAAGCCATTGCCTGGCTCACAGACGCCGAAGCGGCCCATTGCGAGGGAGCTCGTGGCCGGGCTTGCGTATTGACCCATTATAATTGGGAGCATAATTTGGATCGTGTGGGAGCCCTGTTAACAGGGCTTCTTAAAGGCCGAGGGATGCAAGAGGAGACGCGATCATGAGTGATTCGATACCCCGTCAGCCGCCACTGGTGGTTCATCTGCTCTACCGGTTTGATATCGGAGGGCTGGAAACCGTGTTGATGCGTCTTCTTCACCGTATTCCCGCAGATCGCTGTCGTCACGCCATCATCGCCCTCACTGAGGCCAGCGATTTCTCCAAGCGGCTGCGCCGGGATGATGTGGAAATCTATGCACTGCATAAGAAGCCGGGCCAAGACCCCATGGTCTGGATACGGCTCTGGAAACTACTGCGCCAACTCCAGCCCATGGTGATGCACAGCTATAATCTCGGCACCATTGAAGGGGTGATTCCAGCGGCGCTGGCCGGGGTGCCGATTCGCATTCATGCCGAGCATGGCCGCGACTTCCCAGATCTTCATGGCACCAGCCGTAAATACAAATGGCTGCGCCGCATGTTGAGCCCGTTGATTGACTCCTTCGTACCGGTCTCCAGAGAGCTGGAGGTGTGGCTGAGAATTCATGTCAAGATTCCCGCCGACAAGATCTACCGCATCGTCAATGGCGTGGACTCCGAGCGCTTTCACCCCGTTGAGGAGGAGGAGGTCATCTTTCCTGAGTGTGTGGAGTTTGCCGACCCTTCCTGTTTTGTCATTGGTGCCGTGGGACGGCTAACCGGCGTTAAAGATCACGCCTGTCTGCTGCAAGCCTTTCATCGCCTGGGAGAGATGGTCCCCGAGATGCGTCCTCGTCTGCGGCTGGTTTTGGTGGGGGACGGCCCCCTTCGGGCAGCACTGATCAATCAAGCCAAAAATCTAAAGATTGCTGACCGGCTATGGATGGCCGGTTCTCGGGATGATGTGACGGAGTTGATGCGGGGCATGCATCTGTTTGTGTTGTCCTCTCTGGCAGAGGGGACCGCACTTACCTTGCTGGAGGCGATGGCTACGGGGCTTCCATCGGTGGTCACTAAGGTTGGCGACAACACGGCGCTGGTGTTGGAGAATGAGACCGGTCTCACCACGCCACCAGGGGATGTGCAGGCGCTGGCCACAGCGATGGCCACCTATCTGCGCAACCCTTCGCTGGCCAAACAGCACGGCGAGGCTGCACGCCACCGAGCAGTAGAAAAGTTCAATCTGGATGCTATGGTGAAGCGCTATCTGGAGCTTTATCGAACCACGGCACTAAAAAAGGGCCTAATGGAAGTGGGAGAAGGATTTTGACCTTTGATGCGTCAAGCGATATCCTCTTCGAAATGGGAGCGCGTTGGCAGAACCGCCATACGCCTTAACCGACTACATACGATGAACCCCCCTTTGTGGAGAGTGCGATGTCCGGCAGCTCTGGTCCCAACGAAACCAAAACGCCCATAGAGGGTCACGCCTCCAATGAGATCAGCGAAACGCCGGTGGTTTCTGACGAGGCGCAGCGCAAATCCCGCCGCCGTCGTCTGCTCAAGGGGGTTGCAGCGGGTGCAGTCGGTGTCCCTGTAATCATGACCATGCGAAGCGGAGCTGCTGGTTCAGCGGCCAGTAATTTCAACTGTCTTGCCACCATGGGGACAGGATTGGTGAACGCCGAGCGCTGCGTAGCCGCCGGTAGCAGCGATGGCTATCAGAGAAACACCCGCTCCGCCTTCAGCGGCGGCGTTGGTGATACCACCACTGCTGGCGAACTCACCGGCGGAGACGATGCCACCACTGATCTCTGCCTTCTCTACTACGATTCGGGTAGTGGAGCCGCTGTGGATATCACCAGCGTGGACACCCCATGGGGCCGGGATGGCAGCAATGTCAAACTCACCGCCACCTGCTGGTCATCGTTCCAATAAACGTCCGTCGATGGATGGGCCATGAACGCGCAAAACCGCCCCGCTGGCATCAACGCCACCCCCCTGTTGGAAAACGCCACTTGGTGCGTCCCGGATTATGACGCCCTGCTGTGGGAGCGTTATGATGAGATATACCATCTCTTTAATCCCGGTTCCGGCCAGACCCACATTATCAACGACCCTGCCTATGAGGCGCTTAAAGAGCTCTCTAAACAGCCGGACAACATGACGGGGCTCCTGGTCCGTCTGGAGCTGGATCAAGAGCCAGAGAAGGTGACCAAACACTTTCGGCGTCTGCTGTGGGAGCTGGACCAACTGGGTCTGATCGTGCCGGTCACATCATGAAAATCGGTGAGCTGTCACGCCAAGAGATCACCGCGCGCCTTAAAGGACCAGGACTTCGCTGGCGCACCGGGCCGTTTACCATACACCTCAAAACCTCAGCTCCCAATCTGGCCGACCATCTGCGGGTGCTTTATCAGAGCCATCCACTGCTCAATCCACCATATGATGAGGTGGGAGATTTTCATATTCATCTGTCACGCGGCATGGGGGTTCGGCGCTGGTGGCGACCCAAAGTCTACTTCAAAGCCGATGCCCCCTCCCCTTTTTCACCGTTCCCCTTGGACCACGCCCTGCCGCTGTTGGAGTGGGGCACCAACTACTGTATTGCCTCCCGTGCCCATCAATATCTGATTCTGCACACCGGTGCAGTGGAGCGAAATGGGCGGGTCCTGCTGTTGCCCGGCTTGCCCGGCTCCGGCAAGAGCACGTTGACGGCGGCCCTGTCACTTAGAGGCTGGCGTCTCTTCTCGGATGAGTTCGCCCTGGTGCGTCCAGGAACTGGTCGTATTGCGCCACTGGTACGCCCCATCGCCCTCAAGAATGAATCAATTGCCGCAATCCGCCGCTTTGATTCCAACGCCCAATTAGGCCCGGAATTCCCCAACACCCGTAAGGGAACCGTAGCCCATCTTCGCCCCCCGCCAGCCAGCGTCGCGGCCGATCAGCAGCCCGCCCCACCGGGCTGGATTGTCTGCCCCAGCTTTGAAAGGGGATCATCGGTAACTTTTGAACCGCTAACCCAGGATCAGGGCTTTTTCCAACTGGCGGGCAATGCCTTCAACTATGAAGTGCAGGGAGCGCGGGGATTTCGCGCTGTGGCGCAGATGGCCCATCACTGCCCGACCTGGAAAATGACCTTTGGCAATCTTGAAGAGGCCATTGAGGCGCTGGAAAAACTGACCGATGAGGTGCAGGTGCCAATGAAACCAAGCCCTCCCGCCAAAGCCGACCCGCCTTCCGAAACTACGCCCCCGCCACAGACCCAACACCCCCCACTCACAGGGATTGAGCGATGAACCAGGTGATTCATCCTCTGTTACGGGTATTGCGCTCGCCGGATCGGCTGCTTGAAATGTCGGCAGATGATCAGGATCAGGTACTGAGATTGGCGCGTCGCAACGGCCTATTGGGTCGTTTGGCGATTCTGATGCGCCCGGCCCAGCGCTGGAACCCCCTGAGCGAAAAGGTCCGGGATATTCTGGAAGGTGCACACATTGAGGCGGATGAGCATCTACGCCGCCTGCGCTGGGAGGTGGGACGGCTGGAGCGGGCACTGCATGGCATGGAAATTCCGGTGGTTCTGTTAAAGGGCGCAGCGTTTGCCATGGCCAAGCTGCCCGCCGCCCGTGGTCGTCTGGTGGCTGATGTGGATCTGCTGGTAGCGGAGGCGCACATGCCCATGGTCGAACAAGCGCTGCTCAAAAGCGGCTGGGCCCACATGAAGACCGATGCCTACGACCAGCAGTACTACCGGGAGTGGATGCACGAAATTCCACCGCTGCGCCACCGGGAGCGGGATAGCGAAGTGGATCTGCACCGTAACATACTGCCCCTCACCTCAAGGCTGTCACCCAGCGCCGAGGCACTGCTCAGCGAGACGCACTCCATACCAGGGGGCGAGACCCGCTTTCTGGCACTGTCGCCGGTGGACATGACGCTGCATGCCGCAGCGCATCTCTTCTACGACGGCGACTTCGGCAAAGGACTGCGCGAGCTGGTGGATCTGAATGATCTTATGCGCTATTTCGGGCGGACACCCAGCTATTGGCAGGCCCTCACACCCCGCGCTGTAGAGCTGGAGCTGACCCGACCATTATACTACGCCCTGCGTCATGTGCGTCGTCTCTTCAACACACCAATTCCCATCTCGGTGATGGAGTCGGCGGAGCAGCACGGCGCGCCAATGCTGCCGATCCGACTCACCATGGATCTGTTAATTCATCTGGCCGTAGATCCCAACGAGGCAGGCCCTCCGGGCTGGAGCGAGCAGAGTGCCCGATTTTTACTCTACATTCGCGCTCATTGGCTGCGCATGCCTCCGTTGATGCTGGGCAAACACCTTTGGCGTAAGTGGCGCATGGGGCGTCAAAACCATGTGCGGTCTTAGCGGCCTGTTTGATCTACGGGATCGCCGTGAGCCGGATCGCAATCTGCTCCAGCACATGACCGATTCCCTAAGCCATCGCGGCCCGGACGGCTCCGGGATCCATCTGGAAGCGGGCGTCGGCCTGGGCCATCGACGGCTGGCCATTATCGATCTGGCTGGTGGGCAGCAACCGCTCTTCAATGAAGACCACTCGGTGTCGGTGGTTTTCAATGGCGAGATCTATAACTTCAGCGCGCTGGCCGACGAGCTGCGCGGCATGGGACATCGATTCAGAACCCGCAGCGATACCGAGGTCATCGTTCACGCCTGGGAGAGCTGGGGGCCAAAATGTGTGGAACGATTCCAGGGCATGTTTGCTTTTGCACTATGGGATCGCAACCGAGAGCGTCTGTTTCTGGCCCGTGATCCCATGGGCATCAAGCCCCTCTACTACGCTCAGCTTCCAGACGGCTGGTTAGCGTTTGCATCCGAGCTAAAGGCCCTCCAGAGTCTCCCAAACCTCCGTCGGGAGATCAACCCGCTGGCGGTGGAGAGCTATGTAGCACTGGGCTATATCCCCGATCCCCAAACCATCTATAAGGAAACCCATAAGCTCCCCCCGGCACACCATCTTCAGATCCAACGCGACGCCCCGCCACTACCAAACCCCCAACGTTACTGGTCGGTCTCCTTCAGGTCCAGTTGGCAGGGTACAGAGGCCGAAGCGGGTGCGGAACTGGTGGAACGTTTTTGCAGTTCGGTACGCAGTCATATGGTCTCCGATGTACCGGTGGGAACCTTTCTCTCCGGCGGTATCGACTCCAGCGCTGTAGCGGCCATGATGGCCGGTGCCACCCAAGATCCCATCACCGCCTGCACGGTTTCATTCAGCGATGCGGCGTTTGATGAATCTCCCCAAGCACGCCAAGTAGCAGAACGCTACACTCTCCACCATCAACTCGCCCAGGCCGACCCAGAGCGTTTTGATCTTCTCGATCAAATGGTCACGCTATACGACGAACCGTTTGCCGATGCCTCCGCCTGGCCCACCTATCTGGTCTGCGAACAGGCACGTAAGAGGGTCAAGGTGGTTCTCTCCGGCGATGGCGGGGATGAGAGCCTGGCGGGTTATCGCCGCTATGGATTGTTTCAGCAGGAACAGCGGCTGCGCGCTCTATTGCCGTTGAAAATTCGTGGACCACTCTTTGGCGTGTTGGGGCGTCTCTATCCGAAGCTGGACCGTGCCCCCCGCTTTCTTCGGGCCAAAAGCACCTTTCAGGCCCTGGCACGGGATACGGTAGACGGCTATTTTGATGGCGTTTCAATTCTGGATGCCGACTGGCGCAACCGCCTACTCAAAAGAGAATTTCGCCAAAAGCTTCAGGGCTTCCGGGCCGAAGACCTGTTTCGCCATCACGCCAAACAGATAGACGCCGATCATCCGGTATCACTGGTGCAGGCACTGGATATGCAGACTTTCCTACAACGGGTTCTCACCAAGGTGGATCGGGCCAGCATGGCCCACGGCTTGGAGGTACGGGTTCCGATGCTGGACCACAAACTGGTGGCCTGGGTAGCCCGACTTCCCATTGAGTTCAAGTTACGCGGCGGTGTGGGCAAACATCTGTTTCGCCGAGCCCTTGGTCCCTATCTGCCGGATGAGATTCTAAACGGACGCAAGCAGGGCTTTTCGCCCCCATTGGCAGCCTGGTTGCGAGGACCGCTATCGGAACGCCTCCGGGAACGGCTATGCGGCCCCTTGATGGGCGATGCCGGTTTTTTCGAACCCGACACTCTGAAGCAGATGGTAGATCTCCATTTGGCAGGCAAACGTAATTTTGCCGAGCCATTATGGATGCTATTGATGTTTGAAGGGTTTCTACAAAGTAACCAGGAGCTTTAGCCATGTCTGACTGCCTGTTTTGCAAGATTGTCGCCGGTGATATTCCCAGCAACAAAATCTACGAAGATGCGCATCTCTTCGCCTTTCATGACATCAACCCGCAAGCGCCAGTGCATGCTCTGGTGATTCCCAAACGGCACATTGAGACGCTGGATGATCTCACTGAGCCGGACCGTGAATTGGCGGGGCATCTGCTGGAGCGCACCACACACATAGCCCGTCTGTTGGGCGTGGCCGAGGCGGGCTATCGCACCATGATCAACACCCGCTCCGATGGAGGGCAAGAGGTATATCATATACATGTGCATATTTTGGGCGGTAAGCGGATTGGCCCCATGGTGTGTCGGCAATCGTCTTAATAGCATCCATATCAAAGGGGTAAGAAGCCATATCATCTTGCGCATCCCGAGCCGAGGATCGACCTGTCCCGCCCCCCTCTTCCTCCAGTGAGACTCTGAGGGTTTGCGGCTTCTCCCTGGCATAACGGTGCTCTAAAATCGTACAAGTGACAGGCAAGCAAAGAATGACAAAATGCCGCCCCATATCTCAAGGGCGGCATCTCCTACTCTTTTTCAACACTTACCCATAAGGCCGGGGGAATCGGGGCATTGATTAGCGATCCCATCCAGCTCTTTTTCCGCACATTCTCTCCACCTTGGGGTTAGCCTTCTCCCACTCGGTGACACTGCGGGTCTCTTCTGCCGGCATTTCATTGACCATGCAAAAACAGTATTTCTTCAGGATCTGCGTGGACTGCCCTTCCTCTGCATTATCTTTAACACACTGCTTAATCCATGCCGCATCTTCGTAAAGATCAGCCTGCACGGCATTGGGTACAGCAGACAGCATAAACAACATCGCCACAGCAGGAAGCATATAAGACAGATAAACTCTCATGCATTAAACTCCTAAAAGTCGAATTGA
This sequence comes from Magnetococcales bacterium, assembly GCA_015233785.1. Taxonomy (GTDB): domain Bacteria; phylum Pseudomonadota; class Magnetococcia; order Magnetococcales; family JADFWT01; genus JADFWT01. Next base: position 10,439 of record JADFWT010000038.1, read on the forward strand.
GACGCAAACTTGCCCTTATGTCGGATCATCTGGACTAGAGCCAGTGGGATCCATGTACCAGTGGGATCCATGTACCAGTGGGATCCATGTAAATGAAGCCGGACAAGGTGCCCCCCATCCGGCTTTTCATAAGCAAACAACACGTCGTCAATCTACCCAAGCACAACCTGACCATCCACTACGGAAGCCTTTACGTCCAGCATGGTTGCCGTGTTCTCCGTATCCGGTCCCAGACACTTACCGGTTGCCAGATCAAACACCCAGTTATGTACCCGGCACTCCACGGTGGTGCCGTGATCGACCCCCTTGCATAGTGTCGCCTTGGAGTGGGGACAGCGGCTCTCATAAACCTTGACGCTATGCTCGCCGGTGCGAAACACAATCAGGTCGCCAGAGGCCCGATTGACGCACTGCATGCGGTTCATTGGAAAGTCGCTCACAGCACCCAACGTATTGCTTTCGGCAGGCACCTCCATATTTGGGGTGGCGACATCGGGCAGCAACTCCAGATCAATCAATACGTTGATGGCATCCAAAACCTTGTTGAGCCCGGCGGCGGGAAACGCCATCAACACCGCGTCGAGAATCTCTTCCTTGGAGGCTCCGGCCTTGAGAGCCTTGGGGGCATACTGCCGCAATCCGCGCTCCGTGCCGACGGAAACTTTGGTGACGATCTGAATCAAAAAACGGGTCTTCTCATCCAGCGCCTGGACACTGTTTTTATAAAAGCCCATGAGGTGGGTAGCAGCCTCAGGACGGGCCGCCGCGAGATAACGCAGTGCGGTAGACATGATCAATCTCCTTCAGAGAATCTATGGATAACAGCCGCAAAAGGGCGGGCCTGGGTCATTTTGACGTAACTACTATAAGCCGATCTCAAGTCAGAGACATCCCCCCATCATGCTCCAATGGAACACCTTTACCAAAAAATCTTAATATTACAGATATTTTGCAGGTGCAGATCCAACAGTCTCTGGGATGGAATCGGTAATTCGATACATGCTCTCCACCCGGTAAGGATCGATCTCCCCCGCCGAAAGCGCCTCCAGCACAGCGCAACCCGGCTCATGCCGATGGGTACAGTCGGAGAATCGGCAACGACCCAGATAAGGGGCGATATCCCGAAAATGCCGGGCCACCTCTCGCCCTTCAAGCCCCCATAGGGCAAAGGCACGCACACCGGGTGAGTCAATAATACGCCCTCCATTGGGCAACCCATACAGACGGGAGACGGTGGTGGTGTGACGCCCCTGTCCGGTAGCTTCGTGAACCGGGGCGGTCTTGAGGGTTTCGTGGGGGATGAAGTGATCAATCAGAGAGGATTTCCCCACCCCGGAAAGGCCAACAAAGACCGAAGTGTGATCCGAAAGGGCCATTTCAAGATCATTCAGCCCATGTGCAGAGGCGGCAGAAGCCATGACAATGGGATAGTCCATCTTTTGATAGGGAGAGAGAATCTCCGCCAGCAGCTCCAGATCCTCTTCATCAGGGGCCAGATCCATCTTGTTAATGACGATTACCGCCTCGATTCCGGCTGCAGAGGCGGCCACCAGATAGCGATCCAGAAGCCCCGGTTTGGGGTCCAGCGCGGTGGTAACCACCATGATACGATCCACGTTGACGGCAATCGTCTGAATCCTGCCGTAAGCACCGGGCCTTTTAAGGATAGAGCCTCGCGGCTGCATCGCTACAATGACCCCCTGATCCTCCCCTACCCGATGCCAGAGCACGCCATCGCCGCAAACCGGGTTTTCCCGGAGAGTCTCCCGGACGGCGCATCGATAGGAGGCGCCATTGTCGGCCTGCACTTCGACATTGAGTCCATAATGGGAAATCACCAACCCTTGCTGCTGCTCGCCCATCTCCCCTTGAGCAAGGGTTTCCGCCTGCTCCTTTTGCCGAGTCTGCTTACGGGTTAGCCGCCGTTGCTGGATGGCCTGAATCCGCGCTTGTTGACGTTGAGTAAGTCGATTCTTGCCCCGTTTACGCGGCATGATGCCAAAATCCCTGCATTCCGACTCCTTTAAGACAATCTGGTCAAAGCGGTTAGGAGAGACGGGTTAAAGCTGGTTCACCCTCCCCTTTGCGGTTAGAATCATACCATACTCGTAGTGTTATCCACTCGAACCCTTTTTTTCCACCACAAGGAGCTGAACCATCCCCATCCCAACGCTCATCGACACCGACGCTCCGGTGCCGCCACGCAGCGCCCTCTATGTACCTGGCTCCAAGGCTCGCGCACTGGAGAAGGCCCCAACGCTGGGAGCCGATGCGCTGATTATCGATCTGGAGGATTCCGTCGCTCCAGATGCTAAGGAGGCAGCCCGCAGAGCGACTCTCCAGTTTTTGCGGGCGCACGCCGGGGAATCCGAACTGTTTTGCACGGTACGCATCAACGCCCTTCATCATGACCTGTGGCGAGATGATCTGGAAGCTGTGCTGCCGGGCGCGCCGGATGCGTTAGTGGTGCCGAAGGTGGAGCATTTTGAAGATCTAATGGCGCTGGAATCACTGCTGGAGACCCACGACAGTACCGGGGAGATCCGGCTTTGGGCGATGATTGAGTCGCCACTGGCAGTGCTGAACGCCTTTGACATCGCCCGCCATCCCCGAGTTTCGGCGCTGATGATGGGCACTTCGGATCTCACGCGCGAGCTTCGCCCCTACAACGCCATGCTGCGCGGCAACGAACCGGATCGCAGCCCATTTCATACGGCGCTGCAACAGGTCGTATTGGCGGGCCGAGCCGCAGGTGTGAATCTGATCGATGGGGTCTATGTAGATTTGAAGGATGTGTCCGGCTTTGCCGCAGAGTGCCAAGAGGGGCTTCGTCTGGGGTTCGATGGCAAGAGCGTCATCCACCCAAGCCAGATCGGCCCGGCCAATACCATTTTTCTGCCCAGCGACGAAGAACTCCAGCGAGCCAAACGCATTCTGGATGCTTGGCACGCTGCGCAAAAGATCGGTGATGAGGTCTGCGTCGTAGAGGGCCGCCTTGTGGAACGATTGCATGCAGCAGAAGCGGCGTTTATCATGCATCGACGGGGGCAGGCCACCCCTTGATCAAACCGATTCCCTTTAGGTTTCGGCTTCAGGTGTCGAGCTAGACCAATTCGGCATTGTTAGCGAGAATATGAGACAGCCACAACCGTCCTGGGGGGGTAACGGATAGGCGTCTGGACTGACCCATGCAGATAGGTGCATGGAATCCATACGCCTCACCTCTTGATAAAGAGTGTGGGCAGCGCCAAAAATATGGGGGAATTGGGGTGATAGGTCGTTCAGGACATTTTATGCGGCTTCAGACCAAGACAACGTTATTAACGTTGGCGCTTCTGAGCTCTATTGTGGTGATTCTCACCATCGTCAGTCTTCTCTCTTTCCGTCAGTTTTCCATCAACACGGCCAAGGCCCACGTCCGCTCTGCGGCGGAGATTGTCCGCGTCAGCCTTACCGAGTCGATGATCAACGGTGTCATCAGCGAGCGCCAGCAGTTCTTAAGTCGCTTGGCAGAGGTGCAAGGTTTGTTGGAGGCACGCGTGGTTCGCGGCCCCCATGTGGTCAGCCAGTATGGCGCTGGCTTAGAGATTGAGCGTACCATAACGCCAGATCCGATTGAACAGAATGTGTTGACCAAGGGCATGCCGTACTATGCCCTCACAGAGGAGTGGAGTAGTCCGGTATTCCGAGCCACGATCCCGTTTATCGCAGATGCAGAGGGTGAACCCAACTGCATGGCCTGTCATCGTGTTTCGGTCGGGGCGGTATTGGGCGCGATCACCATTCGTCTCTCGCTGGTCGATCTGCAACGCACAGCCATCGTCACCATATCCATCATGGATGCCATCATGCTGTCGGCAGCGCTGGTGATGACCATGCTATTCCGTTGGCAGCTAACGCCTGTGGTAAAAACGGCCCAGGGGGTCCAGCGGGTGGTGACGCGGGCCAAGAGCGGCGATTTTGGCGGCCGAATCCGCGCACATACTGGGGATGAAGTAGGCCAAATTGCTCGTGATCTCAACCGCCTTATGGGTCACCTGAAACAGAGCCTCAGCAGCATCACGCGGGATGTTGCCCGACTCATGCACTATGATCTTCAAGGCAATACCAATCTCCTTGCCACCACTACCGAGATGGTGGAGACGCTGGTTCATGTATCTCAGTTCAAGCAGGCCATTGAGGAAGATCAGACCATTGACGAGGTGTACGCCCGCATCGCCAGAATCTTAAAAGATCACTTCGATACGCCGCACTTCTCCATCTACGAGGTCGATCCAGAGCACAACCGCATGCGCGTAATGTTTGTGGATGATCCCGTGGCCGCCCCCAACACGCCATGCCGCTGGTGTGATCCAATGATCCTCACCAAAGCGGATACCTGTCGTGCCCAACGCACAGGTAAAACCATTGATGCCGTGGCCTCTCCACACATCTGTAGTCGTTTTCTCCCCAACAGCGCCGAGTCGGATGCGCACCCCAACGAGCATATTCACATCTGCATTCCGGTGATTCACTCTGGAGCGGTTGGAAGCATCATTCAGATCGTCATGCGCCGTGATCATGGGCGCATGTTCCAATTGTTGACGCCGTTCATTGCGGTATATCTACGCGAATCAGCCCCAGTGGTAGAGGCGAAGAAGCTTCTGGCCGCGCTGCGCGAAACGGTACTTCGTGATCCTCTAACAGGCCTTCATAACCGTCGCTTTCTGGAAGAGTTTGTAGAGACAATGGTGGCCACTGCCACCCGTAAACAGAGTCGCATATCTGTGTTAATGACCGACCTGGATCACTTCAAAGAGGTGAACGACACCTACGGCCACGATGTTGGAGATGATGTATTGCGTGCGTTTGCCAAAGTGCTCACCGAACAAACGCGTGCCTCAGATACGGTGGTTCGCTTTGGCGGCGAGGAGTTTATGGTGATTCTCCAGGAGAGTGCAGAGTTCTCCGGCGATCAAGTTGCAGAGAAGATCCGCTCGGCGGTAGAGCGCCTCAAGATTCCACTTCCAAGCGGCGGCACGCTGAAACGAACCATCTCCATTGGTTTGGCCCGCCTGCCCACTGACAGCGAGGACTTTTGGGACGTGGCCAAGTTTGCCGACCTGGCGCTGTATAAGGCCAAGTCGGAAGGGCGCAATCAGGTGGTGGCTTATACCGAAGAAATTTGTGCGGTGGATAATGAGATTGGGTGAGGCCGGGGCACTGGTTTTCCCGGACACAAAATCATACGGCTTTCTGAAGCCTGGGCTTCAATAGCAGGAGATGGGCGTCAAACTCCGTATCACCAAGCCAGAAGAAAAACTCAGCGTCCTATGAGCCCGCCAACCATCGCCTCAACCACCCCCTGCCAACCGCCTAACGCCCTCTGTCGAAAGAGTCTGACAGAGGGATACCAAGGCGTCCGGTCACCCCCAAGCCCCCATCGCCAATCGGCCTGTTCATGCAGCATTACCCAGGTCTCAACCCCCAGCGTACCAGCAAGATGCGCTACGGCGGTATCGGTGGAGATCACCAGATCCATCTCCCGAATCAACCCCGCCGTATCGGCAAAATCTCCCATTAGAGGTCGCAAATCAGCAATCCCTGGATGGCCGGTTACCAGATCTCCGGCGGGTCCATACTGGAGAGAGTAGAATCGCGGTCCTTCCAGCGCCAATAGCGGCGCAAGATATTCAAACTGGAACCCCTGATGGGATTTCCCGGTCCAGACCAGCCCTATCCGCAGCCGACCATCATCCATCTTCTGATCCGGTAGACTGGAAGCGGCACCTCTCTCCTGTTCCGACAGAACAAAGAGCCCCTTGGTGGAGGGAATGGTCTCCGGCGTGGTTTCAAACACCAGCGGCAGATGCAGGGTCGGCAGACAGTGACTGACATCGCCAAGCACCGGATCCCGGCTATCGATGGCCACATAATCGACACCCGGAATGGCCCCCATCAATCGCTCAAGCTCTTCCGTGGTATAGATGGAGAGGCGTCCAACCTTTTCCGCCACCAGCGGGGCATATCGAATCATCTGGATGACATCGCCGAAGCCCTGTTCGCAGATAAGCATCAGATGAATATCGGGCCTCTCATTACCCTCCCAGAAAGGGTGCTGAAACTGCGCGCCGTGGAGTTTCCGATAGTGATTGCTCTTAAAGCGCCACGTCATCTCCTGCCACCCTTCCGGGTAGCGCCCATCTTTGAGAAGCGCAAAGGCGTAGCTGTGGTGAACTTCGCCGGACTCCGGGTCGAGTTTCACGGCCTTCTCAAGCAGGTTGAGGGCGGGGGCCATGCGCCCCAAATGGCTGAGACAAACGGCCAGTTCGCGCATATTGTCCGGATGATCGGGGCGCAACGTCAAAGCCTGCGAGAAACTTCGAACCGCCTCATCAAGGCGCTGAAGCTTCACCTGCGTACGTCCTAAATTAACCAGCGCCTCAACATCTTGCGGCTGGAGAGAGAGCGCCGCCTGATAATGACGTTCAGCCCCATGATAATCCTCCATCAACGCCAGAGTATCGGCCATGTAAGCCAGGTAACCGGGGTTGGTTGGATTGAGGCTAAGAAGCTGCTCCAGGAATCTTTTCGCAGACTCAAACTGCTCCTTGGCATAAGCCACCAGAGCCAGTACGTAGAGCCCCTCCTCTCTTCCCGGCTGCTTCTGGAGCACCTCTTCGGCTAACTGCTGGGCCTGATCCAACTGACTACTCTTAAGGCATTCAATAGCCTCCAGAAGTGTCTGATCCAAGCTGGATGAAGCAAAATGGGGTGCAGCGTTCATGGTGTCACTTTCTGTGAGACTGGGAGAGCCAATAGGGGGCGTTTCACGATTCTGCTTCAAGCATCAACTAAGTGGACTTTGGAAGTACTCGACAACCTCTTTCAACGAATCAACGCAGCAACCACTCCGCCACAATCCCTGCCGCCAATTCAGCCCCATCAAGCGGCGGTTTTGGCGGGAAACCTTGTGCCAGCAGACGTCTTACCCCCTCTGACCAATCCCCCTGCCAAAAGCGATCTTTCGGCAGCTCCAGGGCATTACTATGGCGCGCCAGCCAATCGCAAATGGGCGGCTCATCGGGAAACACCCCACGCCGAGCAAACAAAAACGGTACCTGATGGGCCACACTCTCTACGGCGGTATTGTAGCCGGGCTTGCCCACCACCACATCCACCGACGCGGAGATATCCCGAAACGCCCAATCAACCAGACGCCGGGTGGCGCGAATATTCTCCTGTTCGACAATTTGGGCATGGTTCACCAGCCAGATGATATCGGACTGCCGCGCCCAGGCCGCATCCGGTACTTCCCGGAGAGGAAAGCCCCCCAGTGAGACAAACACCAATGGACGATCATCCTGCCTGTCTATTCCCAAAGCCCGCCGAAGATGCGCCTTGTCACAACAACCCGGCTCTACAATGGGAGGCAGAACCTCACGCCTCTTAAAAGGTCCCGGCAGCATCGCCGGCTCAGGCATCAATACCAGATCGGCCATAGCATAGGCATCGCGCATCTGCGTCGCCCAGAACGCCACATCCCGATCATCAGGAAAATATGGGGTGGTTACAGCATCCCAGGAGAGGGAGGATAGTGCCAATACGGGAATCCCCAACCGGGAGGCCGCCGCAATGGGCAGATAGGGCACATCGGCCAACACCAGATCGGGCTTCCAGGCGCTCATGGCTGCCATCTCTTTCGCCAACGCGCCGTCCCAGTCGTGATGAAGTGCCGCCAGGGCCTCTCGGGTTGCTGGGAGATCTTCCGTAATGGGATCGGATTGCAAAATGCCGATATCACGGTTGTGGGGATCGAGACTGAATGGAAGCCCCAACTTGTCCGCAATGACCGCCTCAGGAAGCTTTCCGGCGATATGGATCGCCAATGGGTCCATCCGGCTCGCTAAGCGGCATAGAACCGGAGTGATTTGGGAGAGATGACCAAAACCGTGGCCTGAGACCGCGCACCAGATGCGCTTTGCCTCGCTTGTTTGCATGCTCGATTTATCCCCCAAACAGTGCTTGCAAACGCTGGACACTCTCTCCCATTGGGGCCGCTTCTCCCACCGGCTGCTTTAATAACTCCCTGACCGGCTCAATCATCTTGAGCGCACGATCAATGCGCGGGTTGCTTCCCGCCACATAGGCCCCGATATTCACCATATCCTCTGCTTTGGCATACGTCGCCAACACCTCTCGTAACTCACCCGCTGCATGCTTGTGCAGATCATCGGTAATGGATGCCATCAAACGAGATAACGACTCCTGAATATCCAGCGGCGGATAGTGATTGGCAGCAGCCAGCTCCCGAGATAACACAAAGTGCCCATCCAAAATGCCACGCACCGCATCAACTATGGGATCCTGAAGATCGTCACCCTCCATCAACACCGTATAGAGCGCGGTAATACTCCCCGGACCTTCATCACGACCAGCACGCTCAAGCAACTTCGGTAGCTGCATAAACGTCGAAGGGGGATAACCTTTACTGGTGGGTGGTTCGCCACGGGCCAAACCAACCTCACGCTGGGCCATGGCAAAACGGGTCAGCGAATCCATCAACAGCAATACATGCTTGCCACGACCACGAAAATGCTCCGCCACCGAAGTGGCCAGATAGGCCGCACGTAATCGCATCAAAGGCGGCTGGTCCGATGTGGCGACAATCACCACCGAACGGGCCATCCCTTCCGGCCCCAGGTCGTTCTGGATGAACTCCATCACCTCACGACCACGCTCCCCCACCATGGCAATCACATTAATATCGGCATCGGTGTATCGAGCCATCATCCCAAGCAGGGTACTCTTACCCACACCGGAGCCGGCAAACAGACCAACACGTTGACCCCGACCCACCGTCAAGAGCGCATTAACCGCACGTATCCCCATATCCAGCGGCGCATCAATACGGCGACGCACCATCGGGTTGATGGGCTCTGCATAGAGCGGAGCACGATGCTCCAGATGCGGGGGAGGACGGTTGTCGATGGGATCACCCATAGGGCCGATCACCCGTCCCAACAGTTCATCGCCTACCGCAACAATCTCAGAGTGTCCCTGAGAGGTGATCAAACTACCGGGATGGACACCAGAGACCGGCCCCAACGGCATCAGCAGAACCGCATCACTCCGAAAGCCCACCACTTCGGCCTTAATGGGTACGCCATGGTCCGGGGTCACCTCACACATCTCACCAATGGAGACCTGAGGCCCCTGGCCCTCGATCAACAGACCGACAACCTGCTTCACACGGCCCATTCGGGTGACGCCGAACGACTCCTCTCCCGCCTTTCGGTAGACCTCCCATGGAATTACACACGGCTCCAGCATGCCCATCAAACGGCTCCACCATCATCACTGGAAGATGCATCAGGAACCACCAAACCCGGCGTAAATTCGGCATCGTCATCCAACACGCGAGCGTTCCCCTCTTTGGGCTCCGGGCTCAGATGTCGAGCACGCTCATCCGAAGCATGGACTTCGACACCACCAACCACTTCAGGGGCTTCCACCGCCTCGGGAATCTCATCCGACATCAGCGCTTCAGGGGCCTCCTCAAGAGGCTCTTCCACCGCCTCGGGAATCTCATCGGACATCATCACTTCGGCAGGCTCTTCCTCCTCTTCCATCTCAGGAGGAAAACCGTCATCCTCACCCGCCTCCAGAGGCTCTTCCACCGCCTCGGGGATATCGTCCGACATCATGATGGCCGCATCAATATCTTCGGAATTCGCCCCTTCTAATCCATCCGTTGCCATCCGCTCCGGTGGTAGTTGCTCGCCGACTCCATCCACGCCTCCGTCAGCGGCTTCCACAGAGCCTTCATCCACTCCAAATTGTTCTTCTTCTTCGATGCCATCTACGTGCTCCTCATCGGCCTCTGGAGTGATCTCCGTCGCCTGTTGCTCCACTGGGGTGTGCTCCGCCGCCAATTCAGCGGGGGGTTCATCAGGATTTTTCTCCTGCTCCTCTGACCAAGCGGCCATTGTTTCAAGATCCTCAGGGCTGCGTTTCTTCACCTCAACCCCCTCCGCCTCCATGGCGTCCAGACGCCCGGAAAGCACCGAGCGCAGCGCCGTCTCAACGTCCCGAAGACGCGCTTCCATATCCTCTTCTACAGCTCCAAAGTCGGTCTCCAACCGCACGGAACCGGGACTCATCGACGCATCAGCCACAATACTCAGATGCTCAAAGCCATCAATACTCTGAACCGCTTCGGCCTCTTCCGGGGGCAGATGAACCACCATCTCATCACGGCCAATGGCGTGCTCCATAATCCGCCGCACCCGATGGGCCACCCCCTCGGGATGAACCGAAAGCTCATGCCCTACCAACCGCTTCGTCAATAGAATGGCGCTCTCCACCATCAACTGCTCCGAGGTGGCAAAGTAACGGGCCGGAACACCATCCAACTCATGCAGTACCGATGCAAGACGCGGTAGAAACTCACCGACTTTCTCCTGCATCTCCGTGAGACCCGCCTCAAAACCAGCCTTTTCACCAGCCTCAAAAGCCTTTTGATAGGTCTCCCGCTCAATCTGTTCGAGTTTGCGTTGATGGATCTCTTCCGGCGGCGGCTCCGGGGGTTTAACCTCCACAGGCTCCACCTTCTCCACCGCCAGATTGCCATCCGGCATATAGCGGCGAAAACGACCGGCATGGGGATCCTTATCAAGCTGCAACAGCTCACGAAAGCCAAGCCGTTTGCCCAGCCGTCCAGGCCCATATGGGTTGAGGATCTGTTTCTGTTCCGGCACGTTTCGATCTCCAGTCGTGCGATGGTGACCACCACCATCGCCCTACCATTCCAGTTAGCAAGCCAAGGGCCTGTGGGGCGACTATAGAACCACGTCGTCGGAGCCCTTGCCCATAATAACGATAACGCCTTCGTCCTCCAGACGCCGAGCAATCTTGAGGATCGCTTGCTGCGCCCCTTCCACATCGGCGACCTTGACCGGCCCCATCATCTCCAGATCCTCGCGCAGCATCTCGGCAGCACGGTCGGACATGTTGCCGAAGAATTTCTCCCGCAAACGATCCTCGGCACCCTTGAGAGCCGACAAAAGATCGTCGTTGGAGACCTCCCGCAGCAGCGTCTGGAAGCTCTTGTCGTCCATAAGCAGCAGATCTTCGAACAGGAACATCTCCTTGCGGACCTCTTCGGCCAGAGGATTGTCCTCTTCGTCCAGGAATGCCAAAAGCTTGTCGGAAACCTCCCGAGACATCTGATTGAGCAGTTCGGCCACTTTCTTGACGCCACCGCCGCCCTCCTGGGTGTAGAGACCACGGGCTGCACCCAGCGCTTCCAACTCGGTGAGAAGCGACTCTTCAATATCCTCCAGCGCACCCGGCGGCAGTGTGCCGAGCTTAGCCATGCGGTAAACCACCTCCTGCTGAATATCAGGAGCCAGATAATCCATCACAAAGGAGGATTGCTCGGTATGCAACTGCGACAGCATCAGGGCGATGCTCTGAGGATGCTCGTTTGACAGGAAGGTCGCTACCAGCGTCGGCTCCATGGCGTTGAGAATCTCCCAAGGCGTGTTCTTCGGACCCTGCTGAAGCTCTTTCAGCATCTGCCGGCCCTTCTCCTTGCCCAACACGCTGAAAATCAGCTCCTTGACCTTACTCATGCCGCCGCGAACGTTGTATTGCTGGTTCTCAAAGCGATCAAGAAACTCCGCACGAACCGCCTTTACAACGTCCTGGGGCATGGTGCCCATGCGGGAGATGGTACGGGTGATCTCACGGATCTCATCCTCTTCCATCCCCTCCATCAGCTTCTTGGACTCCTCATCCGGCAACGACAGGATAAAGACAGCCGCCTTCTCCTTACCAGTAAGATGGGCCGCCGGGGAGCGTCTTCTCGGTAGGGGTTTGCTGACCCCGGCCTCTTCATCAATCGCGCCCTCTTCCTCTTCCCAAAGTCCTTCTTCCATCTCCTTGCCCCTTACGCCTAGTCTGTCGCGATCTTCGTTGAAGGTGATACTGGTTACCAACCTCTATACAAAAATCGGGCCGGGAATGCCTCCCCGGCCCATTTTTTCTTCTCCAAAAAATGAATCGAAAAAAAAGCCGGGAGGAATACCCCC